>NZ_CP094473.1:1233905-1542381 GCF_023347535.1 Faecalibacterium sp. HTF-F
TTTCTGGCGGTGTCGATCATGTAGTCCACATAGGCGCGGTTCTCCGGCCGCAGCGGCAGGCTCTGGATGCCCTCATCGGTCAGCCCGAACTGCCTCAGGCAGCGCAGGCGTTCGGCGTCCTCGTTCTCGTTTACGAAGGACAGCAGGGAATAGTAGGTGCGGATGGTCTGCATATCTGCCGCCTTGGTCATGCCCCATGCGAACACCTTGGCATATTCCCGCAGGTAAAGGCTGTCCTCTACAATGTAGCCCTTAAAGCAGGCTTCGTCCAGCGTGCCGTCCGCAAGTCTTTCCAGAAATTCCGAATGCAGGCACTGCTCCCACACGGGCAGGCTTTCCTGTACCAGCTGCTGCACAAAAGACTGCTCACTCACCAACAAATTCTCCCTTCAGTGCAAACATGTGGTTCATGGGGCCGGAGCCATGGCCCAGATCCAGCATGGCAGAAAGACAGCCGGAAATATAGGCTTTTGCCCGCTCCACAGAAGTATCCAGATCATAGCCCTTTGCCAGATTGGATGCAATGGCGCTGGACAGGGTGCAGCCGGTGCCGTGCGTATTGGGGTTGTCAATGCGTCTGCCCCGGAACCACTTGCCGCAGCCGTTCCGCCACAGCAGGTCGTCGGCGTCATTGATCTGGTGGCCGCCCTTGCACAGCACGGCGCAGTGATATTTTTCACTGATGCGCTGTGCGGCAGCTTCCATGCCTGCCGCGTCGGTGATCTTCATGCCGGAGAGGATCTCGGCCTCCGGGATATTGGGGGTGACGACCTCTGCCATGGGCAGCAGCTTTTCGGTCAGTGCCTGCACGGCGTCATCCCGCAGCAGCTTGGAACCGGAGGTGGCTACCATCACGGGATCCACCACGATATGCTTTGCATCATAGCTGCGCAGCTTCTCAGCAATTACCCCGATCAGCTCAGCCGAGGATACCATGCCGATCTTGACGGCGTCCGGGTAGATGTCGGTAAAAATGGCGTCGATCTCCTGCGCCAGAAATTCCGGGGTGGCTTCAAAAATGCCGGTAACACCGGTGGTGTTCTGGGCGGTCAGGGCGGTGATGGCGCTCATGGCATACACGCCGTTGGCGGTCATGGTCTTGATATCGGCCTGAATGCCGGCACCGCCGCTGGAATCGCTGCCGGCAATGGTCAATGCGGTTTTCATAGCAATAACTTCCTTTGCATCAAAATGCGGAAATGCCCACAAGGAGACATTTCCGCATGCTGAAGCAGTGGTATCTCCCTACGTTGGCATTATCCAAATCAGGTCACAGGTCTGGGCAGACAGCCCACTCTCAGCCTGCTTTTGCAAGCTCCCTTTTCTGTGCACAAGCATACCACAGTGCAGCTTTATTTGCAAGTAGTGCCGGGCTTTGCAAAGCGTAGCGAACGTGGTAAAATGAGAAAAAACAAAAAGGGGAAACACCATGAACATTACAGTCTATCTTGGGGCAAATGAAGGCAGCGATCCGGCATTGGCAGCGGCTGTCCGGGAGCTGGGCAGCTGGATCGGCGCAAACGGGCATCACCTTGTATACGGCGGTTCCCGCAGCGGTCTGATGGGCCTGCTGGCGCAGAGCGCACTGGATGCGGGCGGCACCGTGACCGGTGTAGAGCCGCAGTTTTTTATTCAGCAGGAGCTGCAGCATGATGGCCTGACCGAATTGATCGTTACCAGAGACATGGCTGAGCGCAAGACGAAGATGATCGAGCTGGGGGATGCCTTTATCGCATTCCCCGGCGGCACCGGCACGCTGGAAGAAATTGCAGAAGTGATGTCCCGGGTCTCGCTGGGTCAGTTGGATGCGCCCTGCATCCTTTATGATCTGAACGGCTACTACGACAGCCTGAAGGCACTGCTGGACAAAATGATCGAGAAGGGGCTTTCCACGCCGCAGCGCCAGCGGGGCATCCGATTTGCGGCGAATCTGGAAGAGATCACAACAATTTTGAATAAAGCCTAAAAGGGAACGCTTCTCACGGCCGGGAAGCGTTCCCTTTTTATATCATTCTCCCAGAGCAGTGCGGATATTTGCCAGCACCTTCTGGCTCAGCAGCACAAAGGCCTGCTTGGTGCGCCCGGCGGAAACATTGGCGCAGTGTACGTTCTCGCGTTCAAAAAAGCCCTCGCCCACCGGGCCTGCAGCGGCGCGGGTATCGCAGAAGAAATGGGTGCCTGGCAGAGTGAGCCAATCTTCCAGTGCGGCCGAGTCAAAGCCCGGACCGATGGAGGTGTTGAACAGCACCTTTCCCTCGCCCAGCTGCGCAAATTCGTCTTTGCCCAGCAGCAGGACGTTTTTGTTCAGGCAGGTGAACACCACCTCGCTCTCGGTCAGCAGCTGTGCCAGCGGCTTGTAGGCCATGCCGGAGGCTTCGGCATCGGACTTGCGGGTGCGGCTGTAATAGGCAATGTCGGCACCCATAAACTGCAGCGCATCGGCGATCATTTTGCCGGACACACCCAGCCCGACGATGCCGACCTTCAGCCCGGTGATCTCCACAGGCTCGTCCCGCAGCATGGGCATTCCAAAACCGTGCAGGATGCCGATGAGCTCGTGCAGAACGTACTCCACAACGCCGCGGTCGCCGTAGTCCCGGATGCCCAGCACTTTGATGCTGCGGGTGCGGGCATAGGCGATATCTACGTTGGCGCTCTCCTCCGAGTACAGACTGCAGCACATGCCGATGTAACGGATATTCGGGCAGCGCTCGATCACGCTTTTGCCCATGCGGGAGGTATAGCTCAGAAGCGCGGCATCTGCATCCCCGATACGCCGCACGATCTCGTCATCGTCCGCCGGGATATCGCGGTACAGGGTCACCTCTTCTGCATACTGATGCAGCTCCTGTTCAGCGGAGGGGATCAGGCTGACCGGCTCAATGGCTACCAGTTTATGGAACATGTGCAGATCCTCCTTTTAATAGAAACACACAGGGGAAGCGAGATTGCGCAGCAGGGAAACCACACTCCAGCCAGCAATGGCGCTGGTGGAAGAGCAGATGTCCACCACAGCCTTCACACCCTCGATCTCGGCAGTGATGCGGTGATCGTCACCCACCCAGCCGGGGACCGAATGCATGGTCACGCCGGTGATCTCCGGGCCGGTGGTGGCCAGAGAGGTGGCCACGGCTACGTTGACCCGGCGCGGGAAGGTGGCAATGGCTTGCTTGGCATTGCCGGTGAACACAGTGGTCTTTTCCGTATCGGTGAGCAGGTGCTCCTCCCATACGGGCGTGTTGCGGAAGCCCCTTGCGCCGGTGTGGGTCTCGATGCCTGCGGTCTCGGCCAGCTGCTGGGCCTGAGCCATCAGGGTGACGGTCTGCAGTACATCAAAGCCGCCGATGGCACCGCTTGCCAGATGCACCTTGGCATCACCCTCTGCGGCAGCGGCCTTGACCTGCTCATAAAAGGCAAGGTCTGCAAACGCGCCAATGGAAATGATGACCAGGTTCACGCCTTTTTTCAGCACAGGCACAGCCATGGCGCGCACAGCCTCCACCGAAGCGGTCTCCACGATGTACTCTGGCTCCAGCGCCAGCAGAGCATCCACATCGTCACACACGGCACAGCCCACTGTTTCGGCAGTCTTTTCTGCCGAAGCACGGGTGCGGCTGGTCACGCCCACCAGCTCGTAGTCCGGCAGAAGACCGTTCTTCCATGCATCGGCCACAATGTTGCCCAGAAATCCGCAGCCTACGATACCAAATTTTGTTTTCATATCCTAAACTCCTTTTTCTGCTTTTTCCAAAGAAAGCAGCATATTCCATTAAAGTATATCATATGAAAACAAAAAATGATATAATAAGGTGCAAGAAAGGAGAAAGCTATGTCGAAAACAAAGGAGCTTTTCTGGACGTTTTTCAAAATTGGAGCGTTCACGTTTGGCGGCGGCTATGCCATGGTGGCTTTGCTGCAGAATGAATTTGTGGAAGAGAAAAAGTGGTTGACAAAAGAAGAATTTCTGGACATGGTGGCAATTGCGGAGTCTACGCCCGGCCCGGTGGCGGTGAACAGTGCCACCTATATCGGCTACAAGATCGAGGGTGCGGCAGGCGCGGCGGCGTCCACGGTGGCGGTGTGTCTCCCGTCCTTCGCGGTCATTTATCTGATCTCGCTGTTCTTTGACCAGTTCCTCCGCCTTTCGGTGGTGGCAAGTGCGTTCCACGGTATTCAGGTGTGTGTGATCTATCTGATCCTTTCCGCCGGACTGAAGATGCTGAAGGAGCTGGAACACAGCGTCTTCAATATCGTCATCCTGACCACGGTTGCGGCAGCGATGGTGGGCTGTTCCATTGCAGCAGTGTCCTTCTCTTCCATTTTTTACATCCTGTTCAGCGGTGCGGCCGGGCTGCTGGTGTATGCAGTACAGCAGCTGCGGAAGGGGGAGAAGAAGCCGTGATCTATGTAGAACTTTTCTGGAATTTCCTCGTGATCGGTGCGCTGTCCTTCGGCGGCGGCTACGGGATGATCTCGCTGGTGCGGGAAACGGTCTTAGGACACGGCTGGCTGACGGAAGGCGAATTTCTCAGCTTCATTGCCGTGTCGGAATCCACACCCGGCCCGCTGGCCATCAATATGGCCACCTT
Organism: Faecalibacterium sp. HTF-F; assembly: GCF_023347535.1. Taxonomy (NCBI): domain Bacteria; kingdom Bacillati; phylum Bacillota; class Clostridia; order Eubacteriales; family Oscillospiraceae; genus Faecalibacterium; species Faecalibacterium wellingii. The sequence goes on from NZ_CP094473.1 coordinate 1,238,495, forward strand.
CATCGGTGCTTCACAGGGCGGCTTCTGGGGTGCGCTGTGCGCGACATTGGGCGTGGTGCTGCCGTCCTTTGTCATTATCCTGCTCGTTGCATCGGTGCTGCAGAACCTGATGAAGTATGCGGGAGTCAACGCAGTTCTTGGCGGCGTTCGTCCCTGTGTGGTGGCGATGATCCTGGCAACTGCTGTCAACATGGCGCTTTCTACGCTGGCCGGGTTTGCAGCGGACAAGGCAGGCATTGCACCGGATCTCCGTTCCATTGTGGTGTTCCTGCTGCTGTGGGGGCTGCATGCCCTTTGCCGCCGGAAAAAGGGCAAAGCACCATCGCCCATTGGGATGATCCTGCTCTCTGCAGGACTGGGGATCCTGTTCTGGGGAATATAAGAATAAGCATTGCACGCTGCCTGAGGGGCATCCTGCTTCGGATGGCAGCTCCTGAAAAATGCGCCGGGAGGTTCCCAATAAACCTTTCCGGCGCATTTTTGCTGCAAAAAAACCGGGCACAGAAAAAGTTCCGTGCCCGGTTTGATCGTTCCTTGAACTAAGAGTGCTGCCTGAATTATGCGGCAACAGAAGAAGCAGCTTCGCTGGAAGCAGCCTCACTGGAAGCGGCCTCAGAAGAAGCAGCCTCGCTGGATGCAGCCTCAGAAGAAGAACCGTTCTCCTCTGCAACAGCGGAAGAAGCGTCCTCCTCGGCCTCAGCAGCAACAGAAGTGCTGGTAGAAGCAGCCTCGGAAGAGGATGCAGCAGTGGAGGAAGCAGAACCGCCGCAGGCAGTCATGCCAACAGCCAGAGCCAGAGCGACAACAGCAACACAAACATTCTTGAGTTTCATATCTAAAATCTCCTTGCTTCATGCAAAAGTATTCTTGCAGCTGCCCCACAGGAGGAGCCTTGCTGCAAGAAGATATTCTAGTCTTTTTATTTGAAAAATCAAGAGCTTTTTGGGCAAAGAAGTGATATCTTCAAGAAAATCTACGCTTTTGTTATAATTTGTTGACGAAAGTCAAAGGCTTTTTGGCAAAATTGAACCGGAAGGCAAAGAAACGGCAGATGAGCTGGAACAACTTTTTATGAGGGTGGAAGGGTCGTATAATTTGTTCAGATAAAACCTGCGGAATAAGACTTTGCTCCGGACAGAAATAAAGCTGAGAGAATCTCGGGTGCGGATGCGGCCGACGCATTGCACGGGAAAGCTTTTTCAGGGCGTTCCGGACAGCTCTGCACCTTTTTACCTTTGCGCACATACAACGGGCAAAGGGGGAATGCTGTTTTGAACCGGATGATCTTGACTGCATGGGTGCTGCTGTTTCCGGCGGCGTGCACTACATTGGGCGCAGCGGGGGTGTTTTTGCTGCGGCGGCAGGCCCGGCCCTGCACACAGCGCATTTTGTGCGGCATGGCGGCAGGCATTATGCTGGCGGCCAGCGTGTGGAGCCTTTTGCTGCCCGCCATTGAGCGGGGACGCGGTCTGGCACTGCCTGCGTGGATCCCATCGGCGATAGGGCTCGTACTGGGCGCAGTGGGCCTTTTGCAGGTGGAGCAGTTTGCCGGGCAGCTGCTGGCAGGCGGGGCAGGGCACAGCGGCCGCATGATCCTGGCTGTGACCTTACACAATCTGCCCGAGGGCATGGTGGCAGGGCTTGCCGCTGCCATGGCGTCGACCGGGGAGCCGGATGCCATCAGCGGGGCACTGGCACTGAGCCTTGGCATCGGCCTGCAGAATATCCCGGAAGGTGCGGCGGTCAGTCTGCCGCTGGCCCATGGCTCCTGTACACGGCTTCGGGCGTTTCTGGCGGGCGCTGCGTCCGGGCTGGTGGAGCCGCTGGGCGCATTGCTGGCCTTCGCCCTTGCGGAGCAGGTCGGTGCTGCACTGCCGTGGCTGCTCAGTGCGGCGGCAGGCTGCATGGTGTGCGTGACCGCGCAGGAGATGATCCCGCAGGCGGTGGAAGAGGATGAGCCTGCCGGTGTGGTGAGCATCGTGCTGGGGTTTGCGCTGATGATGGCGCTTGATGTGGCATTATAACCGATGAAAAGTCATACGATAACAAAATTCAGCACAGGCGTGGTCAAACTGAAAATTCCTGCATTTTTCGGAAAATCTTGCGTATGCGGAAATTTTATGATACCCTGTATGCAACGTATCCGCAAGAGGGTACGGGGCAAGAACGAACAGACACAAAGGTGTGACTGCCTGCTGAGGTGCGCACCGGAGTGTGGAATAAGCATCCTGACATGCGGGCAGAGCCTTGAAAGGTTCCTGCCCGCATTTTTTAACAAGAGGGGGAAATCAGGATGCTGGATACCATCACAAGCATCAACAGCGCGGTCAATGGAGTGGTCTGGGGGCCGATCGGTCTGGCGCTGCTGTTCGGCACCGGTCTGGTCATGACGGTGCGGACAGGCGGATTTCAGTTCGGGCACGTTGGCCACTGGATGAAAAACACCATTGGAGCCATCTTTACCAACAAAAAGGTAACGGCCCATACGAACAAAGAGGATATGGCCATCAGCCAGTTCCAAAGCCTTTGTACGGCGCTTGCGGCCACCATTGGTACGGGCAACATCGTGGGTGTTGCCACGGCGATCATCAGCGGCGGCCCGGGTGCCATCTTCTGGATGTGGGTCATGGCGATCCTCGGCATGATGACCAACTACTCCGAGAATGTTCTGGGTATTTTCTACCGCCGTAAGAACGAAAAGGGCGAGTGGTCCGGCGGTGCCATGTATTATCTGGCTGACGGTCTGGGGGCCAAGAAGGGCTGCAGGGCTCTGGGCCGGGTGCTGGCGGTCCTGTTCTCCTGCTTCTGCGTGCTGGCATCTTTCGGCATTGGCAACATGAGCCAGATCAACTCCATTGCAGGCAATATGAGCTCTGCGTTCAACATCCCGAACGTGGTCACAGGCGTTGCGCTGGTGCTTCTGTCCGCTCTGGTCATTCTGGGCGGTCTGAAGCGTGTGGCGGCTGTCACAGAGAAGATCGTCCCCGTTATGGCGATCATGTACATTGTAGGCGCGCTGATCGTGGTGGGTGCACATTTCACGGCGATCCCTGCCGCATTTGCAGCCATCTTCAAGGGTGCGTTTGCACTGCCTGCAGCGGGCGGCGGTATTCTGGGCTACGGCATCTCGCAGGCCATCACATGGGGCTTCAAGCGCGGCGCATTCTCCAACGAAGCGGGCCTTGGCTCATCGGTCATGGTGCACTCGTCCTCCAATGTCCGGGAACCGGTGCAGCAGGGCATGTGGGGCATCTTTGAGGTCTTTGCTGACACCATCGTGGTCTGTACGCTTACGGCGCTGGTGGTGCTGACCACTGGCTTTGTGGATCTGGAAACCGGACACATGCTCTCCGATGTGCAGGGCAGTGCACTGGTGGGGCAGGCATTCTCCACCGTGTTCGGGCACTACGGGCCCAAGTTCGTTGCAGTATCCATCCTGCTGTTTGCCTACTCCACTGTGCTGGGCTGGAGCCACTACGGCACCAAGGCCTTTGAGTATCTCTTTGGCACGAAGGCCAGCGTTGGCTACAAGGTCGTGTTCGTGGGCATGGTGATGGTAGGTGCCACCATGAAGCTGGGCCTTGCATGGGACCTGTCCGATACCTTCAATGGTCTGATGATGCTGCCGAACCTGATCGGTGTGCTGGCACTGTCCGGCACGGTGGCAAAGATCACGAAGAACTACATTGAGCGCCAGCTCTGCGGCAGGAACATTGCCCCCATGTGGTCGGCATTTGAAATCTATCAGAAGGAAGAAGAGGCGCAAGAAGCTGCAGAGGTGCAGCTGGATAAGGCTGCAAATGAATAAACAAAAAAATGCCGCTCCGGTTTGGCTGGAGCGGCATTTTTTCTGGTGTCAGGAATTTTTTTCAATGTACACGCTGGTGGAGGGAAAGGCAAAATCCACACCGTCAGCCTGCATGATATCCATGATGTTCAGGTTCAGGTCGTTCTGCATCTGCAGGAACTCGGCGTAGACATTGGTCACCAGATAGGCGGAGACCAGAATGTTGATGCTGGAATCCCCAAAGTTTGCCAGCTGCACGATGTTGGTGCCCTTGTTGGTATACGGGCTGGCATCCAGCATGGCCTGCAGGTCTTTCATCAGCTTTTCCAGCTTGGGACGGGTAGTATTGTAGGTGACGCCAAGGTTGAATTTATAGGGACGCATGGTGCGCAGGGCCGCGTTCTTTACCGTGGAAGCACAGATCTGGCTGTTGGTGACGATATTGATGGTCTTATCCAGAGAGCGGATGCGGGTGGAGCGGAAATTGATGTCGATCACTTCGCCCTCCACACTGCCCACGGTGATCCAGTCACCCACCGAGAAGGGCTTATCCAGCAGGATGACGATGCCGGAAAACAGGTTGCTGGCGCTTTCCTGTGCAGCCAGCGAAATGGTCAGGCCGACAAGCCCGGCACCGGCTACGATGCTGCCGATGGGAAAGCCCACCTCCTGCGCCAACGCAGCCACGCACAGCACGATGACCAGCACCTTGTAGGTGGTATCCAGCAGAGAGCGCAGCGTTTTGTTGGAGCGGATCTCCGGGCTGCAGGAAGCCAGCAGCAGGTCGGCCAGATCGGATGCGGCATGCAGCCCTTCGCAGACCAGAAGGGTCATGGCGAGACGGAAACAGAGCAGCAGCAGCTTTGGAATGCCGGAAATGGCCCATGGCAGGGAAGCGGCGGCCAGATACACACCAATGACGCTGCACATGCGCAGGATGGGGGTGGAAAAACTGCGCAGCAGGATGGGCGTGCCGGTAAAATACCAGCTGCGGGCAAGCAGCGCCGGAATGCCCTTTTTGTTCAGCCAGCGGCGCACGAGCCATGCGGCCAGCAGGATGAGCAGGGCGCACACCGCACGCGCAGCCAGCGCCAGCCAGCCTTCCAGAAGCAGCGAGCCAAGTTCAAACGAGAGATCACGGATCGAGAAAATCATTTTAACCTCCTGAATTTTTACAGCGCATCCATGATATCATATCACACCCGCCGGAGCAAGGCTGAGAGGAAAACAAAAAAGGAATACTTTGATAAAAAATATACAAATCAAAAAGTTTCCTCTTGACAAGCCGGGGCCGGCACGCTATACTCTGTGCCAGAAAGTTCGTTTCAGGGCGGGGCGTGATTCCCCACTGGCGGTAAGGAAGTTGCTTTCGTTGCCGGAGCGTGCCAAAGGAACAAAAAAGTTCAAACGGCGCGCAATGACAATGAGAGAGATCTCCAAGTCCGCGACCACCTTTTGTGGGTGCTGACCCGGTGCGATTCCGGGACCAACGGTATAGTCCGGATGTAAGAAACGGCAGGCAAATTGTTGTCTACGCGCCCTGTTGCAGTGTTTTTTGTTGCAGCAGGGCGCTTTTCTGTTTGTCCTTCCCGTTCCAAAATAAGAAACTGCTTTCATGAGCAGGGCGTAACGAATGACAAAGACGCTCAGGCGGTGTGCAATGCTTACGGGAACAGCTTCTGCGATACGAAAAGAGCTTTCGGAACATTTTTACAGGGCCTTTTGCCCGGGAAGGAATCATAACCATGAAAAAGAACACGACCCACAATCTTACCGTTGCCGCCATGCTCAGCGCGGTGGCCTTTATCCTGATGTTCATTGAGTTTCCCATCCCGATGCTCATCCCGTCCTTCGTCAAGATGGACTTCTCCGACCTGCCCGCTCTGCTGGGCGCATTCGCACTTGGCCCGGTGTACGGCGTGGTCATCAGCTTTATGAAGAACCTGCTGCACATCGTCATCAAGGGCACCTCCACCGCGTGTGTGGGTGAGCTGTGCAACTTTATGCTGGGTGCGGTTTTCTCCGCTGTGGCAGGCGTTGTCTATAAGCACCACAAGAGCCGCAAGACCGCCATCATTGGTGCTATTGCAGGCGCTGCAGCCATGGCTGTGTTCAGCGTACCGTCCAACTACTTTATTACTTATCCGGCCTATGTCACCTTCTACCATATGCCGCTGGAGGCGATCCTTGGCATGTATCAGGCGATCCTGCCCTCCGCAGACAGCCTCATCAAGTGTCTGGTCATCTTTAACATGCCCTTTACGCTGGTCAAGGGCCTGCTGGACGCAGCACTGTGCCTGCTGATCTACAAGCCGCTGTCTCCCATCCTGCACGGCAGAAAGTAACTTGTTCTCCACTTTTTTCTTCTCAAATCAAATAACCACAGCAAAACTCCCCGGTCAGGTCCCGCAGTGCGGTTCCCGGTCGGGGAGCTGTTTATTTACAGGAAAATAGATTCGCCAGCAGTCGATCAGGCCAGTGCGCCCTTGTCCAGCCATCTGCCGCGTGCCAGCCGCACAAGGAACAGCACGCCGCGCATGGTCAGCTCAAAGCTCATGGCAAACCACACGCCCACCAGCTCAAAACGCGGGGCCAGCAGGGTGGCAAGGGTGAGCCGGATGCCCCACATGCTGACGAGGTTCAGCACAAAGCAGCCGGCACTGTCGCCGGCGCCCTGCATGGCCCCGCTGGCAACGATGCTGGCTCCGAACATGGGCTCGGCCAGAGCTTCGATCCGCAGCACCTGCGCACCCAGTGCAATGACTGCGGTGTCTGCGGTGAAGATGCCCATCAGATTGGGCGCAAACAGATACATGCCTGCACCGGTCAGAGCCATGATGCCTATGCCCATGCAGGTGCACAGCCATGCAAAACGTCTGGACATATCCCGGCGGTTTGCGCCTACAGCCTGACCGACCAGTGCAAGGGCGGCATCCTGAATGCCGTAGCCTGCCATATAGCACAGGCTTTCGGCGCTTACGCCCAGACTATTGGCAGCAATGGCAGTGGTGCCAAGGCCGGACACGATGCGGATGAGCAGGACCTGTGCGGAGGAAAGGGCCGCGCGTTCGGCGGCCAGCGGTGTGCCCACCTTCCAGAGGTTCTGCAGGCAGGCTCTGGTGATCTGCCAGGAGCCGGGCTTGCGGATGCACAGCGGGCCATCGCGGAGCAGCAGCAGTGCCAGCGTCAGCGTGCCGCTGATGGCAGTGGCAAAGGCGGTGCCCAGCGCCGCGCCCGGCACGCCCCAGCCGAGACCCCATACGGTCATGGTGCGGCCCAGCACCGTCATCTGCCGGGTGGGGTTGATGAAGAAGAAGTTGAAGATCACATCCAGCACGCAGGTCAATACGCTGATCAGGCCCGGCGTCAGGGCGTCGCCGCAGGAACGCAGCATAGAGGAATAGGTGCCCATGACCATCAAAAAGGGCAGGGAAGCGGACCAGATGGCAAAATAAGCCGATGCATCCGCCCGCAGGGACGGGTCTGCCCCCAGCCATCCGGGCAGAAACCGGCTGATGCCGATGCCAAAGGCGGCTGCCGCAAGGCCCACTGCAAGGTTGAAGATCATAGACTGGCGCAGCACACCGCGGGCGTCTGCCTGCCGGTCGGCCCCCAGATACTGCGCCACCTGAATGGCAAAGGACATGTACAGACCGGCCAGCATCCCATGCATGAGCCAGGTGCTGGAGCTGACGATGCCGATGGAGGCTGTAGCCGATGCACCGATGTGGCCTACCATGGCCGCGTCGATGTATTCCACCGCTGTTACCACGATCTGCTGCAGGATGGACGGAATGCTCAGAGTCAGCACCACCTGCATGGTGTGCCGCAGCGGTACCTGTTCGCCCCGGCGCATCTGTGCCGAGAGCTGCTCAAGGGAAATGGTCATTGGTTCTCCTTATCCTGATTACACATTAAAAAATGGCGCCGCATACGCTTTGCCATATTCAGCGGAAAATATATTTTTATAGTTTGCGTTTGCTGTGGGCTGCGGCCCGCTCCAAACGCTTTTTCACGAATAAAAGCCCGGAAAGCAAGCAACAGCCCAAACAGCAAAATTTGACAAACTAATACACTATTATAGGTGCAGGCACGACAAAAGTCAATCAAAGACACATTTTTCGCTGTGAGTGATTGATTTTTTACGGGCAGCGTGATACACTTCTTTCACAGTAAGAATAAAAGAAAGAGGAACTTTGAATATGATCGAACTGCTGCTTTCGGTCGTGGGACAGCGCGGCGTGGATGCTCTGGCATTTCTGCTGGCATTTGCTCTCACGGCTCTGATGGATTCCGTTTTTCATGACAGGCTCCCCCATGACCATGGCCGCGAGTTTGCGGTGAATGGTGCACTTTCCAAGGGCAAGGCCCGCGGTTCCGGCCTGATCTTCGTGCTGTGCATCGCGCTGGTGTCGATGGCCTTCCTGCCCTTCAAGGTGGAGTATGTCATCTATACCGTGCTGCTTATTGCGTCCATGCTGTCCGGTTACTTTGACGATGCGGCAGAGACCGCATGGAATGAGTACAAAAAAGGCCTGATCGATTTTGTGATCGCCATTGTAGCCGGTGCCACTTACCTGAACTTCAACGGCTGCGGCGTGCACTTTTTGCAGTGGAGTTTCACCCTGCCGTATGCAGTGTACCTGCTGCTCATCGTCATTCTGATCTGGGCCAGCATCAATGTGGTCAACTGCACCGACGGCGTGGACGGTCTGTCTGCCAGCGTGGCAGTCGTGACCATCGGCACCTACCTGCTGGCCTATAAAACAGAGCTGGCCGAGTACGGCACTGCAGGCGTTGTGTTCATGGGTGCACTGCTGGCCTATCTGTGGTCCAACGCAAAACCTTCCAGCCTGCTGATGGGCGACGCCGGAAGCCGCGCCATGGGCTTTTTCATTGCAATGCTGTCGCTCAAGTGCGGCCACCCCTTTGCCTTCCTGCTGGCTGCCATCGTGTTCATCGTGGATGGAAGTCTGGGCATTATCAAGATCAGCCTGAAGCGCTTCCTGCATATTTCGATCCTCAAGAACACCCGCACCCCGCTGCACGACCATGTGCGCAAAAACAAGGGTTGGAGCGACGAACAGGTGGTGGCCCGCTGGCTGATCCTGCAGTGCGTGGCGTCGGCCTTGCTGCTGCTCCTTGTCCGCGGCTAAAATATAGCAATAAAAAAGACGCTTGGCCTTGTCTGAATAGGTTTCCCCGGCAGGGAAGCATACAGCAGTGGATCAAGCGTCTTTTATTTTATAGTTCTATGATTCGTTACAGCCCGGCCTTTTTCGCTGCGGCCTGCACCACGTGGCCTACCAGCACCGAGGTGGTCACAGTGCCAACGCCGCCGGGCACAGGGGTAATGGCATCCACGATGGGTTCAGCCTCGGCAAATTTCACGTCACCGCACAGCCTGCCCTCTTCGTTCACATGGATGCCCACATCCACCACGGTCTGGCCCTCCCGCAGGCAGTCGGCACCCACGGCACCCATTTTGCCCATGGCGACCACGACCACATCGGCTTCTCTGCACAGGGCGGGAAGATCCCGGGTGCGGGAATTGCAGATGGTCACAGTGGCGTTCTCACGATCCAGCATCATGGCGGCGGGCTTGCCCACCACAAGGCTGCGTCCCACTACGACAGCACGCCTGCCGGAAAGCGGAATGTTGTAATACTTCAGGATCTCAAGGCAGGCCTGTGCAGTGCAGGGAGCGTAGCCGAGGTCGGTATTGGTGAATACTCCGGCCAGCGATCCGTCTGTGATGCCGTCAATGTCCTTTTCCGGAGCCAGAGCCGCACGCACAGTGCGGTCGTCAAACTGTTTGGGCAGAGGACGGAACAGCAGACAGCCATGGATGGCATCCTCTGCGTTGATCTCTGCGATCACCTTCAGCAGCTCGTCCTGAGAGGCATCGGCAGGCAGCAGAAACTGCTTTACCTCCACGCCGACCTTGCCGCAGCGGGCGATCACGCCGCGCTCGTAGGAGAGGTCGTCCTCCCGTTCGCCCACACGAACTACGGCCAGCGTGGGCACGACGCCTTTTGCTTTGAGCTGCTCGCACAATGCGGCGTTGCGCTCGTTCATGGCGGCCACAACCGGCGCACCTTTTAAAATCGTTGCCATAATACTTTCCCTCTCTCGATGATTGATAGTAAAAGCAGCTTCTCAGGTCGGAGGGCAGGAAATTTCTCCGGCGAATGTCCTGGGGCCCCGGCGCGTAAGCGTTGGGGCGGGACTGGAGTCCCGGGCTGTTCGCGGAGAAAGCTTCCTGCCTTCGACCGTAGGTCACCGCATCCGTAATTTCTCCGTCACCGATGCAAACACGGCATCTGCTTTCGGTACAAATTCACCCAGCAATTTATCCGCCTTGGCATCCAGTTCCGCAGCGTGTGCACGGTCTGTCATCAGCTTTGTGTTGATGAACACATTCAGGCTTGCGGCCTGCAAGGCTGCCTTGCACAGAGCGGCTGCGCAGCCTGCGTCCGAGACGGCCAGCACGCTGCCCTTGGCGGCGTATTCTTCCACCAGCACAATGCCCTCGGCGCATTTTTCCATGATCTGCAGCGGCACCGCACAGGCGGCGTCCAGTGCGCTTTCCAGCACGGCGGCTTTGTGTGCGGCCTGTTCCGGCGTGTCCTTTGGCAGGCCATAGGCTGCGGCCAGCGGCGCAAAGGCCTCCGCGTCGGCCTGCACCAGAGCTTCCAGCTCTTTGCGCAGGATGTCAGACCGGGCATTCAGGGCCTGAATGTCCGCTTCCGCAGCAGCATATTTCTTTTTGCCGATGGTCAGGCTGCCCACCATGCTGCCCAGTGCTACACCGGCGGCACCCACCAGTGCCGCTGTGCCGCCGCCGCCCGGCGTGGGCGCTTTGCCGGCCAGTTCTGCCAGAAACTGCTCACAGCTCCGCTTCATCATTTCCATTGGTAAATACCTCTCTCTGTTACATAGGCGTCCAGCCGCTGGTCATGCCCGTCCACGGCGGCATGGGTGACCCGCTGCGCTTCAAATGCAATGCCGATCTTTCCCGCATGGGTGCAGCGGGGAAGAAAGCGGTCGTAATAACCCTTGCCCATGCCGACCCGGAAGCAGTCTGCATCAAAAGCCGTGCAGGGCACAAGGACCAGATCCAGCGCTTCCGGCAGCAGGATCTCCGACCGGCTCAGGATGGGGGTGCGGATGCCGTACTGCCCCACCTCCCAGCCGTCCGGGCCGGGCACAGCGGCGGTAAGGGAATACGCCTCGCCGCATACCGGATAGGCCAGCGTTTTGCCTTGCGCCTGCGCCTTTTCCGCAAAGGCAGAAAGGTCGGCTTCGGAACCAGACGCCGCGTACAGCAGGATGGTCTGCGCATTCTGTACGGCATCCAGCCGCCAGAGGTTCGCACACAGGGCTGCATTTGCTGCGGCGCGTGCCTGAGCAGAAAGCGCCCTGCGTGCGGCACGGCCTGCCCGGCGCTGTGCCTGCTTTTGTTCACTGACCGTCACCGGAGAACACCTCGCTTCATCTGAGGGTTGACTGATTTGAAAAATATACAAAAACAACATTGCATTTTTATACAAGTATAATAAACACTTCAGACGAAAAAAGCAAGCCTTTTGTCAAAATGGAAGTTGAAGATTCTGCAGCTTTCTGCTATGATAAGAGAAAGCAATTCGGTTCGTGCGCGGAGCAGGGTGGCTTGAAGAGATCCGGGGCTTTCTCCGGAAATTGAGAGGGGTAGAATATTATGTACAATGAAATGATGGACACCATCGGTCTGGTCAATACCGTTGATCCGGAGCTGGCTGCAGCCATGGATCGCGAGCTGAACCGTCAGCGCCAGAACATTGAACTGATCGCCAGCGAGAACATCGTCTCTCCCGCCGTCATGGCCGCAATGGGCAGCATCCTGACCAACAAGTACGCCGAGGGCCTGCCCGGCAAGCGCTACTATGGCGGCTGCGTCTATGTGGACGAGGTGGAAAACATCGCCATTGAGCGTGCCTGCAAACTGTTCGGCGCAAAATATGCCAATGTTCAGCCGCACTCCGGTGCACAGGCCAATCTGGCAGTTTATTTTGCTCTGCTGGATCTGGGCGATACCGTCATGGGCATGGATCTGTCTCAGGGCGGTCATCTGACCCACGGCTCTCCGGTGAACATGTCCGGCAAGAACTATAACTTCGTCTCTTACGGTGTCAACGCCGACGGCGTGATCGATTACGCCGAGCTGGAAAAGCAGGTCAGGAAGGTCCGCCCCAAGCTGATCGTAGCCGGTGCATCCGCCTATCCGCGTGCCATCGACTTTGAAAAGATCGCTGAGATCGCCCACGGCTATGGTGCATATCTGATGGTGGATATGGCCCACATTGCCGGTCTGGTGGCAGGCGGCTATCACCAGAGCCCCGTGCCCTATGCAGATGTTGTGACCACCACCACCCACAAGACCCTGCGCGGCCCCCGCGGCGGCCTGATCCTAACCAACAACCCGATCCTTGCAAAGCGCATCAACTCCGCTGTGTTCCCCGGCACGCAGGGCGGCCCGCTGGAGCATGTCATTGCTGCAAAGGCTGTCTGCTTTGGCGAGGCGCTGAAGCCTGAGTTCAAGGAGTATGCCCGCAAGATCGTAGAAAATGCAAAGGCTCTGGCAGATGCGCTGCAGGCTCGCGGCGTCAAGCTGGTATCCGGCGGCACCGACAACCATCTGATGCTCATTGACCTGCGCGACGAGGAGTGCACCGGCAAGGAACTGGAAGCACGTCTGGACAGTGTGCACATCACCGCCAACAAAAACACCGTTCCCGGCGAGACCCGCAGCCCCTTTGTGACTTCCGGCGTGCGTCTGGGCACTCCGGCTGTCACCACCCGCGGCATGGGCGTGGCCGAAATGAAGGTCATTGCGGACTGCATTGCCGACTGCATTTGGCATTATGACGAAAAGAAGGACGAGATCAGCGACCGTGTGCTGAAGCTGACTCAGGACTTCCCGCTGTATCAGTAAATATCGCTCTGTTTGAAAGAGGAAGCGCCTTCGGGCGCTTCCTCTTTCTTTTTTGCTGGGTTTGTGTTACCATAAACGCAAAGACAAAAGGAGAAATGACTATGGAGCGTACAGGGCTGTTACATCTATACTACGGCGACGGCAAGGGCAAGACCACCGCTGCCATGGGCCTTGCGCTGCGAGCGCTGGGCAGCGGAAAAAAGGTGGTGGTCCTGCAGTTTCTCAAGGGAGGACAGAGCGGCGAGATCCCGCTGCTGGAGCAGCTGGGCGCAAAGATCTACCGGGGCAAGGCCGGGCAGAAATTTGTGTTCCAGATGGACGAAGCAGAAAAGGCCGCCACCCGCGATCTGCAAAACCGGAACCTTGCTGCTGCTATGACCGAAGACGCTGACCTGCTGGTGCTGGACGAAGCGGGCAGTGCGTGGGAACTGGATATGGTGGATAAGGCCCTGCTGCAAAAAGCTGTGCTGGCCCGGCCTGCAGCACAGGAGTGTGTCCTGACCGCTCATGCCGCTCCGCAGTGGATGCTGGACGCTGCGGACTATGTGACCGAGATGAAGTGCTGCCGCCACCCGTACCAGAAGGGCATCGCGGCCCGGAAGGGCATTGAATACTGACACAGACAGGACACCGGTGCGGGGTATTTTTATCTTGCATTTATCCGACCGGTGTGATATGATGAAAGCAAGAAACCATGCGTGCATTTTTCTGAGCAGACCCGACAGCAGAAAGGGAACCGCTCCGCACCGCTGCCGGGGCAGTTCCCGGCGGCGTTTTGTTTGAAACGGCGGTTAGCATTTCCTAACAGAGCGGATACCTGTGGGCCGGTGTGCGCAGGACATCTGGAGGGGAATAAAATGATTGAAACGATCGTAAAAGTAGATGGTATGATGTGCGGCATGTGCGAGAGCCATGTCAACGAAGCTGTGCGCAAGGCCTTTCCGGAGGCGAAAAAGGTCACATCCTCGCAGGCCAAGGGGCAGACCGTGATCCACTCGGAGCAGCCGCTGGATGAGCAGAAGCTGCAGGATGCCATCAATGCCACCGGTTACGAGGTCAAAGGCGTAAAGAGTGCACCTTACGAGAAAAAAGGCTTTTTCTCGTTCTTGAAAAAATAAGCGGACCCTAACACACATCAAGGGAGGCGTATCGGTATGAGGATCCTGGTTTATGGTGCGGGCGTTTTGGGCTGTGAGCTGACACATGTGCTGCTGCAGAACAAAAAGAACGTTGTGACGCTGCTTGCACGCGGTGAGTGGAAGGAGATGATCGACCAGAAAGGTCTGGTCATCCGCCACTGGGCGCAGCGCAGAACGACCACAGAACGTGTAAAGACCATTGATGTCCTTGCACCGGATGACTTCTATGACCTTGTTTTTGTGGTGGTGCAGGCAGGGCAGCTGCCGGATGTGCTGCCTGTGCTCAAGGCGAACAGGAGCCAGTACTTTGTGTTCGTGGGCAACGACCCTCATGCAAAGCAGGTCTTGGAGTACATGCAGCGTCCGGCTGATAAGATCGCATTCGGCTTCCAGAACTCCGCAGGGCACCGGGAACATGGCCGCGTGGTCAGCGCACACGTCGGGGTGGGCATGACGGCAGGCGGCGCAACAGCACCGCTGTCCGGTGCGTTCCGCATCCGGCTCAAGACTGCCTTTGACGGCACGAAATATAAGCTTACCTTCTACAGTGATATGGACGAGTGGCTCAAGTGTCACATTGCTTTTATCCTGCCGGTGTGCTATGTCTGCTACGCCTGCAATGGAGACCTGACCCGCGCCACCCGACAGCAGCGCGGAGCGATGATCGATGCCGCCTATGAAGCCTGTCTGATGCTCAAGGATGCCGGCATCCCGGTGAATGACAAGGAAAACACGGATGTTTACAAGCCGGGTTCTGCAGGCCGCCGTCAGGTGGAAGCCATGGTGCTCGTGATGGCAAAAACGCCGCTGGGCCGTTTGTGCGCATCGGACCACGCAATGAACGCGGTGTCCGAAATGAAATATCTGGATGAGGCCTTTGAGGCTCTGCGCAGGCAGACCGGTACGGCAATGCCCATGTGGGAAAAGCTGCGCAGCGAGATGCCGCCCTGGGAGACGCTGCAGCACCAGAAATGATGCCGGGCCGTCGCAAATAAGACAAAATAAAACCACCGCCGGACCGATCAGAAGATCGGAAAGGCGGTGGTTTTTGTCTGCGGCTATTTCTGCCAGAAATCCTGCAGCGCCTGCCCAAGCTCCTCGGCGCTGTGCAGATACCGGATGTGCTGCCAGTGCGGCGGGAACAGCCGGGCATAATCCGGCCGGGCAAAGCGGTCGTCCAGCAAAAGCACTACACCCCTGTCCTCCGGTGTGCGGATGACCCTCCCGGCGGCCTGCAGCACCTTGTTCATGCCGGGATAGCGGTAGGCATAGTCGAATCCGGAGCCGTTTTGTGCATCGTAATAGCGGCGCAGCATTTCCTGCTGGGGGTTCACCTGCGGCAGACCGACCCCCACGATCGCACACCCGATGAGCCGGTCGCCTGCAAGATCCACACCTTCGCCAAAAACACCGCCCAGCACCCCAAAACCCAGCAGAGTTTCTTTTGGCTGCGGCACAAATTGTGCAAGAAATTCTGCCCGGGCAGCATCGTCTGCGCCGCTCTCCTGCACAAGCGTGCGGATGTCCGGGTGACGTGTTGCAAAATCTTCATATACCTGCCGGAGATAGGCGTAGCTTGGAAAAAACGCCAGATAGTTTCCGGTTTTTCCACTGGTCAGCCGGGCCAGTGCGTCCGAAACGGCCTGCACACTGGTTTCCCGGTCGCGGTAGCGGGTGGAAATATTTGCCATGCAGTAAAGACCGAGATTTTCGGCGGGGAAGGGACTGGGCAGTGCCACGGCCCGGGCATCCGCGCAGCCCAGTACACCGCGATAATAGCTGGGCGGGGTAAGTGTTGCACTGAACAATGCGGCACAGCGCCCGGCGGAAAGGCTGGCCTCCACAAAGGGCGCCGGGTCCAGACACAACAGCTGCAGTTCCAGCTCACTGCTGCGGGCAGTCAGCTGGGTGACAAAATGGCTGTCGTACCGTTCGGAAGAGCGGAGGATATCCTGCACCGCAAAATAAAGCTCCAACAGCTGTGCATGGGCATCCGCGTCCGGGTTCGCTTCCAGCCAATCCTGCAAGGGAGCCTGCACCGCCCGCAGCGGGCTGAGCAGGGCAGACGGAAGCTCCCGCAAAAACACGGTACCGTCCTGTGCATACAGCGGCTCGGGCAGTTCCGGCACAGGGTCCTGCAAAGACGGCAGAAGGGTGGTCTGAGCGGTGTCGGTTTCCGGTGCGCCGGTCTGGCCGCGGCGCGGTGCCAGACGCACGCAGGCTTTCCGGATATCCAGAAACGCCCGGTCTGCGCGGGTCAGCGCGGTCCGGAGGGAACTTTTCCCTTTGCCAAGGGCGCGTTTTGCCTCGGTCAGACTGCTTTTGAAAAAGCGTGCGGAGTACATGGCTCTGGCCCGGTCCGGAAGATTGTGTGCCTCGTCGATCAGGAACAGCCAGTCGCCGGAAGCATCAAAGAACCGCTTCAGGTGTACGACGGGGTCGAACAGATAATTGTAGTCGCCGATCACCACATCGCACCATTCGCTCAGGTCCAGCCCCAGCTCAAAGGGACACACCGAAAAACGCTTTGCCGCCCCGGCCAGCGCGGCGCGGTCAAAGCTGCCGGTATCGTCCAGCAGTGCGGACAGGGCATCTTTGATGCGATCATAGTAGCCGTTGGCATAGGGACAGAGTTCCGGCAGACAGGCGGGATGCCCTTCTGAGTCCGGGTGAAGACAGACCTTTTCCTTGGCGGTCAGGGTCACGCTGCGCAGAGCAAGCTCCGGCGCGGCAGTGCGCAGCCGGGCAATGGCATCCTCGGCCGCGGCCTGAGTCGTATTGCGGGCGGTGAGGTAAAAGAGCTTTTCGCCGCTGCCCTCACCCATGGCCCGCAGGGCGGGGAAGAGGACGCTCATGGTCTTGCCGATGCCGGTGGGTGCCTGACAGAACAGACGGCTGCCGCCTTTGTGGTCGGCATCCCTTCCGGCGCGGCAGGCACGGTAGACTTCCCCCGCCAGTGCCCGCTGCCCGGGGCGGTACTGCGCAAAAGGAAACGGCAGAGCGGCAAGGCTCTGGCTGCGCCTTGCCGCCCAGTCCAGCTGCTGCCGTGCCCATGGTGCGTACTGACAAAGAAGTTTGTGCAGAAACTGCTCCAGCTCCGGTGCGGAAAAGCGGCGCATAAAGCGGATGATCTGATCCGTATCGATCTGATAATAGGTCAGCTGGACGTTCAATTCCGGCAGACTTTGCCGGGAACAGTAAATGGCACCGTATACCATGCCCTGCGCCCAGTGACAGGGGTTCATATCCTCGGTGATCGCTTCATAGGGGACAGCGGTGGTCTTGATCTCGTCAATGACCGTCGTGCCGGAACCGTCGGTAAAAATGCCGTCTGCACGTCCTTCCAGAAGGAACGTGAGCCCCTCTGCCTGCCGCTCGGCAGAGAAAAACACCTCGGCCTGATAGTCTTCTCCGGCCGCTTTTTGCAGCTTGCGGTGAATGCGTGCACCTTCCAGTGCACGGTCAAAGCCGGTAAAACGGCTGTCGATGCTGCCGGTGCGCAGCAGAAACTCCACCAGCTGGCGGATGGGCAGATGGATAGAGGACAAGGCGGTTCACTTCCTTTGCTTTGAAATGCTCTTTCCGTAAAAAAGCTAATCCAATTCAAACATTCTAATGCATTCCTTTGCTGCTGCATCCACCTTGCCAAAATCCACGGCTGCACGGTAGTAGGTCTCCAGCTCGTCGTGGCAGCTCTTGGCCTGTGCCATCAGGGCACTGGCCTGTTCCAGCAATTCTGCAGCCGCACGCTCGTTGAAGCGCAGCCGTGCACGATACCCGGCCAGATTTTCCCGGTCAAGGAAGCGGCTGCATCGCACGGCCTGCACGCCGGGCAGCTGCACCGGATGCCAGCGATTGTCCGTGAGGAAGGCAAGCTTCAGCTCCGGGATGAGGATGTGGTCGATCTTGTCATCCGGGTGCATGGCGCAGGGGCAGGTGATGAGGTGGTAGCCCCGGGTCAGGGCTTCGGCGCGGATGAGTTCCAGCAAAAGCCGCGACACTGCGCCGTAATCGTCCCGGAACACGATGAACTTGCTGGCAAGTGCCTGCACGGTGCCCTGATAGAATACCTCACCCTTGGGCGTGACGGCGGAGAGCAGCCGCAGCTCCTCGGTGCCGGTGCCCTCGGTGCGCGGCAGCATCCGGGCGCACAAACGCTTGACGTAGCGGCGCACCTTGTCAAAATTGGCACTGCATGCCTCGGCCCGGCGGCTGTCCAGGAGCAGACTGCCCGCCGAAGCGATATACCGTGCCGCCCGGATGCGCAGGATGGCGTTGCGGGCAAACAGCGCTTTTACCTCCTCAGTGTGCAGATGCAGCTTTTCAGCATCGATGGTATGATACAGGCTCACCACCACCTCATCCGCTCCCGGGGCATCCGGTTCCACCACGTGGGGCGCGGTGGCGTCCACAATGGCCCGATGCTGCCCGGGCAGGATCACGCCGTCCAGACTGTCCGGGTCGCTGGCACAGTGGATGCGCTGGGTAAGCAGCCCGTTCTGCTCTGCAGCACGGGCCAGCCGCTTCATCAAAGTGGATTTGCCGCAGCCCGGCCCGCTTTTGATCAGGTACATCTGCATCCCGGGTTCGCGGCGCAGCGGTTCAAAGTAGCCCTTGAACCCGGCGGGTGTGGTCGCACCCAGAAAAAAATCAATGGGATCGTGCCGTGTGGTTTCCATAACTGAACACCTCTCTTTTGCTTTACAGTATGCAAAAGGGAAGGGTTTGGTTCGTTCTTATTGATAGGTATGGTCACACACCTTTTCAATGGTCTCCCGCAGGGCGACAAAATCCTCGAAAGCAGTGGGCTTGTTCTGCGGCTGACGCAGCAGGGCAGCAGGGTGGAAGGTGCCCATGAACAGGATGCCGCCCTTCTCGATGAACTGTCCGTGCTCCTTTGTCACCGAAAAGTCCGGGCGGATCATCCGCTGCGCGGCAATGCGGCCCAGACAGACCACGATCTTTGGCCGCAGCAGACGGAACTGTTCCCGCAGCCAGGGCATGCAGGCCTCGCTCTCGGCGGGCAGCGGGTCCCGGTTCTGGGGCGGGCGGCATTTGACGATGTTGGCAATATAGCAGTTCCGGCTGCGGTCCAGATCGATGGCGAACAGATATCGATCCAGCAGCTGGCCGCTGCGGCCCACAAAAGGCAGGCCCTGCTCATCCTCGCTCTGGCCGGGGCCTTCGCCTACAAACAATACTTCGGCATTTTCAACACCCTGACCGAACACCACGTTGGTGCGGGTCTTGCACAGCTCGCAGCGTGTGCAGGCCAGACAGCCCGATCGCAAAGTTTCCCAATCCATGACGACACGATCTCCTCTTGAAACAGTATGATATTTTATTCACAAATGGAAACGCTTTTTCTCCTAAAATAATAGCACAAAAAGCTAATTTTGTCTTGAACTTTTTGCCGGGTGTGCTAGAATAAAGAAGAAAGGCATCCTTGTGTCCAACAGACGCCGGGATGCGAATATTGGAAAGTTAATTCGGAGGTAATCACAATGGCTGATATGTTTGCACCGCTGGTAGCACAGCTGAAGGCAAATCCCAAGACGATCGTTTTCACCGAGGGCAATGATCCCCGTATTCTGGAGGCTGCTGCAAAGCTGCTGGCTGAGGGCGTGCTGAAGGTCGTCATGGTGGGCAACGAGGCTGAGTGCAAGGCTGCTGCCGCCGCCGGTAATTTTGATATTTCCGCTGCCGAGATCATCGACCCTGAGAACTACGCAGGCTTCGATGAGATGGTCAGCACCATGGTGGAGCTGCGCAAGGGCAAGCAGACCGCTGAGGAGTGCACTGCTCTGCTGAAAAAGTCCAACTACTTTGGCACCATGCTGGTGAAGATGGGCAAGGCTGACTGCCTGCTGGGCGGCGCTACCTACTCCACCGCCGATACCATCCGTCCCGCCCTGCAGCTGGTCAAGACCAAGAAGGGCGCACATCTGGTGAGCTCCTGCTTTATTCTGGACCGCGACTGCGGCGAAGAGGGCCTGAAGCGCATTGCCATGGGCGACTGCGCCGTGAACATCGACTACACCGATACCGTTGATAAGGCTACCGGCGAGGTCAAGATCCCTGCTGCCGCAAAGCTGGCTGAGGTCGCTGTTGAGACTGCCAAGACCGCAAAGCTGTTCGGCATTGACCCGAAGGTCGCAGTGCTGAGCTTCTCCACCAAGGGCTCCGGCAAGGGCGGCACGGTCGCTCTGAGCCATGACGCTGTCATCAAGGCTCAGGAAATGGATCCCGAGCTGGCTGTGGACGGCGAGCTGCAGTTTGACGCTGCCGTTGCTCCCGAGGTTGCACAGGTCAAGTGCAAGGGCAGCAAGGTGGCTGGTCAGGCCAACACCTTCATCTTCCCCTGCATCGAGGCCGGCAACATCGGCTACAAGATCGCTCAGCGTCTGGGCGGCTACGCAGCTTACGGCCCCATCCTGCAGGGCCTGAACGCTCCCATCAACGACCTGTCCCGTGGCTGCAACGCCGACGAGGTCTACAAGATGAGCCTGATCACTGCCTGCCAGTCCTGATAAGGCGTTGAGTACGTCTCATAAATAATTGAAAATACACAGCATCTCAAAAGGGATGCTGTGTATTTTTTGTCTGTAAGAGTTATGAAACTTGATTTCACATAAACAGAGCAGGAGCCGCTGCCCGTAACAAGGGACAGCGGCTCCTGCTCAAAAGATAAAACGATTCTTTATCCGTAAGTTTTAAATTGAATTACTGAAATCTGCTCGGAAGATAGCTGCTGAAAGTGATTCTTTCACGGACACAAAGGGAGCAGAAATTCTTGTGAAGCGCAACTGCTGAATACGCAAAAGGCTGAGTGAAATAACTATTGCTTGTTACGTAGTTCTGGCAATACGGGCTGGTAGTATACCAGTATGTTACTGTTCCGCCACCGGAAATCTCGTACTGCTCTTCTTTCGGAATCAAAGTCATCATATAATTCCACCTCAACATTCTTGACGAAGATGATTTATACTGCCTGCAAATGGAATCGTCATTTGTCAGCAATATGCAATATAATGAAAATTGAAAAATATAAAATGAAGCAATAAAAACTATAGAATTATCGTAGTTTTCAATATAATTATATGATACATGCAATAGCTTGTCAAGCAAAAATATAAAATAAGGAATAGTTTTACAATTCGACTATCAAGACTGACTATACTTAAAACAGTTTGACAGTTGGAGGCTGAATCGTGTTTGGCGAATTGTTGTGTGAATTGAGAAAAGACCGTGGAATGACTCAGGCAGAGCTTGCAAGATTGCTCTCGCTTTCTCCACTGACGGTTTCTTCTTATGAGTGCGGGCGCAGTACGCCAGACGATGCGACAAAAGTGAAAATTGCAAAAATCTTCAATGTTTCGCTGGATTATCCACTTGGACTGATTCGGGAACCATTGCCGTATGAGAGAGATGCTCACATCATTTATTGCGTGCCGGAATTTACACCAGAAGAAATTCAAAAAGTACAAGAATACACGGAATTTCTACAGTATCGCAAGGAAAACAATAAAAAATAAAAGTTAATTGAAGGGAAGATTCAAGAGGGGAAAATTGAGAAGTTTTACTCTTGCAATCTGCCTGCGTTTATGGTACAATATTCTAGCATTCAATGAATGTGTCGGACAGCGCCTGCTGCGTGGTTCGGCATACGGATGCGGGTCCTGTACGATGGATTCGCTGTGAACCAGGTCAGGTGGGGAACCAAGCAGCCTTAAGCAGTGCGTTCGTGCGTTTCAGTAAGCCTGCATCCGTATGCCGAGTTACGCAAGGCGGGGACAAAACCCCGTCGTGCGCTGTCCTTTTTGTTTGCAGATTTGCCGGGAAGGGGGAACAGACCATGTATCGCGCATTGTACCGTAAGTGGAGACCCCAGCGTTTTGAAGACGTGGTGGGCCAGCGGGCCATCGTCACCGCTCTGAAAAATCAGATCACGGCAAACCGTGTGGGCCACGCCTATCTGTTCACCGGTGTGCGCGGCACCGGCAAAACCACCTGCGCTAAAATTTTTGCAAAGGCGGTCAACTGCCTGCATCCGGTAAATGGCGACCCCTGCGGCGAGTGCGAGATCTGCAGGGGCATCGACAACGGCAGCATTCTGGATGTGGTGGAAATGGATGCCGCCTCCAACAACGGCGTGGATGATATCCGCGACCTGCGCGATGAGACTGCTTACACGCCCAGTGCCTGTAAATATAAGGTATACATTATCGATGAGGTGCACATGCTGTCCACAGCAGCCTTCAATGCACTGCTCAAGACACTGGAAGAGCCGCCTGCCCATGTCATCTTTATTCTGGCAACGACCGAGATCCAGAAGGTGCCTGCCACCATTCTGTCCCGCTGTCAGCGGTATGACTTTACCCGCATCGGGCCGGAGGACATTGCCCGCCGGGTGGAGTATATCGCAGGGGAGGAAAAGCTGGAGCTGACCCCGGACGGAGCTGAGCTGATCGCCCGTCTGGCAGATGGCGCACTGCGTGATGCGCTGTCCATTCTGGACACCTGCGCCGGCGTGACGGCGAAGATCGACGCAGATGTGGTGCGCCGTATGGCCGGCGTGACCGACCGCAGCTATTTGTTCCGTATTTCGGATGCGCTGGAAGCGCAGGACGGTGCTGCGGCACTGGCACAGCTTGCCCAGCTGCGTCAGCAGTCGGTGGACGTTAAGCGCCTGACAGAGGAGCTGATCGCCCACTATCGTGCTCTGATGCTGGCGGCACTGCCCGGCGGACAGGCCCTGCTGTCCGGTGTTTCGCCGGAAGAGGAAGCACTTTATCTGGAAAAAGGCCCTCAGCTGGGACAGCGGGAGGCCATCCGTGCGATCCGTGCTCTGGGCAGTGCGCTGGAGCACATGACCCGCGGCAGCGACCAGCGCATTGAGCTGGAACTTGCCTTGTTCAGCCTTTCGGAGCCGCCTCAGCAGATGCAGGCGGTACCCGTACAGGCCGTGCCTGCCCGTGCGGCGGCTCAGCCTGCAGTCGTGCAGCCGTTTGCTTCGGCACCGGCGGCGCAGCCATTTGCAAGTGCTCCGGCCCGGCTTGCTCCGACCGCCGAACCGACACCGGCGCAGCCCCAGGAAGCTGTTCCGGTGCAGCCGGCGGTGCCTGCTGCATCCGTGCCGCAGACTGCAGTATCGGAACAGGCAGAAATATCTTCTGCTCCGGCAGAGGAAACACTGCCGCTTCCCGAGGAACCTCCGGTGCAGCAGACAGAAACTCCTTTGCCGTGGGAGGAACCACCCGCATCGGTGGAGCAGCCCACTGCCCCGGAACCGGTTCAGCAGCCGTCTGTCCCGCCGGTGCAGGAAAAAACGGCAGACCCTGTACCCGGCAAGTCCGATAAGACGGTACAGGAGGGAATCGCTCCCTTCCCGTACTGGGAGCAGGTGGTGCAGCAGCTGCAGGAAAAAGACCCCATGCTGTATACCTACCTGCGCAAGTCAAAAGCCTATTTCGACGGTACCCGTGTGCTGATCGACGGCGGAAAGACCTTCCGGGATTTTATCCGTGCCAATAGAGACAGCCAGCGGCTCATCAAAAAGCTGATCGCCAATGTATCCGGCGTGGCAGTGCCCATCGGACCCTATGAGCCCAAAACGGCAGGCAAGGCTGTTTCCAATGCGGAACAGTCTCTCCGAGCACTGGAAAAACTGGGCCTGGATGTGTCCATTGAAGATTCCGCAAGAAAAAAGAGATCATAAGCAATAAAATCCTCTCAGGCGCATGCGCGCCAGCTCTCCCGAAGGGGTTGACTGAGAGGGTCAAATAAATAAAAGGAGTAAACCAACTATGAAAGCAAGAATGCCCGCAGGCTTTGGCCGCCCCGATATGAACGCCCTCATGCGTCAGGCACAGAAGATGCAGGAGGACATGAAGGCAAAGCAGGCCGAACTGGAAGCTGCTGAGTACACTGGCAGTGCTGCCGGTGAAATGGTCACGGTCAGGATGAATGGCAAGCACGAGGTGCTGTCCATCAGCATCAAGCCGGAGGCTGTGGACCCGGATGATATTGAAATGCTGGAAGATATGGTGGCTGCAGCCATCAATGCTACCGTCAAGCAGGTGGACGAAACGGCCGAAGCTGAAATGGGCAAGCTGACCGGCGGCATGAACATCCCCGGTCTCTGATCCGGCAGGAGGGAAGAACATGGGCTATACTGCAGCCCCGCTGGAAAAGCTGATCGAAGAGTTCAGCAAATTTCCGGGCATCGGGCGCAAGGGTGCTACCCGTATGGCATATCAGGTGCTGAGCATGTCGGATGAAGACGCTGCAGCTCTGGCAGGTGCGATCCAGGGTGCTCACACCAAGCTTCATCGCTGCCGCATCTGCCAGAACTATACGGAGGCAGAGCTTTGCCCCATCTGTGCCAGCACAAAGCGGGATCCCTCTGTCATCTGCGTGGTGGAAACGCCCCGCGATGTTCAGGCATTTGAGCGCACCCGGGAGTATCATGGCCTGTACCATGTGCTGCACGGTCTGCTCAGCCCGATGGACGGCATCACCGCAGAGCAGCTGTGCGTCAAGGAGCTTCTGGCCCGCCTGGGGGATGGCAAAGTGAAAGAGGTCATCATGGCTATGAACCCGACGGTAGAAGGAGAGGCTACTGCCATGTATCTGGCAAAGCTCATCAAACCGCTGGGCATCAAAACCACCCGTCTGGCCTACGGTCTGCCGGTAGGTGCAAGTCTGGAGTACACAGACGAGACCACCTTGTACCGTGCACTTTCTGGCCGTGGCGAGCTGTAATTTGGAAATAATTTACAGTTTCTTCAAAAAACAGCTCTTGCAAAACCGTGAAAAAATGGTATACTGATACAACAGAAACGGAGAAAGGAGGCGCGCAGCATGGCATCCACCAAAGAGCGTCCGGCGACCAAAACCATCGCCACAAACCGTGAAGCGCGCCACGAGTATTTTGTTCTGGAAGCGCTGGAAACAGGTGTGGAGCTGAAAGGCACAGAGGTGAAAAGCCTGCGTGCCGGAGGCGTCAACCTGAAAGACAGCTGGGTCGATATTGAAGATGGTGAGCTGCTGGTGAAGGGGATGCATATCAGCCCCTACGACCACGGAAACATGTTCAATCAGGACCCCATGCGTGTCCGGCGTCTGCTGGCACACAAAAGTGAGATCCGGCGGCTGCACCAGCAGTGCAAGCTGCAGGGCTACACCCTTGTGCCGCTCTCGCTTTATTTCAAGCATGGCCGCGTAAAAATGGAAGTGGGCCTTTGCAAAGGCAAAAAGCTCTACGACAAGCGTGCAGACGCCGCACAGCGCGACGCAAAGCGTTCCATTGACCGTGCCATGAAGTCCAACGGCAAGTATTATTGATCCTTTCAGACCGCTTCCTGAAGCGGAACTTTTCCAAAGCTTTCTGCACACCGCAGGGTGTGCTTTATAAGGGGGCGTAAAGGTTTCGACGGGGAGAGCGAGGTCTGGGCAGCGGGTAGCAGTGGGGGAACTGCTCTATAACTCCTCCAAAAAAATTAACTGACAATAACAATTCTCAGTTGCTCGCAGCCTGAGTGCTGCGCGTTCCGCCCACTCTTGTGTCGTGTGGGGCCGGGGCGTCCTTTAGACACAGCACCTGAACGGACCTAAGCTTTGCGGACCGGCAGGAACTCATGAAGCTACCAATGCGCTAGCCTGACGATCGGCGTGGCGCGGCGGGAATGTTGTAGATCGCCTGCACCCGGAGACACCTGCACTGAACTCTTTTCGGACATGGGTTCGACTCCCATCGCCTCCACCACTTGAAAGGGCGAGGGTATTTAGTACTGTTATTTTCGGACAGTATCGGATACTCTCGCCTTTATTTTTGTTGCTGATATGATTCCTCAAATTGATTTGGGGTTTGCTGTTTAAGACATTCATGTAGTCGGTAATTGTTATAAAAATCAATATATTCTGATAGACTTTCCTCTAATTCGGAGACAGTTTCATAAAAATGAAATTTGAACTGTTCCTTTTTAAGCGAAGCAAAGAAAGATTCCGCCACAGCATTATCAAGTGGATTGCCTATATTGGAAAAAGATTGGTGTACATTAAAGTCAAGAAGTAGTTGACGAAAGTTGAAGGCGGTATACTGTGCGCCTTGGTCACTATGAAATGTTACCCCTTGCGGATGGTTCCGATTTTGATAGGCCAATTTGAATGTGTGGATCGTGAGTTCTGCATCGGCGAATTCGGCAACGGCATGTGAAACGACTTTTCGAGAAAACAGGTCGATGATAACACAGACATATGCGACAGAAGTGTTTACCTTAACATAGGTGATGTCACTGACCTAAATGCTGTTTGGTTTTTCAACGATAAAATTTTGCTTTACGAGATTGGGACGATAAGTATAGTGCCGCTGAAAAGTAGCATTCTCTGGAAGTGCTTGTTTACGTTTTAATCCGTGCTCTTTCATGAGCCGCACAATACGTTTTGTGCTAACGGTATAGCCTTGCTCCATCAATTTTGCGCGAATCTTTTTTGCACCGAAACGGTAATCGCTTTTCTGGAAGATGATAGCGATTCTTTCTTTCAAAAGCGTATCTTCTACATCTAGTTGTTTTTCAATCAGTGCACTTTTCTGCCTATTTATGTAAGTGGATTTTGAAAGATTCAGCAAACGGCAAAGTGTGTAGAGGCTGTATTCTGACTTTAAGGCATCAATAATTTGCACCTTGTTGTCTATGGACAAATCAAGAGCAGCAAGAGATTTTTGATAGATGGAATTTTCATTTTCCAAGGTTGCAACATGGCGTTGAAGCGTTGCAAGATCGCGTTTAGAAATGTTTGAGACTTTTGCTTCTTCGATCCATTGGTATAAGATACTGCGAGAAATATGGAACTGGGCACAGAGATCAGCGGTACTTGTGCCACCGTTGTATAGCTGGACAACATGATTTCTAAGGTCAGCAGAGTAAGTCATAGTGTTCTCCTTTGTAATATGAAATATTGTTAGTATCTCACAAAGAAGAAAATATGTAAACTTTATATGAAGTACTTGACAATTAACGAAAAGTAACATATACTATTCTTGCAGGTAGAAATACGCTGTATACTCGTGTATCCGAATTTACGTTTAAGCGACATGTAATGTCGTCGGGCACGAGGGATGAGCCGCCTTCGGGCGGCTTTTCTGTTTATATGGAGGATTTTCATGGACGTTTATGTATATTCGGATGAGTCTGGAGTATTTGATAAGAAGCATAACGACATATATGTGTTTGGCGGACTTATCTTGCTAGGAAAAGACTCAAAAGATGAATGGAGCAGGCGTTATATTGCAGCGGAAAAAGCAATTCGGTCTAACTATGAGGAAAAGGCTGAATTAAAAGCATCTTACGTTCGCAACAAAGATAAGTATAAGCTATTCCGATCATTAAATGGTTGCTATAAGTTCGGAGTGGTTATTCAGCAGCAAAGAGTCCTTGATCGAATTTATAAAAGTAAAAAGGACAAGCAGCGATATTTAGATTACGCATATAAAATTGGATTAAAGAGAGCGATGGAGGCTTTGATTCGAGATGGCCTTGTTTCGGATAAGGATGTAAAAAATTTGAGGGTGTATGTGGATGAACATACAACAGCGACAAATGGAAGGTATGAATTAAGAGAAGGTCTTGAACAAGAGTTTAAGAATGGTACATATAATTATAACTATGGAACATTCTATGAACCACTGTTTGGTGGCTTGCAGAGTGTACAACTTACGTTTTGTAACTCGGCAACAACTACGTTAGTACGGGCAGCGGATCATGTTGCAAATAGAATATATCATGAATCGTTGACATGTATTCCGGCTAGTAAAGAAAAGATGACGATTACGATTTTACCTTAGTTAGAAAGACTGTAATTGTTACAGAATAAGGACAGATAATAATCGAACAGTTCGTCTGGCGTTGCAGTTCGTCCACCAAATGTGAATCAGGCGAACCACCCACGATCTGCTTCGTGGGCGCGTTCTTCGTCCTGACCATGCCGCTCTTCGAGCGGTAAAAAATAAGCACTCGGCTTTCGTTGCCGGGTGCTTATTTTTTGCTCGCATCGTTTTGACAGAATGCCTCTAAAAGAGATCAATCTTCGGCATGAAATTCCTGCTCTTTTTCGTTGAAGCGTTCCAGAAAGCTGTGCTCCACACCTTCGGACTTATAGCCCGGCATGGTGTCCAGCGCCACAGCGTGGATGCTGCGGAAAATGCTGTTTTCGATGTTGGGATTCTCACGCTTCAGGCGGCGCAGCAGAGTCTTGACCTCCTGCCGTTTGGAACCGCCGCCGCCGTTGTCGCACATGGTGCAGTTCTCCGTAAAGCGGCAGGCGCACTGGATGAATTCCAGTTCGTTGTAGCGCTTCCAGGCCAGAATGTCCTCTTCACGGATGCAGTACATCGGGCGGATGAGGGTCATGCCGGGGAAACTGGTGCTGTGGAGCTTGGGCGGCATGGCCTGCAGCTGGGAACCGTAGAACATGCTCATCACGGTGGTCTCGATCACATCATTGAAGTGATGGCCCAGCGCGATTTTATTGCAGCCCAGCTCCCGGGCCTTGCTGTACAGGTGGCCGCGGCGCATCCGGGCGCAGAGGTAGCAGGGGTTTTTGTCGGTGTTGTTGGCTACGGCAAAGATGTTGCTCTCAAAAATCGTTACCGGGATGTGCAGCAGTTCGGCATTGCTCTCGATCTTCTGGCGGTTGATCTCGTTATAGCCGGGGTCCATGACCAGAAATACCAGCTCAAAGGGCACATCGCTGTGGCGCTGCAGCTCCTGCATGAGCTTTGCCATAAGCATGGAATCCTTGCCGCCGGAAATGCACACGGCAATGCGGTCGCCGGCCTGCACCAGTTCGTAGCGCTTTACCGCCACGATGAAGGGGGTCCACAGCTCTTTGCGGTATTTTTTGATGATGCTGCGTTCGATCAGCTGATAGGGCTCTAAAGTCTTTTTCATGGGTCACCTCATATATCTCACTGAGTCAGAGCGTTGTAACAGACATCGAAGGCCTGCATAAAATCGTTGAGTTCCTGTTCGGTGGTCAGGTGGCTCAGGCTGATGCGCCACGAGGACAGTGCGTTGCGCCGGTCATGGCTCACGGCAAATACCGCTCGGGAGGGCAGACCGTCCGAAGAACAGGCAGATTTGACCGAGACGCAGACGCCTCTGGCGTCCAGCTCCCGCTGGAACACGGTGCCCTTTACATTCTGCACACTCAGATTCAGGATCTGCGGCACAGCCCCTTCCGGACTGTTGATGCGCACCTTGGGGTATTTTGCAAGGACGGTGCGCAGGCGGGCGTTCAGGGCGCGGATGTGCTCCACCCGGGCGGGCAGCTCGGTGACGGCCTTATCCAGCGCCAGCGCCAGCGAACAGGCCAGCGCCACGGTAGGGGTGCCGCTGCGGTAAATGGTGGTGCTCTCGCCGCCATGGATGAGCGGCTCCAACGCAAGGCCGCGCCGTTTGACCAGCACACCAATGCCGTTCAGCCCGTAGAACTTGTGGGCAGTCAGGCTCATGGTGTCGATGCCTTCAAAGCTGACCGGAAGCTTTCCGATGGCCTGCGTGGCATCCACATGGAAATGGCAGTGGGGATAGGCCTTTAAGATCTCTGCGATCTCGGCCACCGGCTGCACCACGCCCAGCTCGCTGTCCACAGCGGTGACGGCCACCAGAATGGTGTCCGGGCGCAGCAGTTCTTTCAGGTGGGCAAGGTCCACCGTGCCGTTCTGCCGGATGTCCAAAAGATCGATCTCGTAACCCTGCTCCTGCAAAGCGGTCAGACTGCCGCTCACCGAGGAATGCTCCAGCGGCGTGGAAATAATGTGTTTGCCATGGTGGCGCTCCAGCCGGGCGATGCTTTTGATAGCAAAGTTGTTAGCTTCACTGGCACCGGATGTATAGATGATCTCGGCGGGCTGCACATTCAGACTGCGGGCAATGCTCTGGGTGGCGGCGTCGATGGCAGCCTTTGCGGCAGTGCCTGCTGCATGGCGGGAATTTGCATTGCCCGGGCAATTGCGCTCTACTTCGCAAAAACGCTGCAAAACCGCTTCGTCTACCGGGGTATTGGCGGAATAATCCAGATAGATCATAAACTCTCCTGATAATTCTCTTATAATACAGATTGCAATGGTAGGTTATATTATAGTGCGATTTGGGTTGGATTGCAAGAGAGCAGGCGCGATCTTCCGGGCTGAAAATACAGGAGAATTGTGCAAAATGGTTGCACACGGGCCAAAAGTCTGCTATAATCTCTTGAAGGACTGCCCGCTGCGGCCTTTTGCGGGGCTTGGGCGGTGGTTTGGAAAGAGCCTGAATGAAAGGGGGAGCGCACCATGCTGCACAAGAATCATCGACTGCGCTGCATTGCACTTCTCATTTCCGGGCGGAATCATTGTTCCCAAATTTCAAGGGCATTGCCGTTTTGCTGACGGCGGTGCCTCTTTTTTTGGGCTGCGAGTTCTGTAGGAGGCAGAAAAACTTCATGAGTGAAAAGATCGATTACTCCAAAGGCGTTTACGACGCGCGCCAGCTGGGCGCAGGCCGCATGTTCATTCTGGGCGTGCAGCACATGTTTGCCATGTTCGGTGCAACGGTGCTGGTGCCGCTGCTCACCGGCCTGAGCGTTTCCACCACCCTGCTGTGCGCAGGTCTGGGCACCCTGCTGTTCCACCTCATCACCAAAAAGAAGGTGCCTGCTTTTCTGGGCTCTTCCTTTGCGTATCTGGGCGGCTTCTCCATCGTGGCCCCCATGCTGGCTGATGCGGACGGCAACCTGACCGTGGCCAATACCAAGATGCTGCCTTATGCCTGTGCAGCCATCGCATTCTCCGGGTTGGTGTATCTGGCAGCCAGCGTGCTGATCTCCACCTTCGGCATCCGCCGCATCATGAAATTCTTCCCGCCGGTGGTCACTGGCCCCATTATCATTTCCATCGGCCTGATCCTGGCCCCCTCTGCTATCAACAACTGCCAGTCCAACTGGATCCTGGCCTTTGTGGCGCTGGGTACCGTCATTGCATGCAATATCTGGGGCAAGGGCATGGTCAAGATCCTGCCCATCCTCATCGGCGTGCTGGTATCCTACGCAGTGGCGCTGGTCACCGGTGCGGTGGACTTCCAGCGCATTTCTGAGGCAGCATGGGTGGGCATCCCCCTGCACAGGGAAGCCATGGGTCTGTTTGCGATCGACGGCAGCCCGGAGTTTATCAGCGCCCTGTTCACCATCATCCCCATTGCACTGGCTACCATGATGGAGCATGTGGGCGACATCGCCGCCATCAGCGCTACTGTTGGCCACAACTATATCAACGACCCCGGCCTGAACCGTACCCTGCTGGGTGACGGTCTGGCAACCACCATGGCCGGCCTGCTGGGCGGCCCGGCCAACACCACCTACGGCGAGAACACCGGCGTGCTGGCTCTGAGCAAGATCTACGATCCGCTGGTCATCCGCATTGCTGCCGTGCTGGCCATCATCCTGAGCTTCAGCCCCAAGTTTGAGGCTGTCATCAACACCATCCCCACCGGCATCATCGGCGGTATCAGCTTTGTGCTGTACGGCATGATCTCCGCCATCGGTGTGCGCAATGTGGTGGAGAACCGCGTGGACTTTACCAACAGCCGCAACCTGATCGTGGCCGCTGTCATTCTGGTGTGCGCTCTGGGCTTCAACTCTGTGGGCGGCGTCAGCTTTGCCGTTGCAGGCGTCACCATCAACCTGTCCGGTCTGGCTGTGGCCGCGATCGCCGGCATCCTGCTGAACGCTGTGCTGCCCGGCAACGACTACGAGTTCGATGCTGCCGATGGCTCCGAGGCTGCTTCCAGCAGCAACCTGCAGGTGTGATCGGACCTGACTGAAATACAGCAGTTCTTTCTGGGCACGCTTTCCCGGTTCCGCTTTGGCGGGGCCGGGGAGGGCGTGCCCTTTTTGGAATGCCAACGGGTTTATTTTTTAAAAAGTAGGAATAATTCTTAAAATTATCCTTGACTAACTAGGAATCATTCGCTATAATAGAGCCATGAGAAGGGCCGGTGAGTACCAACACCCGCACTTCAAAAACCAGTGAATGATAAAAGATAATGATGGAGGTCAATTCTTATGAAGAAATATGTTTGCACCGTCTGTGGTTATATTGCTGAGGGCGAGATCCCCGCTCAGTGCCCCGTTTGCAAGGCTCCTGCTTCCGCTTTTGTGGAAAAGACCGGCAACACCTATGTGACCGAGCATGTTGTGGGCATCGGCAAGGCTGAGGGCGTGCCTCAGGAGATCGTGGACGGCCTGCGCGCAAACTTTGAGGGTGAGTGCAGCGAGGTCGGCATGTATCTGGCAATGGCTCGTGTGGCTGAGCGTGAGGGCTATCCTGAGATCGCCGAAGCTTACAAGCGCTATGCCTACGAGGAAGCAGATCACGCTTCCCGCTTTGCAGAGCTGCTGGGCGAAGTTGTCACCGACAGCACCAAGAAGAACCTGATGATGCGTGCTGAGGCCGAGTGCGGCGCCTGTGCCGGCAAGATGGACCTGGCCAAGAAGGCAAAGGCTCTGAATCTGGATGCCATCCACGACACTGTCCACGAGATGGCAAAGGACGAGGCCCGTCATGGCCGCGGCTTTGAGGGCCTGCTGAAGCGCTACTTCAACACCGAAGTCTGATAAGGTTTCCCCAGTTATCCATTTGACCGCTGCATGGCTTTGCCGCTGTGCAGCGGTTTTTTGTTCAACCTACGGAACGGTTCCGTTGACAGACACAGCGGCGGCGGGTTATAATTTATCTCATGTCAAATGAACTGCGAAAGGGGAGACGGGGGAATGAAAAACGGACACACCACCCGGCAAAAGGCCCCGGCGGGCCGCTACGCCCTGCTGGACGAGCTGCGCAGGCTGGATCTGATCAGCATGATGCTGTTCCATGTCTGCTGGGATCTGGTGTTTCTGTTTGACGTGAATATGAGGTGGTATGCCGGTACGCCGGGCCGTTTGTGGCAGCAGACCATCTGCTGGGTGTTCATTCTGCTGTCCGGCTTCTGTGCGCCCTTTGGGCGGCATATGCTGCGGCGCGGTGTTACCGTGTTTGCCGCCGGAGCGCTGGTAACGGCGGTGACGCTGGTGTTCATGCCGGGAGGCCGGGTCGTTTTTGGCGTGCTGACCTTTCTGGGTACGGCCATGCTGCTGACCGGTGTGCTGGAACCGCTGCTGAAAAAAGTGATGCCCGCTGTGGGCCTTGCGGTGTCGGCGGTGCTGTTTGCGGTGTGCTACCCGGTCGGCTTGGGCTGGGTGGGCCTTGGCGGCTGGAAGCTGATGCTGCCGCAGAGCCTGTATGCCAACTACTTTACTGCATTTTTTGGCTTTTACCCGGACTGGTTCTACTCCGCCGATTACTTTGGCCTGCTGCCGTGGCTGCTTTTGTTCTGGGCGGGGTACTACCTGCACAAGGCGGTGGGCCGCAGACGCATGGAACCGCTGCGCCGCTCGGTGTGCCCGGCGCTGGGCTGGATGGGCCGGCACTCGCTTTTGCTGTATCTGCTGCATCAGCCGGTGATCTATGGCGTACTTTCGGCTGCGGCAGTTCTTTTTGCATAAAAGGCTTGACACAGCCGGGAAGCTGTGGTATTCTATCGGTGGTTAGAAGACACTAACCAAATGGGAATGCGTCTGCGTGGTTGGACGCATTTTCATGGAACATAAAGTTAGATATATCTAACTAATATTGATTTGAGAGAGGACGATCTTTATGAGCAAAGTAGCAGTCGTATTCTGGAGCGCAACCGGCAACACCGAGACCATGGCAAACTGCGTCGCAGAGGGCGCAAACGGCACCATCGTGC
Organism: Faecalibacterium sp. HTF-F; assembly: GCF_023347535.1. Lineage (NCBI taxonomy): Bacteria > Bacillati > Bacillota > Clostridia > Eubacteriales > Oscillospiraceae > Faecalibacterium > Faecalibacterium wellingii. The sequence goes on from NZ_CP094473.1 coordinate 1,272,218, forward strand.
CCTGCAGCGAAATGAACGCCGCAAAGCTGGCTGAGTTTGATGCAGTTGCTTTTGGCTGCCCTGCAATGGGTGCTGAGCAGCTGGAGGAGAGCGAGTTTGAGCCGATGTTCTCTGATCTGGAGGGCTCGCTGAACGGCAAGAAGATCGCCCTGTTCGGCTCCTACGGCTGGGGCGACGGCCAATGGATGCGCGATTGGGTGGAGCGTGCTCAGGGCGACGGCGCGCAGGTGCTGAACGGCGAGGGCCTGATCTGCAACGAGGCTCCGGACGATGATGTTCAGGCTGCATGCCGCAAGCTGGGCGCTGATCTGGCTGCATGGTAAGCCGGAGAAGCTTCTCTTGACAAACAGAGACTGCTGCGATAAACTATGAGAGCACCGCAAAACGGTGTTTTTACAGAACAGAAAGTTAGTAAACACTAACTTTCACGCAAAAGCAGCAGCCTCTGTACAGGATGCATCAAAACTGCGGCAGGGGACGGCAGACGGAAAGGTCTGTGCTCCTGCCGCTTTGATTTCAGAAGGCGGTGTATATGGCAGTGGCTGCAGCAATTGGTGTTACAGTAGGCTTTGCACTTCTGCGCAGTATGGTGCGCCGCGCTGCGATCCGGTCGGGCCGCTGTAAAAAGGAATAAAACTACAGGAGGCCCGCCCCATGCAGGATACCCCAAAGGATCTGGACAAAAAACGCGCAGACGAAAAGCTGCTGGTCAGTGAAATGATCGCTCTTTACTGCCGCAGGCAGCACAGAACACCCAAAGGAACCCTGTGCCCGGAATGCAGGCAGCTGCACGACTATGCCCTGATGCGCATTGATAAGTGCCCATTCATGGAGACCAAGAGCTTCTGCTCAGCCTGCAGGGTGCACTGCTACCAGCCCGCCATGCGGGAAAAGATCCGCACGGTGATGCGCTGGGCAGGCCCCCGGATGCTGCCGGTGCACCCGGTGCTGTCCATCCGGCATGTGGCAGTCACACTCCGGTCTAAGCGCGAAGCAAAAAAGGCTGGATGATATTTCCAGTATAAACCCGCTGCCTGCGGGCCATGCTAAGGGCAGTGAGGTGATAAATATGGAAAACATCGGCGTTACCTGTGATGTCTGCGAGTGCAGCCACAATGTGAGCGGCTGCAAGTGCGAGCTGCCCCAGATCAAAGTGACAGAGCAGTGCACCTGCAATACGCAGCAGGTGGAGACCCCGCACTACTGCCAGAACTACGAGAAAAAGTAACCCCAGCGCACAGCAGCCCCCGCCGGATGGACCATCCGGCGGGGGCTGCTGCTGGTTCTATGGAAATTACCGCAGGGTCACATTGCAGGTGGCAAGGCTGCGCACCAGAGTGCCTACGTTCTCCTTCATCTGGATGCCGGCAAAGCCCAGCGCAAAGGCGGCCTGCACGTTGGCCAGATTGTCATCGATGAAAACGCACTCGCTGGCCCGGAGGCTGTATTTGTCCAGCAATGCCTGATAGATGCGGGGGTCTGGCTTGTTGATGTGTACCTCACAGGAGGCCACGCCGCCGTCGAAGTTGTCCAGAATGCCCCGCGTCTGGAACAGCTCCAGCACGTCCTGCGGGATGTTGCTCAGGTAATACACGCTGTAGCCATGGTTCTTCAGGCGCTGTACCAGCTCCTGCATCCGGCGGCGCGGACGCAGAATGTGCAGCCAGTCGTCCAGCACGCCCTGCACCTCGAACTCACGCCCGGCGGCCTTTGCCTTTTTGAGCATGGAGCTGTTGCCGTTAAAGCGGGAGACCAGCCCGGCATCCAGCTGCTGCCATTCTTCACTGCCAAAGGTCAGGTCGTAGACCTGCTCTTCAATGGCGGCGTTGCACAGGCGGTCTACCAGATAGGCTTTGGGATCAAAATCCACCATGACGCCGCCCAGATCAAAAATGATGCTTTTATACATTTATAATATCCTCGATTTTCTGATGGAATGCTTTCTCTCAGTATACCACAATCTGCCATGCGGTTTCCACTGCTTTTTGCATGAGCAGCCCGGCGGCTGCATAAGCTGTGGCAGAAAGGGGAGAGCAGCATTGACCATCCGGGAATTGTGTGAAAAGGAAGTGGTGCAGCTGGAGCAGGGCGTCTGCCTTGGCCGGGCCGATGATCTGGCCTTTGACCCCGCCACCGCCCAGCTGCAAAACCTGATCCTGCTGGGCAGGCCCCGGCTGTTTGGGCTGCTGGGCCGGGATGAGAGCCTGACCATCCCATGGCAGGAGATCGAGACCATTGGCGCGGATGCCATCCTGGTGCACACGGCCCTGCCGCAGGCACCACCGCAGCCGGAAAAGCCCGCGTTCTGGCGAAAGCTGCTGGCAAAATGGGGAACATGAAAATTTTTTGTAAAATCGGGGTAGACTTTTTCGGTAAAGTGACTATAATAATCGCAGGAGCTTTGTGCAAAAAGCGTAGAAAACGTTGTTTCTGCGTTGAATGAAACCATCGGGATGAGGAAAGGAACAGGAACTATGAAAACTCCAAAACCGCTTTTGACGCTGCGGATGGTGTTTCCGCTGGCGGCATCGCTGATCGCGCTGCTGCTGGGCGAATGGATCGCCCGCGGAAGCCTGAGCGCAGATGTATTTGCAGAATTTATCTTTCCGCATATCGGGGCCTACCTGCTGGCATGGCTGCTGCTGTTTCTGGTGTGGCTGCTGCTGGACTGGGTATTCCGCTGCCCGCCGCTGTCCACGCTGGGCATGGCGGTGCTGGGCTGTGCGCCCTGTGCGGTGAACTTCTATACCTTGCAGCTGCGCGGCGAGCCCTTTCTGCCGTGGGATCTGGCACAGGTGTCGGAAGCTGCCGGTGTGGCGTCCGCTGCAGGCCTCAAGATCCAGACCAGCATGGTCGTCACCATCATCGTGGTGCTGGCACTGACGGTGGGCAGCTTCTTCCTGTTCCGCGGCCGTCACAAACAGCGCTGGCTGCCCCGGCTGGCGGGCTCTGCCGCCACGGTTGCAGCCCTCTGCCTGCTGGTGTTCGGCGTGTACTTACAGCCTGCCGTCACCCGGGCCGTCGGCATTGTGCCGGACGCATGGATGCAGGATCGTTACTATCGCTACTATGGCGTGATCACCGGCTTTATGACGAACCTTACCAATCTGGAGATCGACAAGCCTGAGGAATACTCGCAGGAAGCAGTGGATGCTCTGCTGGACAATGTGGACGAGAGCCAGAAGTTCAACACCAGTCCGCTGTATTCCACCAGCTACAGTGCCGTCACTCCCAAGGACGAGCAGGTGAAGGACCCCACCATCATCTATGTGATGGACGAGTCCTATTGGGATGTCTCGGAGCTGGAACAGTACGGCATCACCTTTGATACGGATGTCTCCCAAAACCTGCATGCATTGCAGCAGACCAGCGCCTACGGCCGGGCCTACAGTCCCAGCTTTGGCGGCGGCACCTGCGATGTGGAGTTTGAGGCGTTGACCGGCTATTCGGTGTCCTTCCTGCCCAGCGGCAGCAAGCCCTACCAGCAGCATGTGACCAAGCCCATGTTCGCCATGCCCAATTATCTCAAGAGCCGGGGCTATCAGACCGCTGCCGTGCACTGCTTCTGGGCAAAATACTGGAGCCGCGACAAGGCTTACCCCAATCTCGGCTTTGACGATTTTATCAGCCTTGAGGATATGCATGGCGTGACCAAGGTCCGGAAACACTACTGGACGAGCGGCCTTGTTACCGATGATTCCATGGCAGACCAGATCATCCAGCAGTACGAGAGCATGAAGGCATCCTCGGATAAGCCGGTGTTCCTGCACGCCGTCACCATGCAGAACCATACCAATTATAATAAGGACAACTACCCGGACGACGAGCGCGTAAAGGTGGTGTCCCATCCCACGGGCCTCAAGCCCAGCACCGTGGGTGCACTGGAGGACTTTGCCACCGGCATCCGGGACGCGGACGCCATGCTGGGCAGGCTGACCGAATACTTCTCTCAGATAGACGAGCCGGTCATTCTGGTGCTCTGGGGCGACCACTACAACCCTATCGACTCCAATTATGACGTTTATACCGCCACCGGCTATGCCAGCGATTCCAGCGCAGACCCCCGCCTGCACCAGACCACCCTGCTGATGTGGTCCAACTACTCCGACCAGCAGGTAGACCTTGGCACCATTGCCGCTTACGATATCTCGCCGGTGATGATGGATATCTACGGTCTGGAAGAGCCGCTCTACTTCCAGTTCCTGAACCGTCAGCTGCGTGTGGCCAGCCGCACCAACACCCGCGGAACCACCATGAATCTGGACGGCACCACCACGCAGGAGCCCACAGAGTTCCAGCAGCGGTGGTGCGCGGAGCACTGGCTGCTGCAGTACGATCTGATGTTCGGCAAAGGATATGCGCTGGATCGCATGGGCCTTTCGGCCTTCAGCGCACCGCCAAAGGGCAAATAAGAGAAAAATAACGTTTTTCTTTGTAAAAAACAGAGAAAAACACTTGCAACCGCATTCTTTTTGTGGTACTATAACAAAGCATTACACACGCATCACTATGCCCTTTTGTGCTCTTACGAGTGGAGGGCAGTCTGCCGGTACCCGATGTACTGTGCAGATCACGGTGTGCGGAGGCAAAACAATATCTGGAGGTATTTTTATTATGGCAGTCGTTTCTATGAAGCAGCTTCTCGAGGCAGGCGTGCACTTCGGTCACCAGACCCGCCGTTGGAACCCCAAGATGGCTAAGTACATCTTCACCGAGCGCAACGGCATCTATATCATCGATCTGCAGAAGACCGTGAAGAAGCTGGACGAGGCTTACAACTACGTGAAGGAAGTTGCAGCTGAGGGCGGCGACATCCTGTTCGTCGGCACCAAGAAGCAGGCTCAGGAGTCCATCCGTGACGAGGCTCTGCGCTGTGGCATGCACTATGTCAATGCTCGCTGGCTGGGCGGTATGCTGACCAACTTCCGCACCATCCGCAAGCGCATCGACCGTATGGATCAGCTGGCTAAGATGAAGGAGAACGGCACCTTCGAGCTGCTGCCCAAGAAGGAAGTTGCCAAGCTGGAGCTGGAGATGGAGAAGCTGGACAAGTACCTGGGCGGCGTCAAGAACATGAAGACCCTGCCGAAGGCTATGTTCATCGTCGATCCTCACAAGGAGCGCATCGCTGTTGCTGAGGCCCGCAAGCTGAACATCCCCATCGTTGCTATCGTTGATACCAACTGCAACCCCGACGAGATCGATTACGTGATCCCCGGCAACGACGACGCAATCCGTGCTGTCAAGCTGATTGCTGGCGCTATGGCTGACGCTGCGCTGGAAGGCAAGCAGGGCAACCAGGAGGCCGCTCCCGCTGAGGATGCAGCAAACGCCTGATTTCCCATCCCACAAACAACAAAATAACGTGTAAGGGAGAATACGAAAATGGCTATTTCTGCAAAGGACGTTATGGAACTGCGCAAGCAGACCGACTGCGGCATGATGGAGTGCAAGAAGGCTCTGACCGAGGCTGACGGCAACTTCGAGAAGGCAATCGAGATCCTGCGTGAGCGTGGTCTGGCTACCGCTGCCAAGAAGGCAAGCCGCACCGCTGCCGAGGGTATGGTCTACGCTGACTACTGCCCCGAGTGCAAGGTGGGTGTTGTCATCGAGGTCAACGCTGAGACCGACTTCGTTGCCAAGAACGACAAGTTCGTTGCTTTCGTCAAGGAGGCAACTCAGGTCATCATGAAGCAGAACCCTGCTGATGTTGAGGCTCTGATGGCTTGCAAGACCGAGTCTGGCGAGACCGTTGACGAGGCTCTGAAGAACCTGATCCTGGTCATCAAGGAGAACATCAAGGTTCGCCGTTTCGTCCGTTACGAGGGCGTCTGCTCTGCATACGTCCACGGCGGCGGCACCCACGGCATTCTGGTCAACTTCGAGACCACCAACGGCATCGAGGCTAAGGACGAGTTCGCTGCTTACGGCAAGGACATCGCCATGCAGGTCGCAGCTGCAAACCCCGGCTATGTCGATGAGGCTTCTGTCCCCGCTGAGGTCGTGGCTAAGGAGAAGGAGATCATGCTGGCTCAGATGGCTGGCGATCCCAAGACCGCTAACAAGCCCGAGGCTGTGAAGCAGAAGATGATCGAGGGCAAGATCAAGAAGTTCTTCAAGGAGAACTGCCTGGTCGATCAGGAGTTCGTCAAGGACGGCGACCTGACCGTTGCTCAGTACACCGCTAAGGTCGCTAAGGATCTGGGCGGCGACATCAAGATCGTCAAGTTCACCCGCTTCCAGAAGGGCGAAGGCCTGGAGAAGCGTGCTGACGACTTCGCTGCTGAAGTTGCAAGCATGGTGAAGTAATTTAACCTTTGGGTTGAATCTGGGAGCTGCAGTACCCGTAACAGGGCGCTGCGGCTCCTTTTTTGTTTGTGTTTGCCGGGCGGATGTGCTATCATAGAGAAAACAGAAAGAAGGGAGGACGAAAAGCAATGCGCAGTGTAAACAAAACGTCTCTCCGAATGGAGAGCATGATCGGATAAGGAGAATCCCTTATGAAAAAACAAACCATGACTCTTGCGGGCGTCCCTGCCGTCCTGTACGGCGAACGGAGCCGCAGAGCCTATCTCTATCTCCATGGTAAGAACGGCTGCAAGGAAGAGGCAGAACGTTTTGCTGCTACAGCCTGTGAAGCTGGCTGGCAGGTGCTGGCTATCGACCTGCCCGAGCATGGCGCACGGAAAAACAGCCCGGAGCAGCTACTGCCATGGGTGGTGGTCCCGGAACTGCAGGCTGTCTATGCCCGCATGAAGCCGGTGTGGGCGCATATCCGGCTGTATGGCGTGAGCATCGGCGCATGGCTTGCCATGCAGGCACTGCAGGCCGACGCCCCGGAAAAGACCCTGCTGGTCTCTCCGGTGGTGGATATGGAAGCTCTCATCACGAATATGATGCAATATGCCCATGTGACCGAGGAACAGCTGCGGCGGGCAGGGGAAATCCCCACGGATCTCGGTGAGACCCTCTCATGGCCGTATCTGTGCTGGGTGCGGGAACATCCGCTGAGCTGGCATGGCCGCACGCAGGTGCTCTACGGAGATCAGGATGCCCTGACCAGCCGCACCATGATCGAGCGCTTCCGTCAGGAAAGCGGGGCGCATCTGACGATCATGGAAGGCGGGGAGCACTGGTTCCATACCCCGGTGCAGATGGCGGTCCTTCAAACGTGGGAAGAAGCGAATTTTTGATTTAGAATGCCCTCCGTTTCACTCTGGGCATAAATAGAGGTATCATTATCTTTAGTTTCTGTATTTTAGAAACGACTGCGGTCGTTTCTAAAATACTTTTTCACGGGAAGAGTCCCAAAGGCAAAATGCAGCTATGTACAGTTACAATTCCTCTGGTGAAAAAGTGTTTGGAGCGGCCCGCAGAACGCCACAAACACGAATCATATAAAATAAAAATGCCGCCGACGGCTTTTATTCCGTCAGCGGCATTTTGCCTATTCTGTTAAGCGATGCTCAAACCTGAGAGATCAGACCTTTGCCTCGCTGTTGTGCTCAGCGTTTTTATAGGCCTTGAAGGAGTGGAACACGATGTTCAGGCCCAGAACGATCAGCAGCACAGCCAGGATCAGCTGCAGGCCGTTTGCAATGAACACAGCACCCCAAGTGGTCTCGCCAGCGGGGATGGTGACAGCAGCGGCATTGCTGATGGCCTTGACCATAGCAATCAGGCGCTGCACCAGAGCGGTGAAGGTGACGCACAGCATGATGACCAGCGGAGGGAAGATCATCTTGTTGCTGCGGCCGGTGACCTTCAGGAACACGCACAGAGTGGCCAGAACCAGAGCGCTCAGCAGCTGGTTTGCAGAACCGAACAGGGGCCAGATGTTGGCGTAGCCGATCTTGGTCAGCAGGAAGCCGAAAGCCAGAGTCAGGAAGGTGGAGAAGTACACGTTGCACAGCAGCTTGCGCCAGCCCTCAGCATGCTCCATGTCATCCACGCTGAACAGCTCCTGGAAGCTCATGCGGCCGATACGGGCCACAGCATCCAGACTGGTCAGAGCCAGTGCGGAAACGCACATGGTCATAAACACAGAGGCAAAGTGCTGGTTCAGGCCGAAGCCCACGAAGAAGCTGGCAACGCCGCGGCTGAAGATCTGGAACGGAGTGCCGTCTGCGGGGGTGCCGTCTGCAGCAGCAGAAGCACCGGCAACACACAGAGCGATGACAGCCAGCAGGCTTTCCAGCACCATGGCACCATAGCCGACCTTCAGCATATCCTTCTCATTGGTAACGGTCTTGGAGGAAGTGCCGGAAGACACCAGACTGTGGAAACCGGAAACAGCGCCGCAGGCAACGGTAACGAACAGGATGGGGAACATGGTGCCCAGCTTGGCGTTGGTAAAGCCGGTGAACACCGGCAGGTTCATGACGGGATGGTTGACGATCAGGCCCAGAACAGCGCCCACGATCATGGCCACGAACATAAAGGTGGTCATGTGGTCACGGGGCTGCTTCAGCAGCCACATGGGCAGGACAGCGGCAAAGAAGATGTACACAAAGGTGATGTAGCTCCATGCAGCCTTACCCAGAATGATGGGGAAGTTTGCACCCACCACAAAAGACAGCACGATGAATACAATGCTGATCACATTCTCTTTCCAGCCGGTGAAGTGCAGGTTCTTCTGCAACAGGCCAAAGACCACGGCGAACACCATGAACATGATGGAGACCATGCCAGCAGCACCGTTGGTCTGGGCAGCCTCCACCAGAGCACCGTCAGCACCGTAGGCATTGAAGGTGCCGGCCACCATGTCGGCAAAGGCGGCAATAACAATGCCGCAGAACAGCCAGCAGAACAGCAGGAACAGCTTGCGGCCGGTCTTGCCGATGTACTTTTCGATCAGCATGCCCATGCTCTTGCCGTCGTTCTTAACGGAAGCGTACAGAGCGCCGAAGTCGGTGACGGCACCGAAGAAGATGCCGCCCAGCAGCACCCACAGCAGCACCGGCAGCCAGCCGAAAGCAGCGGCCTGGATCGCACCGGTGACAGGGCCTGCACCGGCAATGGAGCTGAACTGGTGTGCAAACACGGTCCAGCCGTCGGTGGGAACATAGTCCCGGCCGTCCTCATGGACAACTGCCGGGGTCTTGGCAGAGGGGTCGATGCCCCACTTGTTAGCCAGCCAGCGGCCGTAAAGCATATAAGCGCCAAACAGACACACGGCTGCGATCAATACGATGACCAGCGTATTCATTGTTTTTACCTCTTTCCTTTCTTGGCATCCGGCAAATGTCAGCGGCATGGGCTCTTTTGCGGCGGCAGGGTGTAAAAAAGGCCCCGTCCTCCCGGGCTCGTTCCATTTGGGACGAACCATCGAAGACGAAGGCCTTCACATACACTGCACATTGTGTATGGAATACTCCGCGGTACCACTTCGTTTGCTGCACAGGCAGCCACTCCCAGCGTACATACATACGCAGCCCCGTAACGTGGGCAAAACGGCCATACATTACTGCGGACGGGGTCGGCGTCCGGTTCACACAGGCTGCTCGCAGGGGAGAACGCTTTGCTCCTGACTACCGCCGTTGCATCAGATGGGCGGCTCTCTGGGAGAGGGTGCTGCAAAGAATCATGTCCTGTTCATCGCATTTGCCGAATGATTGTCCGTATTTTAGTGCGGAATTCACAAATTGTCAATATCTTTGGCACAAGTTCGGAGGATGCACTAATTCAGAAAAGCGTTCTGCAAAAATTTTTAGGTGATTTTTGTTCATGCGTGAAACGAAAAAAACTATACACGTCCACGAATGAAAAGAGTTCACACTCAGGGCTTGACTTTCACACTTTGATGTGCTAAAGTGATGATGCAAGAAAGAATCTGAATATTTCCGAAACATTTAAGATAGGGAACGCCCCAAAACCGGACAGTCCGCTGCGGCGGCAAGGAGAACATTTATGGCAGAAAAAAATTCCAGAAGAAACCAGACCACTGATGCACTGTTTGATGCGATCCTCAGCCTGAGAACACGGGAAGAATGCTACAATTTTTTTGAGGATCTGTGCACGGTAAAGGAGATCTCCGATATGGCGCAGCGGCTGGAAGCGGCCAAAATGCTGCTGGACGGCAGTACCTACGACCAGATCGTGAAGGCGGTGGAGATCAGCACGGCGACCATCAGCCGCATCAACCGCTGCATCCAGTACGGCTCCGGCGGCTACCGCGCGACCATTGAAAAGGTGCGCGGCACCCAGAATCCACAAAAGCAGGAGTAACACCGGCACACCCGGCAGACATAGAATGGGGCGTACACCGCCCCTGACCTGATGAACGAAAGGAAGGTTTTGTCATGTCTGCTGAAAACTGTATCGATACCACCCGCTGCCCCTGCCCCTGCCTGCCCAAGGTGACGCTGGAGCAGGCGGTCGTTGATCTGGTAGAGAGCATCGCGCTGCAGGAAAATGCCCTGAGCCACATCCTCTGTGCCGAAAGCCGGAAGATGGACGCCGCCATGAAACTGGACGGTCTGGATCTGTGCAAGCTGCTGGAAGTAAACGATTCGGCCACCAACATGGTGCACGCCGTGGCAAATCTGGAACTGGTGCTCAAGGATAAGCTGGAGTTCGTCTCCAACAACCTGTACTATCCGCCTGCGGATGCCGCAGCGAAGTAAGAAGATGTTGAAAGGCCTGTCCGGATGCCGGGCGGGCTTTTTATATTAACGGGCTCGCCCTCTCAGTCTCGCATTCGCTCGACAGCTTCCCCAAAGTGGGAGCCTTTGGCAGTCCATGCAAAGTTTATCTATATGCCAAGGCCTCTCCCTTTGGGAGAGGTGTCACCGAAGGTGACGGAGAGGGCGAGGACGCTGGCCTTGTGCTGCGGCTGTTTGAAATACTGACAATAACCAAATGCATAATTTTTGTAAAAACCATTTGTTGGAATTGCTGATAACGGGATTCTGTGCTATACTATAGGATGTATCACCATGAAAGTGAGGAAAGTTGAACATTGCTGAATTACGATGCGATCCTGTTCGATGTGGACGGAACCCTGATCGATTCTGCCCCGGGTATTATAAATACATTAAAAGAAGTCTTTGATAAGATGGGCGTGGACACCACGCACGTCAACCTGCGCCGCTATCTCGGGCCGCCGCTGCGCAAAAGCTTTGGCGAACATTTCACGGACCCGGCCCTCATTGAAAAGGCCACGAACCTTTACCGTGACAGCTACGCCGTCAAGGGCAGCCACGAGTGTGCCGCCTATCCGGGCGCAGCAGAGATGCTGCAGCACCTGAAGGCTGCGGGCCTGATCCTGTGCACGGCCACCTCCAAGCCCACGCAGGTCGTTACGCCGATTCTGAAAGAAAAGGGTCTTGCAGATTATTTTGATTTTATCGGCGGCGCGTCCATGGACGAGAGCCGCGATACCAAGACCGATGTGGTACGCCATGTGCTTGCTCAGCCCATGATGCAGGGCAAGCGGGTGCTGATGGTGGGCGATCGCAACGATGATATGCGCGGCGCAGCAGACTGCGGTCTGGACGCCGCCGGTGCGCTGTATGGTTACGGCAGCAGGGAGGAACTGGCCCCCTTCCACCCCATGCTGCTGGCAGAAAGCTGTGCCGACCTTGCAGCGCAGATCCTGGACTGAAGTGGAAACGCATAGACCCAGTGTTTACGCCGGAAAATAAGAAGCCGCTCCGGGAGCAGAAAGAACCGCGTAAACGGTACGATGCTCCGGAAAAACGGTTTTCAGGTGAATGGTGAGAGATATGAAAAAAACACAACCGGAAAAGCAATCACTTACCCCCATGCAGAAGCAGGCGGTGCTGGTGTGCGCGGTGTGCGCGCTGGCCGCTGTTTTGACCATCGGCATCACGCTGACCCTGCTCAAGCGCGGCAAGAACCCCTCCGCCCCGGTGGAGCAGCCCTCCAGTGAGGTTCTGGTGCCGGGTGAAGAGGATATCTCGGATCACTATCAGATCAACGAGACCTCCAGCGCCCTGCTGCCGGAGACCGCCGATGCGGGCGAGGACTATCAGAAAGAGACCCTGTTCATCGGTGATTCCAACACGGTGCGCCTGTATGCAAACGGCCTTGTCAGCCTGCAGCAGTTCTGCGCCAAGGAGGGCATTGGCACCCACGCGGCCCTGACCGAGGGCATCGTCACCTTTAAAAAGGACAACAACAGCTACACCATCGCGCAGGCAGTGGCCAAAATGAAGCCCCGCCGCGTGGTCATTATGCTGGGCACCAACGACAACGGCATGGCGGTGGAGGAGTTCATCAATAATTACACCGCGCTGGTGCAGGCCATTCAGGAAAGCTACCCCTATACCGACATCATCGTGAACACGGTGCCGCCGGTGCCTGCAAACCACGCAAACTATCCCAATATGGATCAGACCAAGATCGACGACTTCAACATGGCGCTGCTGTCCATGTGTGAGCAGATGGGCCTGAAGTTCCTCAATACGGCTGAGGTGCTGAAGGATGCCAACGGCTATGGCCGTGAGGACTACTATCAGAGCGGGGACATTCACCTGAAGCCCGCCGGCCTCAAGGCATTGCTGAGCTACCTGCGCACCCATGCTTACCAGACCGACGACCGCCGCCCGGACACCGCCAACATTCCCAAACGCGCGGAATACACGGCAAATCCCAGTTCTGCGGTGGCAGCACCCAGCAGCTCGGAGGCTGCGAGCTCTTCCGAAGGGCAGAGCGTGCTGTATCAGGCCGCCTATCGTGTGGATAAGAACGGCGGCGGTACCCTGTCCAGCGGCAGCGACAGCGGCAAGACGGCACTGACCTATGATGTGACCAACACAGCTCAGTCTGTCAGCGTGACTGCCGTGCCGCAGGAGGGTCATGTGTTCGTCCGCTGGAGCGACGGCGTCACCCAGAAGACCCGCACAGACACCAATTTCAAGCAGAATGTGGATGTGACCGCCATGTTTGCACAGGCATCCATCAGCATCAGCAGCACCGGCAAGGCGGTTTTGGGCGATTACTACACCTTTACCGCAAAGCTGGGCGGTAAGCATCTCACTGCCGACAGCATCCGCTGGTACGCCAACGGTGTGGAAGTGCCGCAGGCTGCGGGCAAGACCGCTGTGAAGGTGGAGATCGATCCTTCCATGCTCAATGCGACCTTCAAGGTCTATGCAGTGGCAAGCTACAACGGCTGCACCGTTGCCAGCAACACCCTGAACGTGACGGTCAGCGGCGTGAGCGCTGGCTCTGCCAGCTCTTCCGGCAGCACGTCCAGCTCTTCCAGCGGCAGCACCAGCAGTTCTGGCAGCTCTTCCGCTGCTTCGTCCGGAGCTTCCTCCGGATCTACATCCGCTTCCGACAGCACCTCGCACGGCACTTCCAGCAGCGAGAGCACGGCTCCCTCGGCAAGCACGTCCAGCTCCAACGGTGAGTCCAGCTTCTCCCACAGTACGAGCAGCAACACCTCTTCCGGCTCTTCTCATAGTACGGGCAGCAGCGTTTCTTCCAGTGAGAGCACCTCGTCCTCCCATAGCAGTTCTGCGACGGAGAGCGGTTCTCACACAGGCAGCAGTTCCACGACGGAAAGCGGTTCTCACACAGAGCCTTCGGAAGCAAATGCCAGCAAGGAAACTACCAACGAGCAGGCAGCACCCACGGACTCTGTGTCCTGAGGCTGTCACCCCTTCCTGCCGTGCCGCATAGGCTGGCAGGAAGGGAGGCGTTTTGATTGTACTACGAGGAGCCCCGCACCCCGGCTCTGCCGGGCGAAGAGAACGTGACCGACGGCAGTGTGGACGATTACGGCACCGATTGGGAGAATGTGGACAACGGCGCGCTGGAAGAGGAAATGGCAAAGTGCGCCGCCACCCCCTGCGATGCAAAAACCACCTGCCCGGATAACGACCCGGAGCAAACCGATGCACCGATGTACGAAATGATCTCAGAATAATATGAAGCTGTTTTTGCAGCCAGTGCAGAGCGCCTGACGATGAAAGCAGCTTCCGGAAGCCAGCTCTGCGGGGGCAGGGCTGGCTTCTCCCTGTTGTTGAGCGCATGGCATTTGCGGCCATGGCAGAAGGAAAAGAGGGAAGACATATGGCAAAATACTATTGCATCCTGTTCGATGCAGACAACACGCTGCTGAATTTTGACGTAGCAGAAAGCAAGGCACTGGCCGAAACGCTGGTGAACTACGGCATTGAGCCGGACGCTGAGACCGTGCAGACCTACCGCACCATCAACGAGGAGCTGTGGCGTCAGCTGGAAAAGGGCCAGATCAAGCGGGAAAAGCTCATGGCGGAGCGGTTCACCCGCTTCCTCAAGGCCGTTGATGCCGCCGGTGACGGAGCCGAGATGAACCGCTTCTATCTGGAGCAGCTCTCCACCCACCCGGATCTGATGGGGCCGGAAGTGCTGGATGTGCTGCGGGAGCTCTCCGAGGTGGCAACGCTGGCCGTTGTGACCAACGGCTTCCAAAAGGTGCAGACCCGCCGTCTGGCAGAAAGCGGCATCCTGAACTTTATGGAGGATGTATTCGTTTCCGAGAAGATGGACGCCGAAAAACCCAACCGGAAGATCTTTGACGCAGCCCTGCGCGCCCTTGGCGTGGAGAACCGGGAGCATGTGCTGATGGTGGGCGACGGCCTGAGCAGCGACATTCAGGGCGGCGCGAATGCAGGTCTGGACACCTGCTGGTATAATCCCAATCACGCTGAGAATCCCGGCAAGGTGGTGCCCACCTACGAGATCGCAGACCTGAAGGAGCTGTATCCTCTGGTGATGGAGCAGGAAGAGCTGGTCAATGTGGGCCTGAAAAACCGCCGCCACCAGTGTTGAGCCAATAAGTGGATAGAGAACGGATCATAAAACTATGCTGATACATTTGGAAAAACTAGGCAAAAGCTTTGGCGAAAAGATCGTCCTGCATGATGTGACCGCCAGCGTCGAGCGGGAGGACCGCATTGGCATTGTGGGCCAGAACGGCGCGGGCAAGACCACCCTGCTCAAGATCCTTACCGGCGAATATCAGGACTACGACGGGGAATTCAGCGTGACCCACGGCGTGATGCTGGGCTATCTGGAACAGAACGCAAAGCTGGATGCCACGCTGGATATCTACGGCGAAATGCGCTCCACCTTTGCGCCGGTGCTGGACGCCATGGCTCAGATGCAGGTGCTGGAGCGCCGGATGGCTGCAAACCCGGAGGACGCATCCCTGCTGGCCCAGCACGACCAGCTGCAGAACATCGTGGATGCCGCCGACGGCTACAACATGGATGTGAACATCAAAAAGGTGCTGTCCGGCATGGGCTTTCCGCAGGATACATGGCAGAAGAACATTGCGGTGCTCTCCGGCGGCGAGCTGACGAGACTGCGGCTGGCCAAGCTGCTTTTGAAAAAGCCGGATGTGCTCATTCTGGACGAGCCCACCAACCATCTGGACTTTGCCACCATGGAATGGCTGGAAAACTACCTTAAGGGCTATTCCGGCGCGGTGCTGGTGGTCAGCCATGACCGCTATTTTCTGGATAACGTGTGTACAAAGATCTGGGAAGTCTCGTTCCAGACCATGACCACCTACAAGGGCAACTTCTCGACCTACCTGCCCCAGAAGGAAGCTGCCGATGCCCTGCGCCAGAAGCAGCACGATGCGGACGTGGCGCTGGCTGAAAAGCTGCAGGACTACGTGGACCGCAACCTTGTGCGCGCCTCCACCACCAAAATGGCCCAGAGCCGCCGCAAGCAGCTGGAAAAGCTGGAGATCACCGAAGCACCCAAGGACGAGACCAACCAGCTCAAGTTTCGGTTTGAATATGACGTAGAACCGTGGAATGAGCTGGTGCTGCTCAAGAACCTGACCATCAAAATAGGGGAGCGCACCCTGCTGGAGCCCTTCACCTACACGGTGTGCCGCGGCCAGAGACTGGTGATCGCAGGTCCCAACGGCGCAGGCAAATCCACCCTGATGCAGGTGCTGGACGGCAAGCGCCGTCCTTCCGGCGGTATGGTGCGGCTGGGCACCGGTGCACGGCCCAGCATTTTTGCTCAGCAGCAGAACCGTCTGGGTCAGGGCCGGGTCATCGATGTGATCTGGAACAAGTATCCCCGCATGACCGAGCTGGAAGTGCGCAGCCATCTGGCAAAGCTGGGCTTCCGGGGGGAGACGGTGTTCAAGCCCTGCGAGGCGCTTTCCGGCGGCGAGCTGGCACGCCTGCGCTTTGCGGAGATCGTGCTGGAACGGCCCAATCTGCTGTTTCTGGACGAGCCCACCAACCATTTGGACATTTACACCCGCGAAAATCTTACCGAGGCCCTCATGGCCTACACCGGCACGCTGCTGCTGGTCACCCATGACCGCCACCTGATGAACAGTCTGGCCTGTCCTATCCTCTACCTTGAGGACGGCAAGGCCACCATCTACCCCAGCTACGACGCGCTGATGGGCCGCAGCGCCCCGGCCCCTGCCGTGCAGAAGGCCGCCGAGCCCGCTAAGATCGGTTATGGCAAGGAACAGCGCCGCCGCCGCGCCGAGCTGAGGGCCAAGATCAAAGCCTGTGAGGATGAGATGGAAGCCTGCGGTGCCCGCGAGGTGGAACTGGACAACGAGATCAACTCCCCTGAGGTGTACAACGACCCCGACCTGCTGCGCCAGAAGAGCGACGAGCTGAGCGACCTGCGCTTCCATCAGGAGGAGCTGTTTGCCGCATGGGAAGCTGCCATGGAAGAGCAGGAAAGCTACGAGCAGAGCCAGACCGAAGAATAAAGGAGGGGACAGAATGCCAGGGAATCGACGCAGCTATGAAAAAACACGGCACATTGCGCTTTCCGGCCTGCTGTTTGCGCTGGCCATGGCGCTGTCCTTTATTGAGGGCACACTCACCATCCCGGGCCTGCTGCCGGGTATGAAGCTGGGCCTTGCTAACATCGTAGTGATGTACGCGCTGTTTTTCATGGGGCCAAAGCAGGCACTGGTGCTGGATGTGCTCAAGGCGCTGTTCATGTTTCTGGTGTCCGGCTTCACGGCGGGCTTCCTCTCGCTGTGCGGCGGCCTTTTGTCCCTGCTGGTGATGTGGGTGCTCTACTATCTGCTGCCGGTGCGGCCCACATGGTTCATCCTGTCCGTATGCGGCGCACTGGCCCACAACATCGGCCAGCTGCTGGGTGCAGGTGTGATCATTTCGTCCTCGCTGTCCTTCTACTATGCGCCGGTCATGCTGGTGCTGGGCCTTGTGATGGGCGCACTGACCTCCATCACCCTCAGGGCCCTGCTGCCCGCTCTGGGCAAAATGGGTTTTTCCACGCAGGAAAAACGGAAGGAAGATTAAAGAATTCTTTGTTTTTAACGGCCTCGCCCTCTCCGTCACGGCTTACGCCGTGCCACCTCTCCCAAAGTGAGAGGCCTTGGCAGTACGGTAAACTTTCCGGTTTTGCCAAAGGCTCCCCCTTTGGGGGAGCTGGCGAACGGAGTGAGACTGAGAGGGCGAGGACGCTGACGAAAAAACCAACGAGCCATGCACCACAGTTGCATTTTGGCCGGAAATCAGTATAATAAGGAAACAACATACTTTATAGATAGGAACTCTTGCATACGGCGCTGCCGCCGTGGGAAAGTACGCGGCAGCCGGGAGGTGTTTGCACAATGAGTGAAAAAGTTACCATCAAGGTGGAGCGCAAAACGCTGCATCTGCCCACCATCGCCCTGCGGGGTCTGGTGGTGTTCCCCAACAATCTTGTCCACTTTGAGGTGGGCCGCGAAAAAAGCATTGCCGCCGTGGAGTGGGCAATGGCAAATAATTCCAACGTTTTTCTGGTGGCGCAGAAGTCCATGGATACCACGGACCCCGCTCAGGCCGACCTGTTCACCTACGGCGTAGTGGCCGAGGTGAAGCAGGTGCTGCGGGTCTCCGAGGACCTTGTAAAGGTTCTGGTGGAGGGTAAGTACCGTGCAAAGCTCACGGAGCTGGATGCCAGCGGCGATTTCCTGCTTTCGGAAGTGCGCCCGGCCCCGGTACGCCCCGGCAAGCCCGAGGAAGCCGTGGAGACCGAAGCGTTGCTGCGCGCCCTCAAGACCGGGTTTGACGAGTATCTCGGCATGAACCCGCGCCTTGGCAAGGACGTGGTGTTTGCCATCGTTTCCAGCGACGACCCTGCCTTCCTCAGCGAGTATATGCCCGCGAACCTGCTGTTCCGCTACGAGGACAAGCAGGCTGTCATGGATGAGGGCACCCTGAACGGGCGGCTGAAAAAGCTGGTCGAGATGCTGCGCCGCGAGTGTCAGGTGATGAAAATTGAAAAGGAGATCGCGGAAAAGGTCAACGAGTCCATGGACAAGAACCAGCGCGATTATTACCTGCACGAACAGCTGCACATCATCAGCGATGAACTGGGCGAGGGCGACGACACCCACGCTGAGGCCGACGAGTACCGCCGCAGGATCACGGAACTGCACCTTGCAGAGGACAGCGAGAAAAAGCTGCTCAAGGAGGTAGACCGTCTTTCCAAGATGCAGGGCTCCAATCAGGAGGCAACGGTCATCCGTACCTATCTGGACACCTGTCTGGATCTGCCGTGGAACACTTTCACGGTGGATGACCTTGATATCGGCCGTGCGCAGCAGATTTTGGACCGCGACCACTATGGCCTGAAAAAGGTGAAGGATCGCATTCTGGAAACGCTGGCCGTGCGCAAGCTGGCACCGGACGTCAAAGCCCAGATCATCTGTCTGGTGGGCCCTCCGGGCGTCGGCAAAACCAGTATTGCACGCTCCATCGCTGAAAGCCTTGGCCGCAAGTATGTGCGCATCAGTCTGGGCGGCGTGCGGGATGAAGCTGAGATCCGCGGCCACCGCCGCACCTACATCGGTGCCATGCCCGGCAAGATCATCAATGCCATGATCACCGCCAAGAGCGCGAACCCTCTGATGCTGCTGGACGAGATCGACAAGCTGGCAGGTGACTTCCGGGGAGACCCGGCCGCAGCCCTGCTGGAAGCGCTGGACCCGGAGCAGAACAGCACCTTCAACGACCATTTCATCGATATCCCGTTTGATCTGAGCCATGTATTCTTCATTACCACGGCCAACGATTTGGGCAGCATCCCCGGCCCCCTGCGTGACCGCATGGACGTCATCGAACTGCCCAGCTATACCCGTGTGGAGAAATATAACATTGCCCGCAAGCATCTGCTGCCCAAGCAGCTCAAGGCCTGCGGCCTGACCGGCAAGGTCACTCTGAGCCAGAGCGCGCTCTACGGCATCATCGACGGCTACACCCGCGAGGCCGGTGTGCGCAATCTGGAACGCACCATCACCAGTGTACTGCGCAAGTGCGCCCGTAAGATCGCCTCCGGCGAGGTGGAGAGCGTGTCTGTCACCGGCACCATGCTGGAAGATCTGCTGGGCCCCCGCTTTGTCAAGCCCGATTTCCTCAACCGTACCAATATGGTGGGCGTTGCCAACGGTCTGGCATGGACCAGCGTAGGCGGCGAGACCCTGCCCATTGAGGTGCAGGTCATTCCGGAGGGCAGCGGCAAGATCACCGTCACCGGTTCGCTGGGCGACGTGATGAAGGAGAGCGCTCAGCTGGCCGTTACGTGGGTGCGGGTGCACGCCGACGAGTACGGCATCGACCCGGAAAAGCTCAAGAAATGTGATCTGCATATCCATGCCCCCGAGGGAGCAGTGCCCAAGGATGGCCCTTCTGCCGGTGTCACCCTGACCACGGCGCTGGTATCCTGCCTGTCCGGCATCCCGGTGCGCGGCGATGTTGCCATGACTGGCGAGATCACCCTGCACGGCAATGTGCTGCCCATCGGCGGCCTGCGGGAAAAGAGCATGGCAGCCTACCGCGAGGGCATGAAAACGGTGCTCATCCCCAAGGACAACGAGCCCGACCTCTACGATGTGGACGATGAGGTGAAGAAGAGCCTTACCTTCCTGCCCATGCAGAGCCTGACGCAGGTGCTGAATGCAGCCCTGCTCAAGCCCCAGAACGCAAAGAAGACCAAGGCTCCCAGCCGCACCCATGCAAAGAAAAAGGCGGCAGACGCCGCCATTGTGCCGCCTACCGCAGAAAAGCCCCAGCCCGGCGCGGTGTGCTGAGAATAGGGCAGGAATCTGCCCGGCCTGCGGGTCTGGAGTTTCTCTGAGAAATGAGAGAATTGTAAGCATCCTCGCCCTCTCAGTCACCTGCGGTGACAGCTCTCCCAAAGGGAGAGCCCTTGGCATAAAGATGCACTGTATGTGGATTGCCAAAGGCTCCCACTTTGGGGGAGCTGTCGAGCGAATGCGAGACTGAGAGGGCGAGGCCGCTGTCCGGGAGAATCTGTCCCGACGGGATATATTTGAAAGACGTACCACAAGAAAGGAAAGCTCCATGAATTACAACAAAGCTGATTTCATTGCCAGCTACGGCATTTCCAGCCAGCTGCCCGAGAGCGACCGCCCGGAACTGAGCTTTTCGGGGCGGTCCAACGTGGGCAAATCCAGCCTCATCAATAAGCTGTGCAGCCGCAAAAACCTCGCCCGCGTGTCCAGCACGCCGGGCAAAACGGCCACCATCAATTTCTATTCGGTGGACGACTGCTATTTTGTGGATCTGCCCGGCTATGGCTACGCCAAGGTGAGCAACGCTGACCGTGAGCGCTGGGACGACCTCATCAACAGCTATTTTGAGGCCCCGCGCAACCACACCCTGCTGGTGCAGCTGCTGGACTGCCGCCATGCACCCAGCGCTGACGATGAGCAGATGCTGCGCTACCTGCACTATCACCAGATTCCCTATGTGGTGGCCCTGACCAAGGCTGATAAGCTCAAAAAGAGCCAGCTGGCCAAGACGCTGGAAGACTTTGAAAACCTCTGCCGCCCCTATGGCTGCCAGAAGGTGGTGCTGACCAGCGGCGAGAATGGCTACGGCATCCCGGAGCTGCAGGCGGTGCTAAACGCCGCTGTGGCCGGGGAACAGGAAGCGGAGTAAACCATGGCCTACAACGAATTTGCCTATTTCTACGATGAATTCAACGGCGAGGCCGATTATGACGCGCTGTATGCGCACATCCGTGCCGAACTGCAAGCCCATGGCATCCAGGACGGCATCCTTGCCGACCTTGGCTGCGGTACCGGTGAGCTGACCCTGATGCTCACGCAGGCGGGCTATGATATGATCGGCATTGACCAGTCAGAGGAAATGCTCTGCGTTGTGCGGGACAAGGCCGAACAGCTGGGCCTTTCCGGCAGGCTGCTGCTTTTGCGGCAGGATCTGCTCAAGCTAGATCTGTACGGCACCATCCGGGGCGCAGTGTCCACCTTTGACACCTTCAACCACATCCCGGATCTGGACACGGCCATTGCCAACGCAGGCTTCTTTATGGAGAAGGACGGCGTGTTCCTCTTTGATATGAACACGCCCTACAAGCACCGGAACGTGTTGGGCGACAACGAATTCACCTTTGAGGAAGAGGATGCCGCCTGTGTGTGGCGCAACCACTACGATGCCGTGAACCGCCGTGTGGAGATCACCGTGGACATCGACTACCACGAGACCGGCGAGCACTTCCACGAGCAGTTCTACGAGTACACCTACGACCTTGACACCATCCGCACCGCGCTGGAAAAGCACGGCTTTGCGCTGGAAAGCGTCTGCGATGGCGAGACCTTCGGCCCGCTGACCGAGGACAGCCAGCGCTATTTCTTCTGCGCAGTCAAGCAGTATACACAATTGGAGGAATAACCTATGGCAAATCTGATCCGCGGCCTGTCGGAGAACGGCGGCGTCGTGTTCTGCGGCGTGGACTCCACCCAGATCGTCCGCAAGGCCGAAAAGCTGCACACCACCAGCGCCACCTGCAGCGCGGCACTGGGTCGTCTGCTCACCGGCGCAGCCCTGATGGGCTCCATGCTCAAGGACGACCGCGATAAGATCACCCTGCGTGTGTCCGGCGGCGGCCCCGCCGGCGTGGTCATTGCCTGCACCGACGGTACCGGCAACGTGAAAGGATGCATCGATAACCCGCTGGTGGAGCTGCCTGCAAAGCCGAACGGCCATCTGGATGTGGGCGGCGCTGTGGGCAAAGACGGTGTGCTCACCGTCATCCGGGACAACAGCCTGCAAAAGGAGCCTACCGTGGGTCAGGTGCCGCTGGTCTCCGGCGAGATCGCCGAGGATCTGACCGCCTACTACGCCTACAGCGAGCAGGTGCCCACCGTCATGGCACTGGGCGTGCTGGTGGACAAGGACCTGTCCATCCTGTGCGCAGGCGGTTTTATGGTGCAGCTGCTGCCCGGTGCTACCGATGCAGAGATCGATCAGCTGGAAAAAAATATCGCAGCCATGCCTTCCGTCACCACCATGCTGCACGAGGGCAAGACCCCCGAGGACATGATGCAGCTGGCTCTGGCGGGTTTTGAACCCAACGTGCTGGACGAGCGCGACGTGCACTACCAGTGCGACTGCAGTGCGGAACGCACGAAGGAAATGCTGTTCAGCCTTGGCCGCAAGGAGCTGGTGAAAATGCGTGACGAGGACCCGAACTGTGAAGTGGTGTGCCACTTCTGTCACAGCAAGTACCAGTACGACCTGAACGACCTGATCGCGGAGTATGACGCGCAGGCAGCGGAACGTGCCGCTGCAGAGCAGGGGACTTGACAAACCGCTAAAAAACAACTATACTACAAATAGAAAAGGCGCTGTCCGCAATGGTCAGCTCCTTCCGGTTAGATCAATAAGAATGACCGCCACGGTTTGGAGATTGGGGCGGTCATTTCTTATTGTTATGGATCTCTTTGAAGATTGCCCATGCGATCTGAAATGTAATCCCAACTGTGCCGCCAACAATGACGAACAGCTGCAGAACATCGTTCAACACCATGATGCATCCCCCCTTCCGCGTTTGCGAACGGGGGAACAAACAATAAGCTTTTACGTCCCCCGGACGCTTGCCGGAGGGAAGCATGACCACCTGCGCTTGCAGACAGCACCTTAACGCCACCCTTTTGGGGTGGCATTTTTAGTTTAGCATACTTTTTGACGAATTACAACGGGAATCCTTTCACCCGCAAATATCAGCCACAACGGTATACGTCACGGTGTAATTCAACCTGCCGTCGTTCACAGTGCAGTCCTCTTTGCGGGCAATGCGCTCCGCATCCGGCCATGCGGCGTACAAAGCCTGCAGGCTCTGCAGCCGGGCCAGTGCCGCCGCCTGCTCCTCGGTGCGGCAGAGCGTTTCCGGCTGCTGCCCGTACCGGCAGGTCTCCCGGATGGAGCAGGGGAGCGCAAGGCCAAGCAAAGGCAGCTCCGGCTGGTAATGCCGGGCGGTGAGAACGGCGTTTTTCGGCGCAGACGCGGCAGGCAGGGCAAATGCCTGCCCGAACACCAAAAGCTCTATGCTGTGGGTACAGCCTCCGGTGTATTGAAAGATATTCTCTTCCAGCAGCACAGTGCGGGTGTCGTTCCATTCAAACTGCGCAAGCACCGTCCCGGCGGCGGGGGCAAAGATCAGCGTACCGTCGCGCTCACTGCGCGCCGTGCCAATGAGGCCCTGCCCGGCTTCCACCTGCTGCCCGGGCACCACCAGCATGGTGCCGCTGACAAGGTTCGTGCGCACCACGGTGCCGCTGCATCGGGCCCGGATGCCGTGCAGCGTCCCGGCGGCAATGTCGGGCTTGGGCTTGGCCGCAGCGGCTTCCACTTCCAGCCGTCCTTTGGCAAAATTCAGGCTGGCCCATGAGAACTCACCACTGTGCAGCAGGGCGTATTCCCCGGCGGCGAGCTTTGCTTCGGTCACGGCAGAGCCGGGCTGCAGGCCCGCCTCTCGCAGGATGGCAGACGTCCGCGCAGCCTGTCCGGCGGTGAGGGTGGAGACGTCAGCAAACCAGATGAACTGCTGCGTCCAGAGCAAAAGCGGCAGAAACACCGCCAGCCCGGCCCAGAGCCCGGCCCGGCGCAGCAACGGGCGCACCCGGAAGTACAGCCCCTGCTTCTTGCGCACCCGCAGCCGTACCCGGTATCTGTGGGCCAAAGCAGCAAGGCGCGGATACTGCCGGGCGGCACAGTGGCCGCAGAAGCCCCCGGGCAGAGCCGTCACGCCGTAGAGATGCAGCCCGGCCCGGGCGGCAGCGGTGAGCAGGGCCTCGGTGCTGCCGCTGCGTGCAGTGAACTCCACTGCGGCCCAAAGCCTTACCGGTTCCATGGGGGCACCTCCTATTCATCTGCGAAGTCCGTCCGCAGAAAGCGGCCCCGCAGGGTCAGGCGGGTGGCGGTGAGGGTGATGATCTTCAGCTCATCGCCGTGAACGGTGAAACGGCCATGGGGCATCTGCAGGCAAAGACAGTCCGGGCTGTAGGTCAGGATGCACCGGAAATGCTCGATCTCCATCTGTCCGCCGCTCAGGTAGACGGCGGGTGTGCGGTAAAACCCCTTGGGCGGCTGACGGAACAGTGCTGCAAGCCAGCGGTGCGGCGGCTGCGTTTTGTGCTTGGCCCACATGCCACTCCCTCCCATCCCGCAGTTCTGCCCGCGGCGCGCTGCTACATATATATGGATGCGGAGGGCTTGCTTATGAATCGAACCCACAAATTCCGGCAGGGGCTGCTGCTGGCGCTGGCAATGTTCACGGCAGTTTTGGTGTTTGCCGCACCGCAGCGCTGCGCGGATGCCCTGCATGCAGGCCTTGTGCTCTGCGGCGGGCCGCTGCTGGTATCGCTGTTTCCATTCCTCATCGTTTCGGCGCTGCTCATGGGCTGCGGGGCCGGACCGCTGCTGGGCTTTGCGTTCCAGCCGGCAGCCCGGGTCATCGGGGTGCGGGCAAAGGCCGCAGGCAGTGTGCTGCTCATAGGTTTTCTGGGCGGGTTTGCACCGGCAGCGGCCGCAGCGGCACAGGCGGTACGCACCGGTCAGCTGACGCCCCGGCAGGCATCGGCGCTGCTGCCTGCCTGTGTGTGCAGCGGGCCGTCCTTTGTCATCCTCACGGTAGGGGAGCAGATGCTGGGCAGCCGGGCGCTGGGGGTGCGGTTGTTTGCAGCCCAGCTGCTGGCGGGGTATCTTACGGCTGCGCTGCTCTGCCGGATGCAGGGCGGTGCCGGACAGTGTCTGCCCGCAAAGGCAGAGGATATCCCGCCGCCCACTCTGGATGCCGTGGTGTCGCAGGCAGCGGTCACGTACCTGAAACTGTGCGGTTTTGTGCTGTATTTCCGGCTGCTGGCGGCGGGAGTGGAGACTTTGCTGCCAAAACCGTGGTCGGTGCTGCCTGCAATGTTGCTGGAGGTTTGCTCCGGCTGCGACTGCGCGTCCCGCACCGGACTGTGGGCCAGCACCCTTTGCTGTGCAGCCCTCAGCATGCAGGGAGCCTCGGTGCTTTTGCAGGTGCGTACTATCTGCCCGCCGGAGGTGTCACTGAGGCCATTGCTGGCCGCGCGGGTGCTGCATCTGCCCCTGTCACTGGCACTGTTCTGGCTGGTGATGCCGGGGACAGAGCAGGCTGTGCAGGCGTTCAGCACCCTGTCCGGGCGGGTGGCGGTCATGCACCGCGTGCCGCTGGACTGCGCGCTGCTGGCCTTTGCCGTGTGCTGCATTACTGTGGCAGAGCTGCAGAAGAGGTGCAGCGGACAGTGCGGGGCGCTCCATGACCAACACAAAAAGACCGCTGCACGTTGATGTTTCGTGCAGCGGTCTTTCGCTTGCGGTCAGGCTGTTTGGGTCACTGGATGTCGGTTACGGGATAGTCCTGATCCTCAACGGCCTTTTTCAGCACGTCATCGGCGACATCGGCGTTCAGGGTGACTATGGCGGTGCCGGCCTCGTGGCTCACCACGGCCTCGGTCACTTCGGGCAGGGCTTCCAGAGCCTTCTTTACGCGGGCCTCGCAGTGGCCGCACATCATGCCTTCAACCTTCAGGGTCTTTTTCATAGCAGTGTCCTCCTTGATGGAACTCTCTTTATTCTCATCCACTGCGGGCTGCGTGAGGGCAGCAGGCAGGGAAGCGGCGTTTTTGGGTGCACGGTCATGCTTGGTGCTGTGCACATCGAACAGATTCAGACGCAGGGCATTGCTCACCACGCAGAAGCTGGAAAGGCTCATGGCGGCGGCACCGAACATCGGGTTCAGGGTCAGGCCGAAGGGGATGAACACACCGGCCGCCAGCGGGATGCCGATGATGTTGTAGATAAAGGCCCAGAACAGATTTTCGTGGATGTTGCGCAGGGCAGCGCGGCTCAGGCGGATGGCAGCAGGTACGTCCGAAAGACGGGAGTTCATCAGCACCACGTCTGCCGCGTCAATGGCAACATCGGTGCCTGCGCCGATGGCAATGCCGGTGTCGGCACGGGTCAGAGCCGGGGCGTCGTTGATGCCATCGCCCACCATCGTCACCTTGCCGTAGGCCTGCAGCTGGCGGATGACAGCTTCCTTGCCGTCAGGCAGCACGCCTGCAATGACCTCGTCCACACCTGCCTGCCTGCCGATGGCGTCGGCAGTGCGCTGGTTGTCGCCGGTGAGCATCACCACGCGGATGCCCATGGCCTGCAGCTCCCGGATGGCACGGGGACTGTCCTCCTTGAGGGTGTCGGCCACTGCAATGATGCCCAGCAGATGGCCCGCCCCGCCGAAGAAGAGGGGAGTCTTGCCCTGTGCGGAGAGGGCTGCGGCCTTCTCCTGCAGCTGTGCAGGCACGGTGACTTTGGTACCAATAAAGGACGCGCTTCCGCCAAAGATCTCCACGCCGTCTAGCTTTGCAGCCAGACCGTTGCCCGGCAGTGCAGTAAAGTCGGATACCTCGGGGGCGGCGAGCTTCTGCTCGTCGGTGCAGGCCAGCACGGCCTTGGCCAGCGGATGCTCGCTCTTGCGTTCCAGTGCGGCGGCAAGGGTGAGCAGCTCGGTCTCGGAAACGCCACCGGCGGGCAGAATGTCGGTGACCTTGGGCTCACCGCTGGTGATGGTGCCGGTCTTGTCCAAAGCCACGATCTGGGTGCGGCCTGCAGCTTCCAGCGAAGCGGCGGTCTTGAACAGGATACCATTTTTGGCACCCAACCCGTTGCCTACCATGATGGCAACGGGCGTAGCCAGACCCAGCGCACAGGGACAGCTGATGACCAGCACGGAAATGCCGCGGGCCAGTGCATAGCCCAGCTCACGGCCCAGCAGCAGCCACACGATGGTGGTAATCACTGCAATGGAAATGACCGCAGGCACGAAGAAACCGGACACGGTATCGGCGATCTTTGCAATGGGGGCCTTGGTGGCAGCGGCATCGCTGACCATCTTGATGATCTGGGACAGGGTGGTGTCCTCGCCCACACGGGTGGCCTGACACCGGAGGAAGCCGGACTGGTTGGTGGTGGCGGCACTTACCTTATCGCCCTCGGCCTTGTCTACGGGGATGCTCTCGCCGGTCAGGGCGCTCTCATTCACGGCGCTGCTGCCTTCCAGCACGATGCCGTCCACGGGCACATTCTCGCCCGGGCGCACCACAAAGATGTCTCCCTTCTGCACCTGCTCGATGGGCACAGTCATTTCGGCACCGTCCCGCAGCAGGTTGGCGGTCTTGGGGGCCAGCTTCATCAGGCTCTTAAGGGCATCGGTGGTCTTGCCCTTGGAACGGGCTTCCAGCATTTTGCCCACCGTGATGAGGGTCAAAATCATGGCAGCCGATTCGAAGTAGAACTCCATCATATAGTGCATGACCAGCTCATTGTTGCCGTCCACCTGAGCGCGGGTCATGGCGAACAGGGCGTAGGTGCTCCACACAAAGCTTGCCATGGAGCCCATGGCCACCAGCGTATCCATGTTGGGAGCGCCGTGGAGTAGCCCTTTGAAGCCGCTGATGAAGAATTTCTGGTTGATGACCATTACGATGCCTGCCAGCAGGAGCTGCACAAGGCCCATGGCAATGTGGTTGCCATCAAACCAGTGGGGCAGGGGCCAGCCCCACATCATGTGCCCCATGGAAAAGTACATCAGCACCAGCAGAAAGCCCAGTGATGCGATCAGGCGGCGCTTGAGCTTGGGGGTCTCGTGGTCGGTCAGGGCATCAAGGTCGGCACTGGTGCCGGGCGCAGCCGAAGCCGTCCCCGCCTTTTTGGGGCTGGCACCGTAGCCTGCATCCTGCACGGCCCGGATGATAGCGGCGTCGGATGCTGTGCCTTCCACACCCATGGAGTTGGTCAGCAGGCTCACCGAGCAGCTGGTGACGCCGGGCACCTTCTTCACGGCCTTTTCCACCCGGGCAGAGCAGGCCGCGCAGCTCATGCCGGTAACATTGAATTGTTCCATAAAATCTCACTCCTGCGTTCAGTATGCTTGTAAAAGGAGCTTTTTATTTCATGAGCTTGGGCAGAAGCTTTATCAGTTCGTCCAGCTTTTCCTCGCTGCCCGCGCGCAGGTCGTCAGCGACGCAGGTGGAGATGTGCTGTGCCAGCAGCTCTTTGGAAAAGCTGTTCAGCGCGGAGTTTGCTGCTGCCACCTGCACAAGAATGTCCACACAGTAGGCGTCTTTTTCCAGCATTCCGCGGATGCCGCGCACCTGACCCTCGATACGGCTGAGCCGATTGAGCAGGGCCCTGTGCTCCTCAGGGGTGCGGTCTTTGTGGCGGCAGCAGGCTATACCTTCGGTGTCGGCTGCAGCGGGACAGCAGCTTTCGGCAGCTGCCTCGGGGGCTGTTTGGGCGGGTGTGCCGCAACGGCAGCAGGATTTTTTTTCGTTATCCATAAAAATCTCCTTTACCCTAATGGGGTATATAGCTTACAATGTGAGTATAGCACGGCATATCCGATAAATCAAGTAGGGATTTGAAATTTTCACAAATAGGGTAGCAGGGTATACAACAAAACAAAAAAGAACCCTCTCAGTCTTGCTGACGTTGCGCAGCAATGACTGAGAGGGTTAAAATGCTATTTTACTGTTCCAGAATCCGCGGCACGAACAGGCCCAGCATCTTGCCCCACCAGTACCACTCGTGGGAGACATCGCCGCCCCACAGTTCCAGATGTGCAGGCAGGCCTTCCGCCTGCAGCAGGTCGGCCAGCGCCTGCGTGTCGGCTTTGGCATCGTCCTCGTAAGCACCCTGACCGGCACAGAGCATCAGGCTGTTTTCTTCGGCCTTTGCCAGAGTCAGCTTGTTGGCAATGCCCTTTTCGTCCAGATACAGCAGGGGAGAGGATCGCAGTACCAGATCATCCTTCTCGCTGCCCCAGAAGCGGGCCAGATCATAGATGCCGGAAAGGCCGATGGCCCCCGCAAACTGCTGCGGGCGGCGCAGGCGGCAGTTCACTGCGTGCACAGCGCCCAGATCAATGCCTACACACCACAGCCGGGTGCCCTTTGCGGCACCGTTCAGGGCCAGCACACGGGGAGCCAGCTCAGCGGTAAGGTAGACGAAATACTTTTCTTCCATCTCGGCTCGGCGGCGCACCGGGGCATCGCCGTTCAGCACGGCCTCACCATCGATGCTGTCAGCGCAGAACAGCTGCACCTTGCCTTCATTCAGCAGCTGGGCGATGGCGTCCGGCATACCGTTGTTCTCCCAATCGTAAAAGCGGCCGCCGCGGGCGGGCAGAGCCAGCACCGGAACACCGGCACTGCCATACACCTTGAACTCCATTTCGCGGTTCAGCACACTGCTCCACTCTTTGTAATAGGTACCCTGGATCATAAATCAAGCACTCCTTGTTTCTATATTCACCAGCCCGGGCACAGTCGCTGCGCACCGGCACTGATCGTTAGCGATCAAAAGAAAGCTTTCTGGTAAAATCACACAAACTGGTTGCGCTGGGCGTCGTACTCGTAGCCCACAGCTTTGAGCTTTGCACACAGATCTGCCTTGTCGGCATCCAGATCTTCGCACAGAGCATCGAGATTTTTGTAAAAATCCCGCAGCTTCAGGTTCACCACGCTCAGCAGCATGATGGGGTCATTGGGCAGAGCCATTTGTTTTGCCTCCTTACAGCAACAAAAAAAGCCGGCCACTCGACAAAGTGACCGGCCACATACACCAAATTAGACAGCGCGGGTAACTTTGCCAGCGCGCAGGCAACGGGAGCATGCGTAGACGTACTTGGGAGAACCCTCAACGACCGCCTTGACACGACGGACATTCGGCTTCCAGGTACGGTTGGAACGACGATGAGAGTGAGAAACCTTGATACCAAAGGTAACACCCTTGCCGCAGCATTCACATTTAGCCATGGTACTTGCACCTCCTGCAGTGAAGTAAGGAATCAAAATAATCAGCTTGACTATTGTAACAGATTGACCTGCAAAATGCAAGCCTTTTTTCAAAAAATATCCGTGTTTTTTGCCGGGGACTTGTGTGCAGGGCAAAAAGATAGTATTATATATGGTATAATGAAAAAAGGCAGGAATATCGCATGACCTCTCAGGGCATCTATTATCTCATCCGCGCACTGGTGGCACTGGTGGCCATCCCCTTCCACGAAGCGGGCCATGCGCTGGCCGCGTGGCTGCTGGGCGACGACACCGCAAAGCGGCAGGGCCGTCTTTCGCTGAACCCTTTTGTACACTTTGACCTGCTGGGTACGCTGTGCATGGTGTTTGCGGGCGTGGGCTGGGCAAAGCCGGTCTCCACCGATCCCCGCAACTTCAAAAACCCGAAGTGGGGCATGGCCCTTACCGCGCTGGCAGGCCCTGCGGCAAACATGATCCTTGCCTATGTGGGCATGGTGGCGTGGAAGCTCATGTACTACTGGGCCCCGGTGAACGATGCCACCCTGTATGTTGCCATGTTCCTGCAGTACCTTGTGCTGATGAATGTGAGCCTTGCCGTGTTCAACTTCATCCCGGTGCCGCCGCTGGACGGCAGCCGCATCCTGCTGGTGGTGCTGCCCCGGCAGATGTACTTTGGCCTGATGCGGTACGAGCGCTACATCATGATCGCCCTGCTGGCTGCAGTGTGGTTTGGCGCGCTGGATACGCCGCTGTACTATCTGAACAACATTGTGTGGGATCTGCTGGGCAAGGGCACCGGATACATCGATAAGATCGCGTATTCCATCTACTACGCAGGCCTTGGGACGGTGGTGTGAGCGTGGCAGAGGAACTGACCTTCCATCTGGAAGATTTTGACGGCCCGCTGGAATTATTGCTGGCACTTGTGGCCAAACATAAGATGGATCTGCACAACATCCCCATTCTGGAGCTGATCGATCAGTACACCCGCACGGTGGAGCAGGCAGACCCCGACCCGGAAGCCGCCAGCGCTTTTATTGAAATGGCTGCGCGGCTTGTGGAGATGAAGAGCTATCTGCTGTTGCCCCGCAGCGAAGAGGGCGAGCGGCTCAAGCAGGAGTTTACCGGTCAGCTCATTGAGTACGACCAGTGCCGCCGTATGGCTGCGCTGCTGCGCGAAAAAGCGGAGGCCGCGCCGGTGTTTGTGCGCCCGCCTGCAGAAATGGAGTTCGATACCGCCTATGACCTGCACCATGCGCCGCAGGTGCTGGCAGACTACTGGGCCGCACTTTCGGGCCGCACCAAACTGCGCAGGGAGCCCACACAGCAGCAGTTCGAGCCGCTGGTAACGGCACCCATGGTGTCGGTGACGAGCCGGGTGGTGTACATTTTGCGGCACCTGATCAGCGGTACAGCGGCGAAAATGAGCCAGCTGTTCAGCCGCCAGCAGACCCGCAGCACCAATGTGGCCACCTTTCTGGCCCTTTTGGAACTGGTGCGCGGCGGCCGCGTAAAGTTGGACGAACAGGGCCAGCTGACCATGCAGCGGGGCCGCATCCAACGTGACAAGGAGAAAGAATGAACCAGAAACAGATCCGTGCAGCCGTGGAGGCTATGCTGTTTGCCTGTGGGGACCCCATTGGCGCAGACAAGCTGGCTCAGGCGGTACAGCTGCCGCAGGTCAGCGTGGAAGCCGCGCTGGAAGCCTTGCGGGAGCATTACACCAGAGAGGACAGCGGCCTGTGTCTGCTGCATCTGAACACCCGCTGGCAGCTTGCCACGAAAACGGAGTGGGCCGACTGCATCCGCCGCCTGCTGGACAGCCGTCGCTCGGTGCCGCTGGGGCCTGCCGCCATGGAGACCCTGACCGTCATTGCCTACAATCAGCCGGTGTCCCGTGCCTTTATTGAGCAGGTGCGCGGCGTGGACTCTTCGTCCAGTGTGTCCGGTCTGCTGGAAAAGGGCCTCATTGAGGAAGCCGGACGTCTTGACCTGCCGGGCAGGCCGGTGAGCTTCCGCACCACGGATACCTTTTTGCGGGTGTTCGGCCTTTCCAGCCTGGCGGATCTGCCGCCGGTGCACGGCGCGGAAACAAAGAGTGACACGGCATCGAAGGAAAGTGAGGGGTAACGCATGGGAGCATTCCTCGCCGCGCTGGGCGCAGTGCTGTTGTTTGTGCTGAAAGCCGTCGGCATCCTGCTTTTGGTGGTGCTGGTGCTTGTGGTGCTGCTGCTTTTGTGCCCCTTCTGTGCGGATCTGTGCTGGGAGCACGGTGTGCTCACCGTAAGAGCCGGCGCACTGGGGATCACCTTCCCGGTGTTCCAGTACCCGAAGCCGGAGACGCCGCCCGCGCCGGAAAACCCGGAGCCGCCCAAAGGCTTTGGCAAAGTGAAGGCAAAATTTGCTGCATGGCGCGCTGAGCGCAAGCGGAAAAAAGCCGAAGAAAAGGCCCGCAAAAAGGCTGCCGCCGGCAAGCCTGCCCGGCCCCGCAAAAAGGCAAAGATCACGCTGGAGATCCTCTGCACCATGCTCAGGGGGGCGGGCAGGTTGATGAAGGCTGTGTTCGGGGCCCTGCGCATCACAAAAATACAGGTGCGCCTTGGCGTGCGCGGGGAGGACCCTGCTGCAGCGGCCCGCGATTACGGCAAGCTGCAGGCGTGGCTGTATCCGGTGCTGGGCGTACTGGATCGGTTCCTCTGGCTGCAATTTGACGAGCTGCGCATCCTGCCGGACTTTGGCAGCAGTCAGCCCACGGTAGAAGACCGGGTGTCCTGCCGGGTGAGCGCGCAGGCACTGTTCATTGTGATCGCGGCTCTGCGCGTTTTGTACGAATTTTGGCGCAAAAAAGTGTTGGACATCTTCCTGTAAAATGTGGTACACTATATAAAAATATCAATGCAAGTTTTCCGCTCTGTCTGCCGCAAGGCAGAGAAGAGTGCTGACACGGGCACACTGCCCGAATTGAATGAAAAAGGAGCACTGTTTTATGGCTGAACATCCCATTCAGGGCCTGATGAACGTTACCATGGAGAAGATCCACCAGATGGTGGACTCCAACACCATCATCGGCAAGCCCATTACCACCGAGGATGGCATCACCATCCTGCCGGTGTCCAAGGTTTCCTTTGGCTTTGCCTCCGGCGGCACCGATTTTGACGGCAAAAATGCTGCCAACAAGGATCTGTTCGGCGGCGGTTCCGGCGCGGGCGTAAACATCCAGCCCGTGGCATTTCTGGTCATCAAGGATGGCTGCGTGCGCACCATCCAGCTGTCCGATACCTCCAACACCATCGACCGTGCGCTGACCATGCTGCCTGAGCTGGTGGACAAGCTTGCCGCCATGGTGAAGAAGGACGATAAGACCCCGGAAGCCGCACCTGCGGAGAAGTAAAATATACCAGCAGGACGGCAGGGAGTTTCTCCAGCGAATGTCCTGGGGGTGGGGCCCCGGCGCGCAAGCGTTGGGGCGGGACTGGAGTCCCGGGCTGTTCGCGGAGAAAGCTCCCTGCTGGCCTGCCGATCACCATCGCCGTAACTGTGAGCTTCCAACTCATAGTTTTGATACAGGCGCATCCGCACCCCAAAGCAGGGGAAAGGTGCGCGTTTTGAGCGCCGGGAGGCGCACAAGGAGTTTGAATTATGGCAGAAGAACGTATTCAGAAGATCATGGCCGAGCAGGGGCTTTGCTCCCGCCGTGCCGCCGAAC
Organism: Faecalibacterium sp. HTF-F; assembly: GCF_023347535.1. Taxonomy (NCBI): domain Bacteria; kingdom Bacillati; phylum Bacillota; class Clostridia; order Eubacteriales; family Oscillospiraceae; genus Faecalibacterium; species Faecalibacterium wellingii. The sequence continues at coordinate 1,306,048 of NZ_CP094473.1, forward strand.
AGATCATCGCCGAGGGCCGCGTCAAGGTCAACGGCCATCCCGTCAAGGTGGGCGACAAGATGGACCCCAACCGTGACGTGCTGCATGTGGACGATGAGCGCATCTATATCCGCAAGGATCAGCAGATGTACTATCTGGCACTGTATAAGCCCCGCGGCTATGTGACCACCGCCAGCGATGAGCTGGGCCGCAAGACCGTGATGGAGCTGGTGAGCGATATCCCTGCCCGCCTGTACCCGGTGGGCCGTCTGGATAAGGACAGCGAAGGCCTGCTGCTCATGACCAACGACGGCGCTTTTGCACAGGCTGTCACCCATCCGTCCGGCGGCATCTCCAAGCTGTACCGCGTCACCGTGCAGCCCCGCGCCGATGAAAGCCAGATCCTGAAGCTGAGCAGCGGCGTTGTGCTGGATGATGGGACCAAGACCATGCCTTGCGCCATCAACGTTGTTACCGACGAGCCGGGCCGCACCGTGATGGAAATGACCCTGAAAGAGGGCAAGAATCGCGAGATCCGCCGTATGTGCGAGACCGTAGGTCTGGAAGTGGTGCGTTTGAAGCGCAACGCCGAGGGTGTCGTGAAGCTGGGAATGCTCAAGCCCGGCACCTATCGCGAGCTGACCAAGGCGGAGATCAACGGTCTGCGTGCCGCTGCCGCCAAGGGCCGCGCCCAGACCCGCAGCGCCGCAGTGCAGTCCAAGGCTGCCGAGCGCCGCCCCCGCGGCCCGGTGGGCAAGGGTAATGCCCCCAAAAAGCGGAAGTAAATACACCTGTAAAGGGGAGAAGCGTCCAAAGATGCTTCTCCCTTTTTTGCTGCGGGGTAGAAAGATGAATAACTGTCAGCTCTTCACCTTTCAGGTGAGAAAAATTGCAGTCCACCGCAAATACACCGAAAACGGACGCACCTGCAACGAAAATTGCTGCGTGACCCTGCGGCAGGACGGGCTGTGCATGCGAGAAATACAAAAAATACTTTTGACAACAAAAGTTCATCTTTCTGAAGCAGACCTGTTCATCGACAGAATTTGTGCTATAATACAAAAGCAACGCTTTGTCCGGCCTGATGAAGGCGGGGCGGAGCAGATCGGAAAACAAGGAGTTTTGGAATCATGGAAAGAGAAAAACTGAAGTCCCGGCTGGGCTTCATTCTGCTTTCGGCAGGCTGTGCCATCGGCATCGGCAACGTGTGGAAGTTCCCTTATATTGCCGGTCAGGGCGGCGGCGGCGCATTTGTGCTGTTCTACCTGCTCTTTCTGGTCATTCTGGGCCTGCCCATCATGACGATGGAGTTTGCGGTGGGGCGTGCTTCCCGCAAGAGCCCGGTGCGGGCCTATCAGGCACTGGAAAAACCGGGCCAGAAGTGGCACATCCACGGCTATCTCACCCTCGTGGGCTGCTACCTGCTCATGATGTTCTACACCACCGTTGCAGGCTGGATGCTGCACTATTTCTACATGACCGCAGTCGGCAAGCTGGCGGGTCTGGACGCCGATCAGGTGGCCGGTAAGTTCACCGAAATGCTGGCAGACCCCGGTGTTATGACCTTCTGGATGGTCTTTGTTGTGGCGCTGGGCGTTTTTGTGTGCGCCAAGGGCCTGCAGAACGGCCTTGAGCGCGTGACCAAGGTCATGATGATCGCCCTGCTGGTGATCATGGTGGTGCTGGCCGTCAACAGCCTGTTTATGCCCGGTGCAAAGGAGGGCCTGAGCTTCTTCCTTGTGCCTGACTTCAAGCGGATGGAAGAGGTGGGCGTGGTCAACACACTGGTGTCCGCCATGAATCAGGCCTTCTTCACCCTGAGCCTTGGCATCGGCGCAATGTCCATCTTTGGCAGCTACATCGACAAGGAGCACTCCCTGCTGGGTGAGTCCGTCCGCATTGTCATTCTGGATACCTTTGTGGCCATCACCGCCGGTCTTATCATTTTCCCGGCCTGCTTCACCTACGGCGTGGACCAGACCAGCGGCCCCAGCCTGATCTTCATTACCCTGCCCAACATCTTCGCCAATATGGCCATGGGCCGGTTGTGGGGCTCCCTGTTCTTCCTGTTCATGGCCTTTGCGGCGCTTTCCACCGTGCTGGCCGTGTTCGAGAACATCATCTGCTGCGGCATGGAGCTCACCGGCTGCAGCCGCAAAAAATCCAGTCTGGTGAACCTTGTGCTCATCACGGCGCTTTCGCTGCCCTGCGTGCTGGGCTACAACCTCTGGGCATGGGACGGCTTTGCCGTGTTCGGCGGCGCTGTGCTGGACTTTGAAGACTTCCTCGTCAGCAACCTGTTCCTGCCGCTGGGCAGTCTGGTGTATCTGCTGTTCTGCGTTACCCGTTACGGCTGGGGCTGGGACAACTATAAAAAGGAAGTCAACACCGGCAGCGGCCTCAAAATGCAGGACTGGATGCGCGGCTACCTGACCTATGTGCTGCCGGTCATTGTGCTGTTCATCTTTGCCTTTGGCATCTACGATAAATTTTTTGCGTAAATAAATGACTTCGACCTCTCCGCCACCTTCGGTGACGCCTCTTCCAAAGGGAGAAAACCGGACAGAAAGATGCACTTTGCATGGACTGCCAAAGGCTCCCACTTTGGGAGAGCTGGCAAACCCGAAAGGGTCTGGCTGAGAGGGCAGGCAGGTTAACGAAAGGCTCCTCTTATTCCATAAATAAGAGGGGCTTTTTGCAGAAGAAAGGAGTTCTCCGGGATGCACATTCTGATCTGTGATGACGATGCGGCCTTTGGCACCCGCATGGCAGAATATGTGGCCGCTTACTTTGCGGCCCGCAGCATTCTGGTACAGACTGCCGTCTGCACCAGCGCGGGGCAGGCGCTGGAAACGCCGGAGCTGGAGCTGTACCAGCTGGCGTTTCTGGATGTGGACATGCCCAACGTGAACGGTATGGTGCTGGGGCGCCAGCTCAAGCAGAAATGCCCCGGGCTGAAGCTGGTATACGTATCGGCCTATCTGGAATTTGCATTGGAGGGCTATACGGTCAATGCATACCGCTACCTGCTCAAGCGGGACATTGCGCACACCCTGCCCAGCTGTCTGGACGACCTGCTGGCCGAACTGACCGACCAGCGCAAGACCCTGACGGTGCACCACAACCGCGCCGCCACAGAGATCCCGCTGGATCAGATCTATTATCTGGAAAGTGATCTGCGCCAGATCAACGTTTATGGCGACATCCCCCGCCAGCCCATCTGCACCTACTACGGCAAAATTGCCGACCTGCCGCAGATGCTGTACGAGAACGGCTTTTTGCAGGTGAGCCGCAGCGATGTGGTCAACATGAAATATGTGTGCGGCATCCGCAGCTATAAGATGACGCTGAAAAACGGGGTGGAACTCAGCATCAGCCGCCCGGGCTATGCCGCTATCCGCAGCGCATATCTGGAATGGAAGGGGCAGTACGTCGATGAGTGAGGTGTTCACAGATGCGCTGCTCGGGCATCTGGTCTGTCTGGTTCAGGCGAATGCTTTTATTATGGTAGAATGGGCCTACCTTGGCAGGGGGAAATTGCGCTGGCCGGTGCTGTGGGCAGAGCTGCTGTGTATGGGGCAGCTCTGCCTGTCATTCGTGACAGAAATGCCTTTTTTCAATGCGCAGACCATTCTGCTCAATGTATTGTATCTGTTCGTTACCGCGCAGCTGTTTGGCGGAACAATGACGGATAAGCTCACGGCCTGCCTCATCAACGGCACCATGTGCCTGCTGGTGGAGAACACGGTCAACTATACCTATTCCTGGTTCACAGGAGTGCGCACCGGCGAAGCATGGCAGCACCCCGGCTGCCTGATCGCGCTGTGCGCCGCAAACTTCATCGTGGGTGCAGCAGTTGCGCATTCCCTGTACAGCTGGAACCAGAAGTGTGCTTTGCAGCCGCTGCAGGCGCTGGTGATGTCCTTTTTCCCCGGGGTGGCTGTGGTGCTGAACATTGTGCTGATGGTCACAGGGACCCGGCAGCCCGCCACCCTGGTGACCATGCTGCTGACCTTTGGCATGAGCGTGGCGGTGCTGGTGCATATCGCCATCGTGCAGATGTTCAACGATCAGGTGGTGCAGCGGGAAAACTCCCGCTACCGTGCCCGGCTGGAGCAGCAGCGTGCAGAAGCACTGCTGGATTCCTACACGGAGCAGCGCCGCCTGACCCACGAGTTTACCAACCACATGAGCGCTCTCAGCGCGCTGCTGGATCAGGACGACCTGAAGGGAGCCCGCACTTACATTGCAAGTGTGAGCAAACTGGTGGCGGCAGGCACCACCATCATGGACACCCACAACCCGCTGCTGGATTCCATCCTGAGCAAAAAGTACGAAGAAGCGGCCCAAAAGGGTGTGACGGTCTATTTTGACCTGTGCGACCTCAAGGAGATCCCCTTTGATGGCATGGACATGGTCATCGTGCTGTCCAATCTGCTGGACAATGCCATCCGTGCCGCAGCGCAGGCCCTGCCGCCGGAGGTGCATGTGCGCATCCGCAAAACACCGGAGGAGTACCTGCTCTCGGTGCGCAACCGCGTGCAGGATGATCTGGATCTGGAGGACAACAAGCTGCCCGGCACCACCAAAAAGGAGAGCGGCCACGGCATGGGCTTAGCCAATGTGCAGGAGGTGCTGCGCAAGTACGGCGCAGAGTATACGGTCAGCTGCCGCGACCGCTGGTTCCGCTTCACCTGCGCCATCCCGGTGTGCAATTCATGACATGGGCACCGACAGTTTATGACAAGTTTTCTGCAACAGGACCGCAACCGTGCTATACTGAAAACGGTAAAGGTGATGCCTGCACGGGCAGAGTGGATTGCGGCTGAGGCAACTCGGGAAACACTTTACATACGGTGCGGTGCTTCGGACAGCGGTGCGTGTTAAGCTGTCCGCCTTCCCTTTGCTGATTTCCTGCCGGCCTACGGGCCGCGCAGTGTATCCGATGGCGCTTTTGGCGGCGGTCCTTGGGGCTTTGCTGTACATAAAGGTTCGCCCGGCCCGTGCCCTGTGTGGGAACGGAGCATTGGCCGGGTCTGTGATTCACGCCGCGAAAAGCTTCATCGGAATTTTCTGAAGATCGTTGCAGCGGAAGAACAGCTGCTGCAAAATGGAAAGGCTGTTGTGCAAATTTTGCGCGGCAGCTTTTTTGTGTGACAAAATTTCACCTAAAATTCCCCGGAAACTGTAGAATCTTGACGAAAAAAGTGCTATATTGGAACTTGTAAAGCATTTTTGCATCAAATTGGCAAAGCGTGCAAAAGACTGCACGGTGTTTGCCCAATTATGAAGGAGGCAGTGTTCTATGATCTCGTATCGAAATCTTGCCATGCGTGCTCTGAACCACGAGCCCTGCGTTCGGGGGGGGGGGGGGAGGGAAGCCACTGACCCGGAGACTGGCGGCGCTGGCCGTGGCGGCGGCACTGATGGCGGGAACGGCTGTTCCGGCCTTTGCCGAAGTTTACGACATCGGCGCGGGCAGCATCACCATTGAAGCCAACGGCGACGGCACCGCCAAGGTGACTCAGAACGAAAACGTGACCGACAAGGACGACGACGTGGCGGTGACGGGCAGCAATGCAGGCACCAGCAACGCGGTGGACATCATCAACAACACGGACGACGACCTGAAAGTCACCCTCTCGGATGTTACCATCACGGACACAAAAGGTGACGCAGCCGTGAGCGTCTCCGGCACCGGCGACACCACTATTGAGCTGAACGGCAGCAACACGCTGGAAAGCAGCGGCTGGCACGCGGGCTTGGAGCGGAACGAGGAAAAGGACTCCGCCGGGAACGTGGTCAGCGGCAAGCTGACCATTCAGGATGAGGACAAGAACGGCAGTCTGGACGCCACCGGAGGCTACGGCGGCGCAGGTATCGGCGGCGCAAACCTCAAAAATTCCGGCGCCCTCGAGATCACCGGCGGCACCATCACCGCCACCGGAACGCAGGACGGTGCAGGCATTGGCGGCGGTGGCAGCGGCGGCGACGGCACGGTGATCATCTCGGGCGGCAATATCACGGCCCGGGGCGGCTCCTCGGACAACCCGAACGCTATCTGCGGTGCAGGCATTGGCGGTGGCGGCGGCTACGGCAACGCCACGGTGACCATCACCGGTGACGCCGTGATCGAGGAAGCCACCGGCGGCGGTGGGTGCGCAGGCATCGGCAACGGCTATTACGACTCCAAGACTGACATCACCATCTCCGGCAATGCCGAGGTGAAAAACGCTCAGGGCGGTGCCCAGGGTGCGGGCATTGGCGGCGGTGGTTTCGGCGGCACGGGTACGGTGACCATCACCGACAACGCTAAGGTAGACAATGCCACCGGCGGCGAGGGTGCTGCGGGCATCGGCAGCGGTGTGTTTGGTAATGTGACGGTGAATATCTCCGGTAATGCCACGGTCAACGCCGAGGGCGGCGCAAATGGCGCAGGCATTGGCGGCGGCTATGCATCAGCAGGCGATGTGACCATTGAAGGCGGCACGACGGTCAGCGCAGCTGGCGGTGTGGGCGGCGGTGCCGGAATCGGAGGCGGCGCGGATCTGGAAGGAGACGAGGATACCCGGAACCGTGTCACCATCCGCAGCAACGGCGACGGCTCCCCGGATGTGTCCGCTGTGGGCGGTGCCCCGGAGCCGGGTCAGGACGGTGAAGATGCCAGCAAGGGCGGCGCAGCCATCGGCAGCGGCGCACTCATTGACCCAGACGAGGACGCTGCGGAAGCGGATGCCGACATCACCATTGAGGGCAAGGTCACCATCTCTGCCGTTGCAGGCAAGGATGGCGTTGCCATTGGTGCAAACGGCGAAGAGCAGGCTTTTGACGGCCTGCTGCCGGGCTCTTCCATTGACCGGAGAAATACCGACGGCAAGGATATCTCTCTGCCGGGCGACAAAACAGCAGAGGAAACACCCGCGGTGGAGTCAGCCAACAGCGGCCGTCTGGATGCGCTCACGGGCCTGACCGTCACGGATGCGGCGGGCAAGGCAGTGGCGTACACGCTGACATGGCAGGACGGCACGGTGACCGTGAAGGCGGATGCCGCGTTTGCATCCCTGCAAATGACCTATGATGCACTGTGCTGGCTGCGCAGCCACGGGATGCAGACCATGCTCTTTTGCACGCAGGAGCGCACGGCGTCGGTCTCTGCCGTGGAGCTGCTGGGCGTGTGCACTCAGGGCACCACGGTGGTCTGGAACAACGACGGCGCATCGTCGGCTCTGCGAGTGAACGGCGCAGACCACAGCACACTGCTGAAATGACAGCCGATAAAAGATCATAAAGCAATAAAAAAGACCGCTGCATCGTGTGAAATCACGTGCGGCGGTCTCTTTTTTGGTTCGATTTACTCCGGCTTTACCTGCAGTTCCTGCTCGCAGTAGATGCAGCGATACTTGCCGTTGGAGCTCAGCTCAAAGATCTGATCGCACCCTTCCTCAATGGAGGAGATGCAGCGGGGGTTCTTGCACCGCACGATGTTCACCAGACGCTTGGGAGGCTTGGGTTTTTCCTTGCGCACAGCCTTGCCGTTTTCGATGATGGTTACGCTGATGTTCGGGTCAAGGTAGGCCAGCACATCCAGATTCAGCCAGGAAGCATCGCCCTCCACCTTGAGGATGTCCTTGCGGCCGTTCTCGCTCTTGTTGCTGCGTGCATTCTGGATCAGTGCCACGCTGGCGGTGCGGTTGCCCGCAATGCCCAGCAGGTCCATCAGGCCGACGGCGGTGCCTGCCTTGATGTGGTCGATCACGATGCCATTCTGGATCTCGTCAATGTTCAGCATATCAGTTTTCCTCCTTAGATGCCTTGGGGTCGCGCAGGCCCAGCAGGGTCATAATCAGCGCCATGCGGACGTACACACCGTTCTGCACCTGCTCAAAATAAGCGGCGCGGGGGTCATCGTCCACATCCAGCGCGATCTCGTTAACACGGGGCAGGGGATGCAGCACCGCCATATCCGGCTTTGCAAGGCTCATCTTTTCCTTGGTGAGGATGTAGCTGTTCTTCAGGCGGATGTAGTCCTCCTCGTTGAAGAAGCGCTCCTTCTGCACGCGGGTCATGTACAGAATATCCAGCTCCGGCATGGATTCCTCCAGACTGCGGGTCTCCTTGTAGGGGATGCCGTTGGCCTCCAGCACGTCCTTCACGATATAGTCCGGCACCCGCAGCTCTTCCGGGCTGATGAGCACGAAGCGGATGTTCTTGCAGCGTGCCATGGTCTTGATGAGGGAGTGCACGGTGCGGCCGAACTTCAGATCGCCGCACAAGCCGATCGTCAGATCATCCAGCCGTCCCATGCGGCGGCGAATGGTCATCAGGTCGGTCAGGGTCTGGGTGGGGTGCTGGTGTCCGCCGTCGCCCGCGTTGATCACCGGAATGCGGGAGTAGCGGCTTGCACGCAGCGGTGCACCCTCTTTCGGGTGCCGCATGGCCACGATGTCCGCATAGCAGGACACCACGCGGATGGTGTCGGCTACGCTCTCGCCCTTGCTTGCACTGGATACGTTCTCACTGGGGAAGCCCAGCACATGTCCGCCCAGATTCAGCATGGCAGCCTCGAAGGAAAGGCGGGTGCGGGTGGAAGGCTCATAAAACAGGGTGGCCAGCTTTTTGTGGCTGGCTGCGTCCTGATAGGCTGCCGGGTCATCGTGGATGCGGTCGGCCAGATCAAGCAGCGTGGAGATTTCCTGCTGGGTAAAATCCAACGGGTCGATCAGATGTCGCATGGGTACATACCTCCGTTTAAAGCAGTTTGCGTAGGATAGAAAAATCAAAGAAGTTTGTGTAGTAGCTCAGCGAACGCATCACCGGGCGGCACAAACGATTGAAACACACTTCGTCCAGCAGCAGCATGGCTTCGCCGGGAGCAAGGCGCATGGCCGAGCGGATGGCGTCATCGCCGCAGCTTGCCTTCAGGTGGGCAACGTTGGAGGAGATCTGCTGGTGGCATTCCCGTTCCAGAATATCGAACACCCCGCCGGTCAGGTCGATGCGGGTATAATCCCGTGTACCGAACAATGCCCTGGGCAGGTAGTCGATGGAATAGATCACCGGGGTGGTGTCGGCCAGAATGCGCTTTTTGATGCAGATCACATCATCGCCGGGTGCGATGTCCAGATTGTGGGCCAGTTCCTCCCCGGCACGGATGGGAAAGACCTGAATGCCGTCAGCGTGGGGATAGCTGCCAAAGCTGCGGATCAGCGGGTAGTATTCCAGCTTCTGGTCCAGACGGCTGCGCAGGCTCAGCACCGTACGGTTCACCACCGTGCCAATGCCGCGCACTCGCTCCACGTAACCAGCGCGTTCCATTTCGCTCAGCGCATCACGGATGACGGTGCGGCTCACGCCCAGCTCGGCGGCAAGGTCCACCTCGGCAGGCAGACGGTCGGCCCGGGCATAGCGCCCGGTGCGCAGCTCTTCAAGCAGACTGGCAACGATGCGGTCGCTGATGACAGCGCCGCCCAACCGGCTGGAAGATGCAAGTGCAGATTCCTTCATGGTTTGGTTCCTCCGTTCACAGGCAGCGCAGGGCACTGCCGGGACTTGGAGCCCTGCGGCGCACGGCCCCGTTTTGTGACCACGGCCATGCACCGCAAAACCCCTTTCTACTTTATTATAGCATAAATTGACATTTATAAAAGCGGCATTTATACTGGAATCGGCCCAAAAGTACGATTTTATTTTGGAGGGGATAGCAAGATGGAAATTTTTCTGCACAGGATATGCGGCAAAACCGCAGAGCCGCCGGTGCCCATGCTGCTGCGCCGCTGTACGGCAGAGGAAGCCCCGGCGGTGTACGCTTTGCAGAATGAGGTGCGCGCCGCCATGCCGCACCCCGAGCAGTTTGTGCCAGACACGCTGGAAAATATCACGACCTATGTCCGCAAGGACCTGTGCATTGGTGCATGGCAGGGCAGCAGGCTGGGCGGGTACCTCATCGTGCGCTTCTGCGGGCAGAGCGAGCACAACTACGCGGCCTTCATGGACGTCCCGCGTACCGAGTGGGAGCACTGGGCCAATGCCGACAGCGCCATCGTCCACGCAGACTTTCGCGGCAACGGCCTGCAAAGGCTCATGCTGGAAGCAGCCCTGCCGCTCTTCCCGGGCAGGATCACCCACATCGGGGCCACCGTCAGCCCGGAAAACCAGTACAGCCTGAACAACGCCCTTGCATCGGGCTTTGCCATCGTCTCCCGGCGGGAAATGTATGGCGGATACGACCGGTATCTGCTGAAAAAAGACTTGTAAAAAACAGGGCTGCGTCCCCAAACGGATGCAGCCCTGTTCTTCAGTCGATGGATAGTTTAAGTTTGTTTTTCATCTTGTGCCGCACCACAAGCAGACAGGCCAGATGCACGGCGGCGGTCAGCACCCAGCTGATGGGGTAGCTGATGTACAGCATGAACGGTGTGCGGTTCAGCTGGAAGATGGTAGCGATCCACACCAGACGCAGCAGGCAGCTGCCCACAAGGCTCACCACCATGGGCAGCACGCTGTAGCCAAGGCCGCGCAGGCTGCTGGCCAGCGTGTCCATGATGCCACACAGCAGGTAGGTGCCGCAGATCACCCGCAGGCGCTCATATCCGGCGGCAATGACCGCCGCATCCGAGGAGTAGAAGTGCAGCAGCCGGGTGCCTGCCAGCACTGCGCCGCCGCCCAGCACCACGCCGGTGACGATGGCGCACAGCAGGCAGTTGAGGACAACACGGTTCAGGTTCTGGTACTTGCGTGCACCCATGTTCTGGCTGGTAAAGGTCACCGCTGCCTGCGCAAAGGCGTTCATGGCGGTATAGACGAAGCCCTCCAGATTGGCGGAGGCCGAACTGCCTGCCACCACCGTGGAGCCGAAGGAGTTGATAGCCGACTGGATGACCACGTTGGACAGGCTGAACACGGTGCTCTGCAGACCGGCAGGCAGGCCGATGAGCAAAATCTGCTTCAGGGCACCCATGTGGAAGCCCAGATGATGCAGATCCAGATGCAGAGCGCCCTCCTCCTTCATCAGCATCCGCGTCACCATGCAGGCAGAGACGGTCTGACTGATGATGGTAGCCAGTGCCACGCCTGCCACGCTCATGGAAAAGCCAATGACGAACACCAGATTCAGCACCACATTGATGATGCCTGCCGCCGCCAGACAGTACAGGGGACGCTTGGTGTCACCCACGGCGCGCAGCAGTGCCGAGCTGAAGTTGTACAGCATGGTCATGGGCATTCCGATAAAATAGATTTTAAGATACAGCGCAGAGAGGTCGATCACATCCTCCGGGCAGCTCATCAGCTCCAGCAGGCCACGGGCCGCAAAGAACCCCACCACAGCCAGCAGCACGCCGCTGACAAGACCCAGCGTCACCGAGGTCTGCACCGTGTTCTGAACACCGCGCTCGTCCTTTGCGCCAAAACAGCGTGCGGCCACCACATTTGCGCCCAGCGAAAGCCCCACGAACAGATTCACCAGCAGATTGATGAGGGAGCCGTTGGAGCCCACTGCCGCCAGTGCGGTGCTGCCCGCAAAGCGGCCCACGACCACTACGTCCGCTGCGTTGAACAGCAGCTGCAGGATGCTGGAAGCTGCCAGCGGGATGGAGAACAGGATGATCTTTTGGAGCATCGGGCCGCTGGTCAGGTCAGCGGAGCGGCTTGTCTGAGCCATGAGAAGAGTGCCTCCTTTTTATCGTTTACGCGGAGAAGCTGTTTTCCTGAGCATTGCACACTGCTTAGGAGGACGGCATCTGAAATGTAAATATTTCGTAAATAAAGGGAACCGAAGGCATATTATAACGCGCGGCGCAGAAAAATACAAGTGGCACCGCCGAAAAAAGACAGCTTTTTCCGGCAATGCCACAGGAAAACGGCTTTTCAGTTGGATTCAAGCACCTTCCAGTGCTCCGGTGCGGCAAAATCGCTCGTTTCGCCATCATCGGTGTACATCCGGCAGCGGGCGCTGCCGTTTTCGTCCGGGCAGGCCCACAGGGTCAGGCTGGTATCGTCCAGCTGGGCGGTGCAGCTGGCGGGTCTTGCCACCGGTACGGCATGGCCCGGGCGGATGAACAGCAGGACCTCGTCCAGTGCACAGCGGACATAATGGTGCCCGGCGGGCAGAAGCTCGGTGTCGTAGTCGTCCACACTGCGAATGCGGTAGAGCTTCATGGTCTCGGGCAGGTAGACATGGCGTCCGCTGGCGTTCTGGGTGTAGACGGGTGCCACCATCACACCCTCGCCCAGCAGCAGCTGGTCCTGTACCTCGCGGGCGTCCGGGTCGGCGGGGAAGTCAAAGCCCAATGGCCGGAAGTAGCTGGTATTTTCCAGTGCCGCCTTCATGAACTCACTATAAAGGTAGGGCAGCAGGGCATACCGCAGCCGGAGCATCTTCCGCAGGGCGGGCAGCATGTCCGCAAAGCGGTAGTATTCCTGCATCCGGGAACCATCGGTGGAGTGATTGCGCATCAGCGGCGTGAACAGGCCGAACTCCAGCCAGCGTAGGGCGAGATCAGGCGTAGTATCGTAGGAAAAACCGCACAGGTCGGCACCGGTATAAAGAAAGCCGCACAGCTGCACGTTGGGCATCATCTGGATGTTGGCCAGAAGCTGTGCCCATGTGGAAGCGTTGTCACCCAGCCAGATGCCGCCGTAGCGGTGGCTGCCGATGAAGCTGGAGCGGCTGTACAGCAAAGTGCGTCTGCCGGGCCGCAGGCGGGCAAAGGCTTCGCCTGCCGCGCGGGTCATATTGCCGCCGTAGAGGTTGTGCACCCTGTCGTGGCGCACCCGTCGGCCATCCACGTCGTGGTAGAAGCTGGCGTAGTCCGCAGGGGCGTTCATCAGGCCCAGCGCACCGCCTACCACCTTGCCGAAGAATTCATCCTGCACGATGTTGTCCTTCCGGCTCAGTTCGTCCATGCTCTCAAAGAAAGCCTTGAGCCGCTCCGGCGAATAAAACAGCGCAGGCTCGTTCATATCATTCCAGAAGCCATCGATGCCGCAGTCGGTCAGCGCCTTGTACTGCCGGCCGAACCACTCCCGCACCTCCGGACGCAGGAAGTCCGCAAAGTAAGCCTTGCCGGGCCACACCGCCGCCACAAAGGGCGTGCCGTCGGCTTTGGTGCAGAAGTAACCGTTTGCAAGGCCCTCGGCACAGACGGGATTTGCCGGGTCGATGCGCACACCTGCATCGATGATGGGCACCAGCCGGATGCCCTGCGCTTTCAGTTCGGCGCTCAGGGCGGCAAGGTCCGGGAAGCGCTGTTTGTTTACGGTAAAATCCGCGTAATCCTGCATATAATCGATGTCCATACAGATCATATCCAGCGGCAGATCGTTCTCTTTGTACTGACGGGCCACCTCCCGCACGTCCTCAGCGGTTTTGTAGCCAAAGCGGCTCTGTGCCAGACCAAAGGCCCACTTGGGCGGGATATAGCTGCGGCCGATGAGCTGCCGGAACTGGCGGCTGATATCGTTCAGGCCGCCGCCGGTAATGATGTAAAGCTCATAGTCCGGCTCTTCGGTAGAAAAGCGCAGGGTGTCGTATTCGGTGTAGCCGATATCGTAACGCACTTTGCCCGGGAAATCGATGAACACACCAAAGCATTCACAGCCCGCACCGCCATCAATGAGCAGAAAATTGTGCGCACCATAGTAGGAAAGCTTATCCTCGCTGTGGCGGGCTTCATCGGTGTTGTTGGTAACGTAGTGCCAGCCGCGCTTGTTGATGCCGCGGGGCATTTCGCCCAGACCGTACACGATGGCATCCGGAGCCATCCGGTATTCCCAGCCGCCATTCTCAGCGGTGAGAAAGGGCACCGGCCCGGCGAAAACGGGAATGTCCTGCACCACACTGTCGGTGGGCAGGGGAGCGCCAAAACGGAAATGCTGGATCATAAGCGTGAAACCTCCTGTTGGAACTCCTTCAGTCAAACCCTGTGGGTTTGCCAGTGTTCCCCACTCTGTCGCCTTTGGCAGGGCGTTAAGCTTTCCCTCTTTGCCAAAGGCCCCATCTCCGAGGGGGCTGTCGAGCGAAAGCGAGACTGGGGGAGTTGACTTCTTATTTTCTTTATCTTACGTCCTTCTGCCGCACAAAACAAGAGACAAAACCGGCGTTTTTCTGCAATAAAACCGGCAGAATGCGGCCAAATTATCAAAATACCGGCATCTGTTACGGTATACGATTGCAAATGGAGAGGGATGCTGGTATACTGGTAACGCTGTTCCAGGGTGTATCTGAAAACAAAGAAATAGACGATCTTTTCGACTTTTCAGGGACACCTTGGCAGAACAATGGCAAAAAATGGAGGAAGCTCATGTATCGTAACGGTATCAAGCGCCTGCTGGCGATCGTGCTGTCCCTGTGCGGCATGGTCTGCCTGTCATGGCTCTTTCTGATCCTGGCCGTGGCTATCAAGCTGGATTCGCCCGGCCCGGTGTTCTTCAAACAGAAACGTGTGGGTATTGGCAAAAAGCACTTTTACATTTTAAAGTTCCGCACCATGCGCATCGACACGCCCCACGATATGCCTACCCACCTGCTCCACGACCCGGACCAGTATATCACCCGGATGGGGCATTTCCTGCGCAAGACCAGTCTGGACGAGCTGCCCCAGCTGTGGAACATCTTTGTGGGGGATATGGCGGTCATCGGCCCGCGGCCTGCGTTGTGGAACCAGTATGATCTGCTGGCAGAGCGCGACAAGTACCATGCCAACGATGTGCGCCCGGGCCTGACCGGCTGGGCACAGATCCATGGCCGTGATGAGCTGGAGATCGCGGAGAAAGCCAAGCTGGACGGCTGGTATGTGGAGCATCTGAGCTTTGGGCTGGATGTGAAATGCTTCTTCGGCACCATTGCGGCTGTGCTCAGGCACGACGGCGTGGTGGAGGGCGGCACCGGCACTCTGCACGAAGAAACAGGCAAAGAGAACCATTAAGAATAGCCGCGGCCCTTTCACAGAAGGAGTCGGGAGCAGAAACTGCATTTTTCCTCGTGAACCCGAAATCATACGGAAATCAATTTTTGCGGCTTGACCCAGAGCTAAAGCCTTCACCCCTTGGGGGGAAGGTGGCGCGTAGCGCCGGATGAGGGGTATTTAGGGTAAAATGCAGCTGTCCTGCGCCCTCATCAGTCACCTTCGGTGACAGCTTCCCCCGACCGGGGGAAGCCTTTATTCGGAAAGGTGATTTCCGTGCCGAAATCACCATATCTCTTGATTTATCCCCGGAAAAGCGTATAATAAAACAGTACACAAGACGTCAAAGGAGGATTCCTGTATTATGGAACGCACCTATATCAACGAGGCCCAGAAGGCCATCGGCGGCACGGTCAAGGTGCAGGGCTTTATCGAGAACCTGCGCAACAGCAAGTATATGGCCTTCATCGTGCTGAAGGATATTACCGGCAAACTGCAGATCACGGTGGAAAAGGAAGATCACCCCGATCTGGTGGATACCATCGATAAGCTCACCCCGGATTCCGTCATTACCGTCACCGGCAAGGTGATGGAAAACGACTACGTCAAGATGGGCGGCGTGGAGATGATCCCCGAGTCCATCGAGATCGAGAGCATTGCCGATGCACTGCCCATCGTCCGCAAGGAGATCGCAGCCACCAAGAAAAAGAAGGCTGTGGAGCGCTCCAGCATCGACCAGCGCATCGACTACCGCTGGATCGACCTGCGCACCGACGAGAACCAGCTGATGTTCAAGGCACAGAGCTGCTTCGTCAACGCCATGCGCAAGTTCCTGCTGGACCGTAACTTCATCGAGATCCACACCCCCAAGCTGATCGCTGCTGCCAGCGAGAGCGGCTCTGAGGTGTTCAAGGTGGATTACTTCGACCGCAATGCCTATCTGGCACAGAGCCCCCAGTTCTACAAGCAGATGGCCATGGCTGCAGGCTTTGAGCGCATCTTCGAGACCGGCCCTGTGTTCCGCGCCGAGAAGAGCTACACCAACAAGCACTCCACCGAGTTCTCCGGCTTCGATCTGGAGTTCAGCTACATCACTTCCTATAAAGACGTGATGAAGATGGAAGAGGAGCTGCTGACTGCCGGTCTGCAGGCCGTCAAGGACAACTACGGCGATCAGATCAAGGAGATGTTCGGTCAGGAAGTCATCGTGCCCACCACTCCGTTCCCGGTGGTCAAGCTGGCAGACCTGTACAAGGGCTTGGAAGAAGAGTTCGGCTATACCGTCGATGAGAGCGAGAAGGGCGACCTGACCACTGAGGCCGAGCGCCTGAGCTATGAGTGGGTGAAGAAGCACTACGGTCACGAGTTCCTCTTCATCACCGATTATTCCGCCGAGAAGCGTGCCTTCTACCACATGCGGGATGAGAACGGTGTGCCGCAGGGCTACGACCTGATCTGGCGTGGTGTTGAGATCACCACCGGTGCCCAGCGCGAGCACCGCTACGAAGTGCTGAAGAAGCAGGCTGAGGAAAAGGGACTGGCTGAGGACGTCAAGTTCTATCTGGAGTTCTTCCAGTACGGCTGTCCGCCCCACGGCGGCTTCGGCATTGGCATCGACCGCCTGACCATGCTGCTGTGCGGCCTGACCATCAAGGAGGCCGAGTTCCTGTTCCGCGGCCCCAACCGCCTGACCCCGTAATTTCATAGGAACCATACCGAGAGCTGCTGTGCATTTTGCGCGGCAGCTCTCTTTTTGTTGGACGATTTAAAATGGCTCCGCTTCGCTCTGCCATTCTTAGCGGAAAATAATTTTTAGATTTTGGTCTAGCGGAATGCCTGCGGGCATTCCGCTAGACCATTTTCACAGATGGGGCTGTGACGGAAAACGGCTTTTGCATGGCATCAGTATCGATTGCAATAAGAAGGTGTCCGGCTTTGACAGAGGGAGTTCAGCCGTCCCCTTGGGAGAAGGGGAAGCATCCTCGCCCTCTCGGTCAAATCCTTCGGATTTGCCAGCTCCCCCGAAGGGGGAGCTTCTGACGCATCCGCAAGGCTTGAATTTTATCTGGAAACTGCGCCGTTACTGCAAAAAGCTCCCCCTTCGGGGGAGCTGGCGAACGAATGTGAGCCTGAGAGGGTTCAGCATGCTGAAAGCAAACAGGTAGCCCCTCCACAGCGCCGCGCTTTCGCAGAAAGCGGCGCTGTAAATGCTGTTTCCCTCTACGACCCCATCTGTGAAAAAGCAATTCAGGAAAATCCGCAGATTTTCCTGAATTGCAATTATAAAGTAAATTTTCCGCTGAATATGCCCAGAGCAAAGCGGAGGGCATTCAAAATCGTTCCGGCATAATGCCCCGTCCTGTTTCATACGATACAACAAGCGGACCGGAAACCTGTCCGGTGCACAGCGCAAACGGGAAGGGGAGAGCAATTTGGCAAATCAGGAACAGAATGGCATCTGCCGTGAGATCGGCGCACGCACCGGCGGAGATATCTACATTGGGGTGGTGGGCCCGGTGCGCAGCGGCAAATCCACCTTCATCAAGCGTTTCATGGAGCAGCTGGTGCTGCCGGCCATCGGCCCGGCGGCAGCCCGGGAACGTGCCCGGGACGAGCTGCCTCAGTCGGCCGCAGGCCGTACCATCATGACCACCGAGCCGAAATTCATCCCGGAAACGGCCGTGCCCCTGCAATTGGAGGGCGGCGGCGAGTGCAGGGTGCGGCTCATCGACTGCGTGGGCTACATGGTGGAGGGGGCCATGGGACACGAGGAAAACGACAGGCCCCGCATGGTCAAGAGCCCATGGTTCGACCACGAGGTCCCCTTCGATCTTGCCGCCGAGACAGGCACCCGCAAGGTGATCTGCGAACATTCCACCATCGGCATCGTGGTCACAACCGACGGTTCGGTAAGTGACATCCCGCGGGAGGGCTATGCCAGAACCGAGAAGCGCATCGTGGAAGAACTGGATGCGCTGGGCAAGCCCTACATCATCCTGCTCAACAGCACCCACCCGGATGCCCCGGAGACGAAGCAGCTGGCCGAGGGCATGGCCCGGGACTATGACCACACCGTTCTGCCGGTGAGCTGCGTGGATCTGGACGCGGAGGCACTCGGCAGCATTCTGCGGCAGGTCCTGTACGAGTTTCCGGTGAGGGAGCTGGATTTTGCCCTGCCGCGCTGGGTCACGATGCTGGAAAACGGCCACTGGCTGCAGACGCAGGTGTATGATGCCGCCATGCAGCTGGCAGAGAAGGTCTCCCGCATGAAGGATGTTCCGGCCGGGAGCGACACATCGGCATTGGAATGCGACGCGGTGCAGCGGTCGTCCATCAGCGGCATCGACCTTGCGGCCGGCAGCGTGCGCATCACGGTGGAGCTGAAGCCGGAGATTTTTTATCAGGTGCTGAGCGAGCAGACCGGCCTTGCCATTGGCGACGAAGCGGGCCTGATGCCCTGCATCATGGAGCTGGCGCGGGCGAAGCGCGAGTACGAGAAGGTGCGCAGTGCCCTTGAGCAGGTGGAAGCCACCGGCTATGGCATCGTGATGCCTTCGGTCAGCGAACTGAAGCTGGAACAGCCCCAGATCGTGCGACAGGGGGCAAGCTATGGGGTCCGTCTGGAAGCCTGCGCGCCCTCCATCCAGATGCTGAAGGCGACCATCCACACCGAACTCAGCCCCATCGTGGGCACCGAAAAGCAGAGCGAGGAGCTTGCCCGCAGCCTGTTGGCCGGTTTTGAGGACGACCCGGAGAAACTGTGGGAGTCCAACATCTTTGGCAAGAGTCTGCACGAGCTGGTGAACGAGGGCCTGCAGAGCAAGCTGCTGCATATGCCGCAGGAGGCCCGCACCCGGCTGCAGGAAACGCTGGAACGGGTCATCAATGAGGGCTGTACCGGGCTCATCTGCATCCTGATTTGATTTTTTATTGAGAATGGCCTCCGTTTCACTCTGGCCATGCTCAGCGGAATTATTTTTATATTCAAAAACCGGAAAAGTCTGCGGACTTTTCCGGTTTTTGACTTTCACAGTAAAGGTCGTAAGGAAAAATGCAGTTTGAAATTTGGATACTTCTCGTGAAAAAAGCGGTTTGGAGGTGTCCGCAGACACTTCCAAACCGTAAATAAAATCATGAAATTTCCGCTGTTTATGGCTAAAGCGTGCGCGGCAGCCATTCCGGATCGTTACTTTTCTTCTTCGGTCAGCTTATTGATGAGCATCTGATAGATCTCGTTGCCCTTGAGGATGAACTGCTTTTTGATCAGGTCAGCCGAAAGGCGGTCGGGAGCCCCCAGCTCCAGACAGAACAGCTCCGCATCCAGTCCCTTTACGGTGCAGCGCACGGTGCAGTGACCGTCTGCCTTTTCGGTGATGCTGGCGCTGTACTTGGCCTCCTTGCGGGCCCAGGTCTGGCAGCGCAGCACAGCAGCCACAGCGCGTTCCCGCACACTGCGGGGCAGGTCGTAGGCAAGCTCCTGCGCGACCTTGCGGCCCTTATCGGTAATGGTGTAGCTGCCCTTTGTCAGGGTGACGAGCTGCTGCTTGGTGATATCGTCCAGACACGAGCCGATCTCAAAATAATTCACCAGAGCTTCTTCCATCAGGGCGTTTTCAATCTCCTGCCGGGCAATGGGTCCGGCATTTTTGACCAGATAGCACAGCAGCAGCCGGATCTCGGTGCTGCTGGTCAGCCCGCCGGGACGTACACCGGCGGTAAAAGCATCATTAGCGGCCATCGTTCCATACATCCCCCTTGCATTCCTTTTCTTTTATAGTATAAAGGGTTTCACGCCGGATTGCAAGCCGCAGCGGCAAAATCTGTCTCGATCCGCTTCGGGCTTTCCGGTGTGGAGTAGACCCACCGGTCAAGACGGCCCTCGGTGATGAAGTATTTCAGCTCGAACCGGTGGCGCTGGTTCAGGGAATGGTTCACGATCACCAGCTTGATCTTCATCTTTTCCGGCAGGATGTTCTTGATGTAGACGCTGACAGCCTGCCCGGGGGTCAGGTCGGCACAGCTCTCCGCAAGGCCGGCCAGATTGGGTGCGATCTCAATGAAGGTGCCGTATTCCTCCACACTGCGCACGATGCCCACCACGGTCTCGCCCACGGTGAACCCGGCGGCGTTTTCCTCCCAGGTGCCCAGCAGCTCCCGGATGGTCAGCACAAAGCGGCCCTGCAGGTCCCGGCTCTTGATGGCGCATAGGATCTGCTGCCCCACACTCACCCGGTCGGCAGGGGAGGAGATGCGACTCACCGACATGCAGTCGATGGGCAGCAGGGCGCTGATGCCGCAGCCTACATCACAAAAGGCACCAAAGGGTTCAATGTGGGTCACCGTGCAGGGCAGGATATCGCCGGGCTGCAGGGCGTCCAGATAGTCGGCCTTGCACATCCGCTGTGCCTCAGCACGGGAAAGCCGGTACACCGGCTGTCCGGTCTCGTCGGTGTCCAGCGACTCAATGACAAAGCAGGTGGGGCGGCCTACCCGGGTCAGTACGGCAATGTCCCGCACGGTGCCGTTCTCGGCGCCGTCGGCGCACTGGGCAAAGGGCATCACGGCCTTCACTCCGCCCAGCTCAAACCGCAGCTGACGCTGGGTATCAAAGGCCAGAGCGGTGGATTGCAGGATCTCACGGTTGGCCATGGCGGCACGCAGCTCGGCGGCGGTCATGCGGGCAGCAGAACGGTAGCTGCCTTCGGTACGATATGCATGCATCATCTTTCATTCCTCTTTCTGTTGTTTTTGGGAGCTGGACAGGTGCCGTCTGGGAAAGCCAGCTCCATTTCATTAAAACTTATGCATCTGCTATTGCGGATATTTGCATTTTATGCGGCTTTGCATTATACTATATTTGTATGCGCTGTGCCCGGCACACCGGGGGCGCGCACACGCGCCGCCTGCCCACAGACGACTGAAAAAGGCAGGCAGAAGGGAGAAGCCAAGGTTATGGACATTGCTGTAGGCGATACCATCCTCACCCGCAAAAAGCACCCCTGCGGTGCGCAGAGCTTTGAAGTGCTGCGCGTCGGCATGGATTTCAAGATCCGGTGCACTGGCTGCGGGCATGAGGTGATGCTGCCGCGTGCTAAAATTGAAAAGAACATCAAAAAGGTGATAAGGCCCGGGCAGGTCTAGCGTCCGGCACAGCTCGCATGGGAAACGTATGCCTTTGCATGTGCGGGTGTGAGACGTGCCCTGCCGGGGCGTCCTGCTGCGCTGCAGATGCAGATTTGAGTTGTTAGGAGAACTGCCGGAATTATGCCGAACATGTTTACCCAAATGGATGCTGTCTGCCATCGCTTTGAGGAGCTTTCCGTCCGCCTGAACCAGCCGGATGCCGCTGCCGACCCTGCGCTGTTCCGCAAGCTGATGCGGGAGTATCACGACGCAGAGCCTGTTGTGCAGGCCTACCGGGAGTGGCAGACTGCACAGGATCATCTGGAACAGGCAAAAGCCCTGCTGGAAGAGTCTGGTGCTCTTGACCCGGACTTTAAACAGATGATACAGCAGGAAATCAGCGAAAAAAGTCAAGATGTGGAAAAACTGGAAAATAATCTCAAAATTATGCTGCTGCCCAAAGATGTGAACGATGGCAAAAATGTCATTGTGGAGATCCGCAGCGGCGCAGGCGGCGAGGAAGCGGCCCTGTTTGCCCACAGTCTGCTGCGCATGTACACCATGTATGTGCAAAGCAGGGGATGGAAGCTGGAAATGCTCAACCTGAACGAGACCGAGCTTGGCGGCGTGAAGGAAGCCATCTTCTCGGTGGATGGTGCCGGGGCCTACAACCGCCTCAAGTACGAGAGCGGTGTGCACCGGGTGCAGCGCGTGCCGGAGACCGAGACCCAGGGCCGCATCCACACCTCCACCGCTACGGTGGCCGTTATGCCTCAGGCCGAGGAAGTGGACTTTGCACTGGACCTGAAAGACCTGCGCATCGACACCTTCCGTTCCTCCGGCGCGGGCGGTCAGCACATCAACAAAACCTCCAGCGCCATCCGTGTGACACATATCCCCACCGGCACGGTGGTAGAATGCCAGAACGAGCGCAGCCAGTTCCAGAACAAGGATAAGGCACTGGAGATCCTGCGCAGCCGCCTGCTGGCACAGAAGCAGAAACAGCAGCAGGACGCCATCAATTCGGAGCGGCAGGGGCAGGTGGGCACCGGTGACCGCAGCGAGAAGATCCGTACCTATAACTTCCCGCAGGACCGCTGCACCGACCACCGCATCGGCCTGACCGTGCACAATCTGGATAAGATCATGGACGGCAATCTGGACGACGTGATCGACGCGCTTGCCACCCGGGAACAGACCGAAAAACTGCAGAAGCTCAACGAACAACACTGAAAATATGATTTTAAAATAACACGTTATCCTGTTGAAATACGCCGAAAAGCAAAAATACTTTACAGATAGAAAGAACGATGATCCGTATGGAATTTAAGACTGAAGTTTTATCCGCTGCAGAAGAAAAAAGCATTGAAAAAGCGGCTGCCCTGCTGCAGAAAGGCGAGCTGGTGGCGCTGCCCACCGAGACGGTTTACGGCATTGCTGCCGATGCACGCAACGGCGAGGCGGTCAAAAAGATCTTTGTGGCGAAGGGACGTCCGCAGGACAATCCCCTCATCGTCCATGTCACCGGCCCGGAAATGCTGCCCGGCCTTGTCAGCGAGGTGCCGGAGCGCGCCCAGCTGCTGATGGCGGCGTTCTGCCCCGGCCCGCTCACCATCATCATGCCCCGCGGCCCGGAGGTGGCAGCGGAGTGCTGTGCAGGTCTGGATACCGTGGGCATCCGGATGCCCAGCCACCCGGTGGCCCGTGCAGTCATTGAAAAGAGCGGCTGCGCCTTTGCCGCCCCCAGCGCCAATCTTTCCGGCAAGCCCAGCCCCACCAACGCGCAGGATGTGTTCACCGATATGGACGGCCGCCTGCCGCTGATTCTGGATGGCGGCGAGTGCGATGTGGGCGTGGAAAGCACCGTGGTGTCGGTGGTAGGCGAAAAGCCCACCCTGTTCCGCCCGGGCCACATCACGCTGGAAGACCTCGAGCGTGCCCTCGGTGAAGAGGTGGAAGTGTCCAAGGCCATCCTTGAAAAGCTGCCGGAGGGTGCTGTGGTGCGCAGCCCCGGCATGAAGTACAAGCACTATGCGCCCAAGGCAGATGTGACCCTGCTGGACGGCACCTTTGAGCAGTTCAAGGCATATGTGGACGCCCACGCTGACCAGAATCCCAGCTGCCTGTGCTTCACCGGCGAGGCAGAAAAGCTGGGTGTGCCCTGCGTGGAGTATGGCCGCGAAGGGGACGGTGCCGATCAGGCAAAGCACATTTTCCGCTCTCTGCGTGCGCTGGATGAGCAGGGGGATGCGGTGGTCTACGCCCGCTGTCCCAGAAAAGACGGCCTTTCCATGGCGGTGTACAACCGCCTGATCCGCGCTGCGGCTTTCCGGGTGATCAAGCTATGATCTGTTTGGGAATCACCGGCCGCAGCGGCTGCGGAAAATCTACGGTCACCTCGGTGTTTTCGGCCCACGGCGTGCCGCTGGCCGACGCCGACCAGATCAGCCGCGAAATTTTGCTGCCCGGCTCGCCGCTGCTGCCAAAGCTGGCGCGGCGGTTTGGCGCGGACATTTTAAAGCAGGATGGCACATTGAACCGCCGCCTGCTGGCCGACTGTGCTTTTGCCACCCCTGAGGGCAAAGCAGCGCTGGACAGCCTGACCCATCCGGAGATCGTCCACCGCATCCGTGCGGCAAAGCAGGCGGCACTGGATGCCGGAGCACCGCTGTTCGTGCTGGATGGTGCGGTCATCGTGGGGACTGCGGCACAGGCCGAGTGCGACCGCCTGTGCGTGGTCACGGCACCTTTTGAGACCAGTGTGGCCCGCATCGTGGCCCGGGACGGCATTTCGGCTGAAATGGCTGCCCGCCGCCTGAACGCACAGACGCCGGAAACCGTGCTCACCGCACAGGCAGACTATGTTCTGCGCAACGACGCAGACCTTGCACATCTGCAGGCTGCGGCTGAGGAGCTGTGCGGGAAGCTTCTGGCAGAAGGAGGTGCGGGAAAAGAGCTTTGAACGAACGATATAACGAACAAGATCCTGCACCGCAGTACGACCCGGAGGCGGCCCGCATCCGCCGCGCTCTCCGCGCCCAGAAGGCACGCCGCCGCAAAAAAATGCGCAGCCGCAGGCTGTTCCTGCTGGGCATGGCGCTGATCCTGCTGTTTGTGCTGGTGCCCAACTTGTGGGGCAGGGCAGAACGGCTTTTATACCCCCGTAAGTACGAAGCGCTGGTGGAGCGCTGGGCCGACACCTACGACCTTGACCCGCTTCTGGTGGATGCCTTCATCCGCACCGAAAGCGGCTTTGACCCGCAGGCCACCTCCACTGTGGATGCCCGGGGCCTGATGCAGATGACCGAGGAGACCTTTATCTGGCTGCGCAGCAAGATCGCACCGGACGAAGGGTTGCTCTTTGCAAATCTCTACGACCCGGAGACCAGCATCCGGTTCGGATGCTATTACCTGCACCTGTGCATGGAGCGCTACAACGGCGATGTTGCCACTGCCGCTGCTGCTTATCACAGCGGGTGGGGCACGGTGGATGCTCTTTTGCAGATGGAAGAGCACTCCGCAGACGGCGAAACGCTGCAGGGCTTCCCTTACAGCCAGATGAACCACTACGTAAAAAAGATCACTTTCTGCTATGCGGAATATCAGCGCATCTATGCAGGAAGCTGAGAGGAGATAAGGAAAATGAGCGAAAAACTTACCGCAAAGCAGGCTGCCGAACAGCTGCTTTATAAGCCAGAGTATGCTGCCGACAAGAACACCGGTGTCAAGAAGGAAGCCGCAGCCTTTGCCGAGGGCTACAAAGCGTTTCTGAACACCGCCAAAACCGAGCGCGAAGCGGCTGCCGTCAGCGAAAAAATGCTGCTGGAAGCCGGCTATGAGAAGTTCGAGCCGAAAAAGACCTATGCCCCCGGCCAGAAGATCTACTTTGTGCAGGAACACAAGGCGGTGGTGGCCGCTACCATCGGCCAGAGATCTTTTGAAGAGGGCTTCCGGCTGGTCATTGCCCACATCGACAGCCCCCGGCTGGACCTGCGCCCGAATCCGCTGTACGAGGCCGACCATTTCAGTTATTTCAAGACCCACTACTACGGCGGCATCCGCAAGTATCAGTGGGGCACCATGCCGCTGGCCATCCACGGCGTGTTCACCCGTGCAGATGGTTCCAGCGTTTCGGTGTGCGTGGGTGAGGATGAGAGCGACCCCGTGTTCTGCATCACCGACCTGCTGCCCCATCTGGGTGCCGAGCAGAACGACCGCAAGCTCAGCGAGGGCATCAAGGCAGAAGAGCTGAACGTCCTCATCGGCTCCGATGCCGTGGAGGACGCCGACATCAAGGAAGCAGTCAAGCTCAACACCCTGATGCTGCTGCACGAAAAGTACGGCATCACCGAGCGGGACTTCACCCGTGCCGAGATCGAGGTGGTGCCCGCCCACAAGGCCCGGGACGTGGGCTTTGACCGCGCCATGGTGGGCGGCTACGGTCACGACGACCGGGTGGACGCCTATCCCGCACTGATGGCAGAGATCGAGACCAAAGACCCGGTGCACACCACTGTCTGCGTGCTGACTGATAAGGAAGAGATCGGCTCCGACGGCGTCACCGGTATGCAGAGCATGTATGTGTTCCACTTCATGCAGCTGCTGTGCCGCGCAGCCGGTCAGGACGATATCCTTGCCTTCCGCAACAGCGTCTGCCTGTCTGCGGACGTGACCGCTGCCTATGACCCGTCCTGGGCAGGTGCCTTTGAAAAGCAGAACGGCACCTATGCCGGACGCGGCGTGGCGTTCTTCAAGTATACCGGTAGCCGCGGCAAGAGCTCTGCCAGCGATGCCAACGCCGAGCTGGTAGGGGACATCACCCGCCTGCTGGACGCCAACGATGTGGCGTGGCAGATCGGCGAGCTGGGCCGTCTGGATCTTGGCGGCGGCGGCACCATTGCCAAGTATGTGGCAAACCGGGGTATTCCCGTGCTGGACATCGGTGTGCCGGTGCTGTCCATGCACTCGCCCTTCGAGGTCATCCACAAGACCGACCTGTACATGGCCTACCGTACCTTCTCGCTGTTCTGCCAGAACGCGGACGAATGATTTGAAAATGGCTCCGTGTGCGCTCGGCCATTCTTAGCGGAAAATCGTTTTAACTTGCAAAAGGGAAGCGTCTGCGGACGCTTCCCTTTTGCTTTTTCACGAAGGAGCCGCAGAGGAAAAATGCAGCTATCCCGGTTAGTCCCTATTCGTGAAAGAGTGTTTGGAGCGGCCCGCAGGCCGCGACAAACACGAATAAAAATAATTTTTCCGCTGAATATGGCCAGAGTGAAACGGAGGCCATTAAAATCGTTTACCCAATCGGCAGCGCTTCGGCCACCGTCAAAAACGCAAAACCCTGATCCGCATACCACCGGATGATGTCGGGCAGCGCCTCGGCGGTGGTGCGGGTGGTGGCGGAATCGTGCATCAGAACGATGCAGTTCGTCTGCTGCCCGGTCTCCCGCACCACATTGCGGTAAATGGTGTCCGCGCTTGGATGCCCGCCTACGGCGTCCTCGGCGCAGACGTTCCAGTCCACCCACTGCCAGCCCTTCTGCTCTACTTCGGCTTTCAACTGCTTCATCAGGCCTTTCCCGCCGTAGCGTCGGCTCACCGTGTTGGTGCTGCCGCCCGGGAACCGCAGATACCGGATGCTTTCTGCGTCCACATAGGGAGCAATGCGCTCCTTCAGCAGTGCAATGTCCGCCCAGTAGGCTTCGCTGCTGCGGTAGATATCGCTGTACTCGTGGGAAGCAGAGTGCAGTGCGATCTGATGCCCGGCGCTGACCGCTTCGGTGAGCAAGGGCAGATACTTTTCGTTGTGGCCGGTAGCCACCACAAAAAAGGTGGCGTGCACCCCTGCAGCGTTCAGGGCATTGAGCACATCCGGCGTGGTTTTGCTGGGGCCGTCATCAAAGGTCAGACAGACCCACTTTTCCGGAAGAACAGGAGCAGCGGGCTCGGCCTGCACCGGAACAGAAATGGCAGGGGAGAGCACCGAGGTGTCCGGTGCCGGGGTCAGATCCTGCGCCTGACATCCGGTGACGACTGGCGGCGCAGCAGATACAAACCCCATGATAAGGGCAAACAACATCATCGCCGCAACTCTGGCCCGCCTGCGCCGGGCAAGGTATTCTGATCGTTTCAAGGGCAAAACCTCCTTTGCCTGCATGGCTTGCTCTTATCAGAATATGAACGGCAGCGGATTCTATGAAAGACAGGAACCCAAAGAAAAAGCCGGTGCGTGCAGCATCGGCTTTTAAGCAGGAAGATTATGGAACAACTTGTGTCAATAAAAACGGTGGAACGCTGAATTGTGCGGAAGCAACACTCACCCCACCCTCTGCCGTTTATCCAGCCGCATCTTGTCAGCTATCATTGCAATGAACTCGCTGTTGGTGGGTTTTCCGCGCAGGTTATGGATGGTGTAGCCGAAGTAGCTGTTGAGGGTGTCCACATCACCCCGGTCCCACGCCACCTCGATGGCGTGGCGGATGGCGCGCTCCACACGGCTGGCGGTAGTGCCGTTTTTCTTGGCGATTTCCGGGTACAGACGCTTGGTCACAGCGTTGATATACTCCGGCTCGTTCATGGTGAGCAGGATGGCATCCCGCAGGAACTGGTAGCCCTTGATATGGGCAGGCACGCCGATCTGGTGCAGGATCTCGGTCACGGTCAGTTCATCGCTGTCCACGCTGGTGTGCAGGATGCGGTTTTCCGTCCCGAGCGCAGCCTTGAGGACCCGGGCGGCAAGCACGGTCTCATCAAAGGGCTTTACAAAATAGTAGGAAAAGCCCTCATCCAGCAGCTCCTGAACCATCTCTTCGCTCTGGAAAGCGCCTGTCACGAAGAAGGAAGTGTGCCGTTCCCCGGCGGCATTGTAGCGCTGCTTGACTGCCAGGGCATCCAGCCCGGGCATAAAGGCATCCAGCAGCACTACCTGCGGACGCACAGCCAGCATTTTCTGCAGCACCTTGTTGCCGTCCTTTTCCACGACGGTCACATCCACACCCTTCTGCTCCAGTGCCTCACGGCAGGCGGCAGTAATTTGTGCACCAGTGTCTGACATCAAAAATCTCACTTTGTCCATGGTTGTTTCCTCCAATGTGTGCAGTTCCCTTAACACCATGGATTTTACCATAATTTTCCAGAACTTTCAACGGCTTATATTGGTAAATTTTGGCAAAGAAAATCGAAATGCGCAAATTTTTTTGCAAATCAGCTTTATGGCTGCGCAGCATCGTCTGTTTTTTCAATGGAATGCGCCTGTTTCAGCATGGTCTGCGCAAAAATGCCGTAGCCGCGTGTCGGGTCATTTACCAGTACGTGGGTCACGGCACCCACCAGCCTGCCGTTCTGCAGGATGGGACTTCCGCTCATGCCCTGCACAATGCCGCCGGTCTTTGCCAGAAGCCTCCGGTCCGTCACATGCAGGATCATGTTGCGGTGCGGGTCGGCATCGTTTACCTTTTCAATGCGGATCTGGTAATGCTGAGGCGCTTCTCCGTCCACTGTGGTCCAGATCTCTGCATCGCCGGGCACGATCTCCTGCGCAAAAGCGATCTCTGCTTCCGGGCCGGAAAATACAGTGCGTGTCCGGCCATAGACCCCGGTCTCGCCGTTGATGCAGATACTGCCCAGCGCATGGGTGCTCAGAAAGCGGCCCTTCAGCTCACCCGGGCTGCCCACAGTGCCGCCGGTACACCCCACGATCTGGCAGGGGACGATCTCGCCGCTGCGCAGCGCAACGCTTTCGCCGGTGTCACTGTCGCTGATGGGATGCCCCAGACCGGCAAACACCTCAGCATCGTTGTCCACAAAGGTCATGGTGCCTACGCCTGCGGAGGAATCACGCACCCACATCCCGGCGCGCCACTGCCCGGCGGTGCTGTCCCATGCGGGCGTGAGCTGAGTCTGGAACTGTTCACCCTCGCGGATATAGATCAGCCGCACCGGGGCGCCTGCTGCGGCTTCCAGTGCATCGTGCACCGCATCGTTGGTCTCGGTCAGAACGCCGTCCATGCGCACCACGCGGTCACCCAGCCGAAGCCCGGCTTTCTTGGCGGGGTTTATGGTGCCTTTGGCCGTGTTCAGATCGGAAAAGCCCACGATGAGTGCGCCTTCTGAGAACATTTTGACTCCGAAAGGTGTGCCGCAGACTGTGACAGCAGGCCGGGTCTCCACAAGGGCGCGCACGGTTTTGATGGGCAGCCAGCCGCCCAGCGACAAAGTGACCTGATAGCTGCCTACAGCCTGCGTGCTGGCTGCATTGCGGGAGCCGGTGCTGCGCAGAGGCTCGATGAAAGAAAAGCGGGGCAGGGAAAGGGACTGCCCGGGCTCCAGCAGGATCTCAGAAGGCAGACTGTGCCAGAGCCATCCCAGCGCAGCCAGAATAGCAACCAGAAGATAAGCTGCCGCAATGCGGAAAAAGCGGCGGAGTTTTGCTCTGCGCATGGGGACCCCCTTCCGGCGTCGCAGAATGATACGACTGCCCGGCGATAGTATGCGCGGGAGCGGGTGAAAATATCAGTGCAGAGATTGACTTTTGTGCATGGAACTGATACTATATTAGAGCAGTTTCTTTAAAGTTGCACAAATACACATTTGCGGGTATGGTGGAATTGGCAGACGCGCAGGATTTAGGTTCCTGTGCCGCAAGGCGTGTGGGTTCGACCCCCACTACCCGCATGAGAGAAAAAGCACGTTGGTTCGTACAGAACCTGCGTGCTTTTTCTTATCATGGTAACACTATTAAATTTTCAGACTGCTCTCACCGCCGCGTTGTACAGCATCTCCAGAAACTGCACCGCGCTGGGCGCACCGGTCAGCGGGTAGCCTGCCAGCTGCTGCACATAGTCGGGGTTTGTGTCCCACGCGGTTCTCGTAGCCCTGCGGATCGCGCTTTGGATCGCCTTAGGGTCACAACATCGCTGATCTGCGATCGGAGTGTAGATCTCTTTCTCCACAGCCTGCAGGCGGTCCTCCTGCTCATAGGTCAGTTCGATACACCGGAGCAGGATGCTGTAGGCGCTCACATTGCGTGTGATGCCCATCGGGCGCAGCAGGTCATTGACTTGAGCGGACAAATCGGAAACGATCATGCAATCATGAAGAACAGCCGGGCACCGTTCAGCAGAACGATCTCAAGCAGCGCGAGGATCATCAGAGTGATAAGAACTGTAGTAACCATAGTGTACCTCCTGAAAAATTGGCAAAAGAAAACCACCGTCCGGGTGGATGGCGGTTAAGATTATTCGATGCCGGGCGGGAGCTTGCCAATCCCTTTCAATGCATCATAGGCACAGCGCGATGCAAGTTGCTCAGGCGGAACATCATTGTCGTATGCTTCACATTCTTCATCATACGAGTGGTCAATCGGATGTTTCAGCAATGTTTCTTGAAGTTCTTTAATTACTTCTGGTGTGAAATAATCACTCATAGAACCGGATGCCATATTTTTTCATCTCCTTGATTGAATCACGAATTATGGATTCGGCTTCCTGAAGCAGTTGTTTGTCGGGCAATTGTTCCCTTGGAATGTCACTCAATGCGTTTACTTTTGTGAAAAGCCGGGAAGAAATAGCCTTGATGGTATTCGAATCATACTCTGACGTTTTCTCAATCGCGTAAATGTGCCCGTTATGACCAACTGCAGTCAGAAGCTTTATAGAATCGTCGTGTGCGAAGTTGTATAAATCGCCCTGCGAAAAAATACTGCAATCAGGATGGGTGTGAATGAAGATATCCTGATGAAGCCTTTTCCATTTATCAGATGGGAAAGTGTGGCATGACCGTCAACTTTGAAACGATGCAATGGCTGACGGACAAAAATATGGTTTTTCGTTATGAAGATGAGGATGCGTTCCGGTATGAGTATGAAGAACCGGAGTACACCTATCAGATCAATGCTGGTGGTCGTGTTGCGCTGGAAGAACAAAAGCATTTCACAAAGACTGAAAGGCGTGCCAACATTGCTCTTGGTTTGTCGGTTTTGAGCCTGCTTGTTGCCATTGCTACAGCCTTAAAAGGTTGATGACGTTGATGAGCAGCGCAATGATGGACAGAGCGAAAGCAATACCGTATTTCAGGTCAAGGCGTGCATAGTATCGCTCGGTTTCCTCCAGCGTCTTCTTGTCAAGCTGCTCCTGTTCTTCCGGCGTGCGGGGAGAGTGATCCATCTTCTTCACCTCCTTTCGCTGAGAGTTCGTTACGATTTGTTGATTACATGACAAGTATAGGCCGTTAAACAACATTTGTCAAGAGCAGGTTTGTTGATTTTTCCAACAAATCATCTTGACGTGCTGATTTGTACCTGCTATAATGATGGCGAAGGAGGTGAACAAAATGACGATAGGCGAACGAATTAAAGAAGTTAGAAAAAATGAAAAGCTGACTCAACAAGAGTTTGCTGACCGGCTGAACCTTAAACGGAACACCGTCGGCAGCTACGAGGTTAATGTTGTTGAACCCAGCGACCGTACTATTAAAGACATCTGCGATAAGTTCGGCGTCCGGGAAGCGTGGCTGCGTACCGGCGAGGGTGAAATGTTTGTGCAGGACACCCAGTCGGAGCAGGTGGCGGCTTTTCTGGCTGAGCTGACCAAGGATGACAGTGACACCTTTAAAAAGCGTTTTGTTGAAATGCTGGCAGGCCTGAGCCCGGCGGACTGGGAGCTGCTGGAGCACATGGCCGAAAAATTGACGCAAAAAAAAGAGGAAAGCCCATAAAGGCTTCCCTCGCGTGGTGGCTGGTTGCTTATCCGATCAGGTGGCTTGCGTACACCCACACAAGCCGCAGCTGGCGGAAATCGGCTTTTTCCAGCAGTTTCAGAATGGCGTTGATGGTTTCTTGTCGTGTCATGTTGCAATCCTCCGATCGGGTTTATGTTCAAGAACATTATACAACAATTTGGAGTTACATACAACAACTTTTGACAACTGAAAAGGCGCGAAAAATCCACAAAAAATGGATTCTTTTCAACAGAAAAGGAGTGTCATGTATGAAAAAAGTAGTTAAAGCACTCGCTGTATCACTGTGTATTGCGGCAACATTCATGTCTGCTACGGTGCCTGCGATGGCTGTTAGCCCGGCAGAGTATACAAGCACAGCCGTTCTGGAACAGTGCAACACAGCAACAGTGGCCGCGGTAGAGAACCTTATCAGTCAGATTGGAACAGTAACAACTGCCCGCCGCCCGGCAATTGTGGCTGCCGTAAATGCCTATAATGAATTGGACGATGCAAGCAAGGCGCAGGTCAGTAACTTTGCGGTTCTGGCTGAAGCCCAGCAGGTGCTGGGACTGAAAGACGCTCTTGCAAAGCTGAAAATCAGTTACGATAAGGTCGAGGACGCAAGAAGCTATGTGTCACCCAC
This sequence comes from Faecalibacterium sp. HTF-F, assembly GCF_023347535.1. NCBI lineage: Bacteria > Bacillati > Bacillota > Clostridia > Eubacteriales > Oscillospiraceae > Faecalibacterium > Faecalibacterium wellingii. The sequence goes on from NZ_CP094473.1 coordinate 1,338,415, forward strand.
GGAAGACCGACTGAGCAATCAAGGCAAAAGCTATATACTGCCCTTCTTTGTAAATGGCAGCACCAATGATCCGTCAATGTTTTTCATGGTCCTGTGTAGCGGCAACAAATATGTGTACTTGGACACGATCACGATTCGCGCAGGCGAGTATAAATACACCTACACGATCGATTGGACGGATGTGGACTGCGGCTATGATGGAAAGCATTACTGGGAACTGACATCTTTTATGGGCGATGATGAAGATATCCAGTGGTTTAAGAATATTTTGAGCGCTGATGAAATCATTATCCGATACAGCGGCGATGGTGGCAGCATCGACCACACAGTCACCCCGGAAGAGCGTCAGGCAATTACGGATGTCTTGAACGCATATGATCTGTTCAAGGCAGCAAGCCCGACTGTGCGCGCAAAGGCTTTGAATAACTGATGTAAACTAAACAAAAACTCCCCCGGCGCGCCAACGCCGGGAGAATCAACAAGAATACAGGAGGACAAAATCATGGGCTTTATGGATACTTTACAGAAAGAATCTTCTTACTCTACTGCATCCGGCAATTCGTACCAGTATGTGGTGCTGCAGGTGACCTTGAAGGAAAAATTCATCGGTACTGGTTCCGGCAACCTGACTGAGCTGGAGAATGTCATCAACGAGCAGGCGGCCAAGGGCTATCGGCTGCATACCATCACCACAGCCAACGGCGGCAGTAAGGGTCTGATGGGTGGTGACCGCATTCAGGCAACCATGGTGTTTGAAAAAGTGAACTGATGGAGAACCAGAACAAGGGCGAGATCATCATGTATCGGACCGAGGACGGTCTGACTGAGATACAGACCACGCTGGTGGATGATACGGTATGGCTGAACAGAGCGCAGATGGCAGAACTGTTTCAGCATGACCGTTCTGTCATTGGAAGGCACATCAAGAACGTATTTGAAGAGGGTGAACTTGACCGAGAAAGGAATGTGCAAAATTTGCACATTCCAAATTCTGACAAATTGGTTGAGTTCTATAGTCTGGATGTTATCATCTCCGTTGGCTACCGTGTCAAGTCTCTTCGCGGCACCCAGTTCCGTATCTGGGCCAATGGTATTCTGAAAGAATATCTGAAGAAGGGCTTTGCCATCTGCAAAAGGCAATTGACATGTCTTTCAAAAAGCGCTGCCTCAAAAAAGGGGGAAAGCGCACGAGTGATAAACCTCTGAGCCGCAAGACCCTTATGACGATCCGCTCAACAGAGATCAGCTTTGTGAAATGGTGCCGCCGGAACAAGTACAGCGCCCTGTTCCCTGAGCTGTCTATCCCGAAGAATGCCCGCATGGGGAAGAAAAATATTTTACAGCCGTCTGCATTGAAAATCCTGTTTGACGTGGACACCCGCCTTTACTATGGCAAGCTGGTCTTTGACGAGTATATCTATGCCTACCGGTTTGCAGTTGCTACAGGTGTACGCCCCGGTGAACTTGTGGGGCTCTGGTACGGCGACATTAAGGGGAACACGGTCAATCTGCGCCGCAGCATCAACCGGATGGATGAAGAAACCACCGGAAAGAATGAAAACGCTATTCGTTCGTTCGACATGGGGAAGAAAGCCTGTGAGGCATACGAAGCGCAGGTGGCCTTGCTGAAGGCTTCCGATATCCCGCTGAACTATACCACCCCTTTGTTCCAGATCCCGAACCAGAGGGCTTTATTCAAGCGCTGGAAGAAGTACCAGATGGTGCGCTTTTTGACGATAGCACATCAATTTTAATTGCTCACCCCCACTACCCGCACTAAAAAAGCACGCTGATACGTTTGTATTGGCGTGCTTTTTCTTTGTACCATTTTGCAGGCAGCGTTGGGTTTTGCGCTGTATTTTTTTTTGAAAACACCAAAATAGAAACAAAAAATCCTACGGACATTGCGTTTTCCAACGCAAATCCGTAGGATTTTTGGAGCTACTGACCTGATTCGAACAGGCGACCTGCTCATTACGAGTGAGCTGCTCTACCAGCTGAGCCACAGTAGCACACAGGCCTGATAACGAAAAATATTTTATCATACTTCCGGAATACTGTCAAGGCCGGATTTTTGCGCCTGCAATGGTGCGAAAGATGCATTTGATAAAATAAAACTGCCCTTCGAGAAAAACTCAAAGAGCAGCCATGGCATAAAGTGAAAAATTACTTGAACAGCTTGCGGCCGATCCAGATGCAGACGCAGGCACCCACAACGGACACGAGGATCTCGCCCACGATGCCAGTAGCACTCAGGCCGATCAGGCCGAACAGGATGCTGCCCACAAAGCCGCCCAGAATGCCCAGCACAATGTTGCGCAGGGTGGAAGTTTCGCTGCCCATGATGCGGCCCGCAATGTAACCGGCCAGTGCACCGACCAGCAGACTGAAGATGAAACCTAACATATCAATACCTCCTGAAATTTATGATCCTGCCGTCTGCGTACCGGATTGCTCCTGCGCATAGCGGCAGATGGCCTTCAAACAACAGTGTTCGCATTCCGGTTTGCGCGCATTGCACACAGCCCGGCCATGCATCACAAAACGATGACACAGATCGCTGCCTTCCTCGGGCGGGATGATCTTCCACAGGGCCATTTCTACTTTCTGCGGCTCCTTGATGCCGTCCACAAGGCCGATCCTGTTGCACAGCCGGATGCAGTGGGTATCTGTCACGATGGCTGGCTTGCCAAACACATCGCCCATGATGAGGTTTGCGCTCTTGCGGCCCACGCCGGGCAGAGCCAGCAGTTCTTCAAAAGTGGCGGGGACCTGACAATCGTATTTGTCCCGCAGCATCCGCATACAGGCAGAGATATCCCGCGCTTTGGAGTGCCCAAGGCCGCAGGGCTTCACAATGGCTTCGATGTCCTCCGGTTCTGCGGCAGCCAGTGCGGCTACACTGGGGTACTTGGCGAACAGGTCCTCGACCACGATATTCACGCGGGCATCCGTACACTGCGCGGCCAGCCGGACACTGACAAGCAGCTGCCATGCATGGGCGTAGTCCAAGGTGCATCCGGCATCCGGATACTCTTTTTTCAGACGGTCAATGACCTCCAATGCCAGAGCCTTCCTGGCGGTAAGATCCTCCGGCACTTTTTGGCGAACAGACATTGTTCCACCTCCTTTGACAAAAAGCTAAGATGATAATACCATGTTTTGCATTTTTTGTAAACTGCAGCCGGGCATTATCTGAGAATGATTTTCAGATAAAGTATTGCTCTCGCCGCATAAATGCGATATACTATAGAAAATACCGGGTTCTTTGCCCGGTATGGGAGGAGGGAACACGATGAACGAACCATTGGCGCAGCGCCTGCGGCCCAAAACTCTGGCAGACGTCTGCGGCCAGCAGCATCTGCTGGCACCGGACAGGGTGTTCCGCCGTACCATCGAGAGCGGGCGTATCCCCAATATGATCTTCTATGGCCCATCCGGCACGGGCAAGACCACCGTGGCCCGCATCATTGCAGAAAACAGCGGTATGACGCTGCACAAGCTGAACGGCACATCCTGCGGCACAGGGGACATCAAGGCGGTGCTCAAGGACATCGGTACGCTGGCGGGAGCGGGCGGCATCCTGCTGTATCTGGACGAGATCCAGTATCTGAACAAAAAGCAGCAGCAGAGCCTGCTGGAATGCATTGAGGACGGCTCGGTGACGCTGATTGCATCCACCACCGAAAATCCGTACTTCTACATTTATAATGCGCTGCTGTCCCGGTGCACGGTATTCGAGTTCAAGGCCCTGTCTGCAGCGGATGTGGAGCGCGGCCTGCACAATGCGGTGCAGAAGCTCTCGGGAGATGGGGAACCGGAGCTTGATATGGACGAGGATGCCTGTGCCTACCTTGCAGAGAGCGCAGGCGGCGATCTGCGCAAAGCACTGGGCTGTCTGGATTTTGCGGTAACGGCGGCACCCATCGAGGACGGAAAAAAGCATATCACGCTGGAGATGATCCGGCAGGTCACCCGCCGCACAGCCATGCGCTACGACCGGGAGGGCGACGACCACTATGATATCGTGTCAGCCTACCAGAAGTCCATGCGGGGCTCCGACCCGGATGCGGCTTTGCACTATCTGGCCCGTCTGCTGGAAGCAGGTGACCTGCCTTCGGCCTGCCGCCGTCTGATGGTGTGCGCCTGTGAGGATGTGGGCCTTGCCTACCCGCAGATCATCCCCATCGTGAAGGCAGCGGTGGATGCCGCCAATATGGTGGGCCTGCCGGAGGCGCGGCTTCCGCTGGCAGACGCCGTTGTTCTGGTGGCCACCAGTCCCAAATCCAACAGTGCTTACGATGCCATCAATGCAGCCATTGCGGATGTGCAGGCGGGCCGCACCGGGCCGATCCCGCGCCAGCTGCAGAACAAACACTATGATGGTGAGGATGCACTGGTGAAGGGCCAGAATTACAAATACGCCCACGACTACGATCATCACTGGGTGGAACAGCAATACCTGCCGGATGCAATCAAAGACGTGAAATACTACACCTTTGGCGACAACAAAAACGAGCAGGCTGCCCGGGCCTACTGGGCAAAGATCAAGGGCGAAGAGAACGTCTGAACAAGACCTTTTGTATGAGGAGAAAGCAAAGGAGAAGTTATGCGATATTCCAAACAGCGCGAGCTGGTCATGCAGACCGTACAGGCCTTGTGCGACCACCCCACCGCCGAGGAAATTTATGATGCTGCGGTCAAGGAGTGCCCGGGCCTGAGCCTTGGTACCGTGTACCGCAACCTGAACAGTCTTGTGGATGCGGGCCGGGTGCGCCGGGTCTCCATCCCGGGCAAGGCAGACCGCTTTGACCACACGCTGCCCTGGCACAGCCACCTGTACTGCACGGTATGCGGCAGCGTGACCGACGCCGAGGTGGACGAAGAACAGGTGATGAAGCTGGTCAGGAACCAGAAGGGCTGCGTGCAGGACTGCGCTGTGGTGCTCATTGGCGTGTGCGAAGCCTGCTGTGAGGCACAGATGCAGGAAAATATGCAGTGACCTTTGGGAAAATTGCGCACTACCCCTTGCCCGAAACGCGCAAAGAGCGTATACTAAAGAGAGCTTTCTGCAAAGGCAGAAAAAAGAGTTTCGCCGTGCGGGGAGAAGCTTCCCGGCGGAGAAGGATGGTTTGATTGGAATACATTAGTTTTGAACATAATAACATCGCCGCTGAGCTGGTAAAGCAGGCCTATGATACGCCGCCGCTGGCCTTTGTGCACAGCTATGGCTGTCAGCAGAACATGAACGACGGCGAGCGGATCAAGGGCGTGCTGATGGACATCGGCTATGGCCTGTGCGATAAGCCCGAGGACGCCGACCTGATCCTCTTCAACACCTGCGCCGTGCGTGAGCATGCCGAGCAGCGTGTGTTCGGCAACGTAGGTGCCCTGAAGGGACTCAAGGAAAAAAAGCATGACCTCATCATCGGGCTGTGCGGCTGCATGGCGAACCAGAAGCATGTGGTGGAAAAGCTGCGCAAGAGTTACCCCTATGTAGACCTTGTGTTTGGCGTGGATGGCATCGACACCCTGCCGCAGCTCATTGCCCAGAAGCTGCAGAAGCATAAGCGTGTGCTGATGGAGCCTGCCCAGCGCCCGGTCATCGTGGAGAATATCCCCATCCGGCGTGAGAGCGAGTTCCGCGCATGGCTGCCCATCATGTACGGCTGCGACAACTTCTGCACCTACTGCATCGTGCCCTATGTGCGCGGCCGTGAAAAGAGCCGCAAGCCCGGCGATATCCTTGCCGAGTTCCGCGGTCTTGTGGAGGCAGGCTATAAGGAGATCACATTGCTGGGACAGAACGTCAACAGCTACGGCAAGGGTCTGGAAGAAAAGGTGGACTTTTCCGATCTGCTCAACCTGCTGTGCACGGTGCCCGGCGATTACCACATCCGCTTTATGACCAGCCACCCCAAGGATGCCAGCCACAAGCTGATCGACACCATTGCCGCCCAGCCGAAGCTGTGCAGGCACCTGCATCTGCCGGTGCAGTGCGGCTCGGATGAACTGCTGAAGAAGATGAACCGCCACTACACCGTGGAACAGTATCTTGAACTCATTGAATACGCCCGCAAAACGGTGCCCGGCATCACCTTTTCCAGCGACATCATCGTTGGCTTCCCCGGCGAGACCGAGGAGGATTTTGTCAAGACGCTGGAGCTGGTGCAGAAGGTGGGCTATATGCAGCTGTTCACCTTTATCTATTCCAGGCGCACCGGCACCAAGGCTGCCGAAATGCCCGATCCCACCCCCCGCAAGGAAAAGACCGACCGCATGACCCGCCTGCTCAAGCTGCAGGACGAGATCGCCATGTCGCTGGTCAAGGCGCAGGTGGGCCAGACCGTGAAGGTGCTGGTAGAGGGCTTTGGACGCAGCGAGGGAAGCCTTTCCGGCCGGCTGGATAACAACCTGACCGTAGAATTTGCCGCAGATGCTTCCCTGATGGGCAGCTATGCCAACGTACATCTCACGGGCGCACGGGCGACTGTGCTGCTGGGTGAGCTTGCCTGAGTGATTCCGGGGCAGTGCCCCTGAACGTATAAATAAGAAGGAGACCATTCAAATGGATTGCATTGATCTTTTCAAGCGCGCAGCCGTTGCGCTGCAGACCGATAGCCGCTACCTCGTTCTGGATCAGACCCGGAAGGCAAACGATAAGGACGAAGAGCTGCAGAACCTGATCGGCGAGTTCAACCTCGCCCGCATGGATCTGAACAACGAGATCGGCAAGAGCGAGCGCAACGATGCCCGCATCGCCGAGCTGAACGAGAAGGTGAACAGCCTGTACGGCCAGATCATGGGCAACGAAGGCATGGTGGCTTACAACGAGGCCAAGCGTGACTGCGAGAACCTTGTGAACTATATTGATGCCATCATCAACACTGCCATGAATGGCGGCGACCCCATGACGGTACAGGAGCCTTCTGCTTCCTGCACCGGCAGCTGTTCCACCTGCGGCGGCTGCCACTGAGAAGTTCATTTCATAACGCATGAAAACCGGTGTGCCGGTGCTTCTTTCCGGCAAAACAGCCGCAGCCTGATTTTTGGCAGGCTGGCGAGAGATGTGGGATGAAAACGACTTTCGAGCCAAAAACTTCGACAGAACGCGGCTGTGCAAAACAGACCGCGTTTTGTTTGCCGCAGCGGTTACAAGCCGCAAACTATGCACAGAACGGGAGAGGGAAATAACATGGCAGAGCTGTCGCCCATGATGCAGCAATATCTTGAGATCAAAAAACAGCATAAAGACGAAATTCTCTTTTACCGCATCGGTGACTTTTACGAGATGTTCTACGATGATGCCCTCACGGCATCCAAAGAGCTGGATCTGACTCTGACCGGCAAGCAGTGCGGTCAGGCCGAGCGTGCGCCCATGTGCGGTGTGCCCTTCCACAGCTACGAAGGCTATGTGGCCCGGCTGATCGCCAAGGGCTACAAGGTGGCCATCTGTGAGCAGGTGGAAGACCCGGCCAAAGCCAAGGGACTTGTCAAGCGGGACATCATTCGTGTGGTCACGCCCGGCACGGTCATTGAGAGCAGCATGCTGCAGGACGACCGCAATAACTACATTGCCAGCATCTTCCTCAAGGGGAAAAAAGCCGGTCTGTGCTTTGCAGATGTCTCCACCGGCACGGCGCATATCACCGAGCTGAACGCGGATAAAACGGCACCGGCTGTGATCACGGAGCTGTGCCGCTATCATCCCAGCGAAGTCCTGATGAATCCGGGCCTTCTGGACTGCCGCGAGGTGACGGCGTACATCAAAAAGAACATGACCTGTTCGGTGGAGCTGATCGAAGAGGAACGCTATGCACCGGGCCTTGTGGCGGCATCACTGGAAAATCAGTTTGGCCGCGACTGGACGCAGACCACCGGCGTTGCCGCCGACGGCCTTGTGCGCTTTGCCATGGCAGCGCTTCTGGAATACCTCCACGATACCCAAATCAAGGGCGTCGAGCGTCTGAAAACGGTCATCAGCTACAACAAGGCGCAGTTCATGCGGCTCTCGCCGGTGACACGCGCCAATCTGGAGCTGACCGAGACCCTGCGCGGCCGCGAAAAGCGGGGAACACTGCTCTGGGTGCTGGATAAGACCAGCACCTCCATGGGCAAGCGTATGCTGCGCAGCTGGATCGAACAGCCGCTTGTTTCCAGCGCACTCATCAACCACCGCCTGAACGCTGTGGAAAGTCTGGTAAAGCAGACCATGGCCCGGGGCGATCTTGTGGAAGAGCTGCACTACATTGCGGACATGGAACGCCTGATGACCCGGACGGTCTATGGCTCGGCCACACCCAAGGAGATCTATACGCTGGCCCAGACCTGCGACCGTCTGCCCGGCCTGCGCAGGCAGGCTGAAGCCTGCAGCTGCCCGGAGCTTTCCGGGCTGGCAGCACAGATCGACCCGTTGGAGGATATCAAGGCCCGCATCTATGCGGCGGTGGACCCGGAAGCACCTTCCACCCTCAAGGATGGCGGTGTCATTGCCAAAGGCTACCATGCCGAGGTGGACGAGTTGCGCTCCATCCGCGACAACACCAAGGGCGTTCTGGCGCAGCTGGAAGCCCGTCTGCGGCAGGAGACCGGCATCCCCAAGCTGAAGATCGGCTATAACCATGTGTTTGGCTACTATATCGAGGTCAGCAATTCCTACAAGGCACAGGTGCCGGAGACCTACATCCGCAAGCAGACCCTGACCAGCGGCGAGCGCTACATCACGCAGGAGCTCAAGGAGCTGGAAAGCAAGATCTTAGGTGCGCACGAGCGGCTGATCACGCTGGAACACCGCCTGTTCAGTGAATTGCTGGAAAGCATCAGCGCTCAGCTGGACCGCATCCAGCGCACGGCAAACGCGGTTGCAGAGCTGGATGTTCTCACTGCACTGGCGCAGGCGGCGGCAGAAAACAACTATTGCCGCCCCGTTGTGGACGACAGTGACGAGCTGACCATCACGGAGGGCCGCCACCCTGTGGTAGAGCAGATGCTCAAGGGCAGCCTGTTTGTGCCCAACGACACCACCCTCAACTGCACCACCGACCGCTGCCTGATCATCACCGGCCCCAACATGGCGGGTAAATCTACGTATATGCGTCAGAATGCACTGATCGCTCTGATGGCGCAGATCGGCTCCTTCGTGCCGGCATCCAGCTGCCATGTGGGCGTGGTGGACGCCATCTTCACCCGCATCGGTGCGTCGGACGATCTGTCTGCCGGTCAGTCCACCTTTATGGTGGAGATGACCGAGGTGGCAGAGATCCTGAAAAATGCCACCGCCAGAAGCCTTGTGGTGCTGGATGAGATCGGCCGCGGCACCTCCACCTTTGACGGCATGAGCATCGCCCGTGCAGTGGTGGAGCATATTTCGGACCCGGCCAAGGGGCTTGGCTGCAAGACCCTGTTTGCCACCCACTACCACGAGCTGACCGAGCTGGAAGGCAGCGTGGACGGCGTGAAAAACTACAATATTGCAGTGAAAAAACGCGGCGAGGACATCACCTTCCTGCGCCGCATCGTGCGCGGCCCCGCGGATGACAGCTACGGCATTGAGGTGGCAAAGCTGGCAGGCCTGCCCGGCAGCGTGACCCGCCGCGCCCACGAGGTGCTGCGTGCGCTGGAAGCTGCCGCTCCCAAAAACAAGGTGGAGCAGATGGATTTTGACGCATTGCAGGAGTACAACTCTCCGGCGGTTCCCAGTGAGATGATGGAGAAGCTGGAAGCACTGGATGTGGAAACGCTGACCCCCATTGAAGCACTGAACTTCCTCTACGAGCTGAAAAAGACCCTGAAGGGCAGCCTGAACAGCTGATAGCCTGCCCGAAAAAACCATAAGGAGGGAACACCATGGCAGTGATCCATGTTCTGGATAAGCACACCGCCGAGCTGATTGCCGCTGGCGAGGTGGTCGAGCGGCCTGCGTCAGTGGTCAAGGAGCTGCTGGAAAACTCCATCGATGCCGGAGCTGCGCAGGTGACGGTCAGCATTGAATCCGGCGGCGTCAAGCTGATCGAGATCAGCGACAACGGCACCGGCATTGAGGCGGAATACATTTCCACGGCGTTTATCCGCCATGCCACCAGCAAGATCGAAAAGCCGGATGACCTGAACAGCATCCACACGCTGGGCTTCCGCGGCGAAGCACTGGCATCCATTGCCAGCGTGGCGCGTGTGGAGCTGACCACCCGCACCGAAGCAGACGAGTTTGCCACCGTCTACCGCATCGAGGGCGGGGAAGAGATCTCCCGGGAGCCGGGTGCCCGTGCGGTGGGCACTACCATCCGGGTGAAGGACCTGTTCTACAACACCCCCGCCCGCATGAAGTTCCTCAAAAAGGACTCTTCCGAGGGTACCTTTGTGGCGGATACGATCGCCCATGTGGCCCTCAGCCACCCGGAGGTCAGTGTCAAATTCATCCGGGAGGGCAAGCTGCAGTATGTCACCCCCGGCGACGGTCAGCTGCGCAGCGCGGCCTATGCAGTTCTGGGCCGGGAGTTCAGCCGGGACCTCATCGAGCTGAAAAATCAGGAGGGTGTGTACCGCATCACCGGCCTGATCACCCCGCCCAAAAGCTGCCGCGCCAGCCGGAGCATGCAGCATTTTTACATCAATGGCCGCTACGTGCGCAACCGTACCATGATGGCTGGCATGGAGATGGCCTTCAAGGGCACCATGATGCAGGGCAAGTTCCCGGGCGGCATCCTTCTGCTGGAAATGCCGGCAGACCTTGTGGATGTCAACGTCCATCCGGCAAAGGTGGAAGTGCGTTTTGCCCGGGAAAATGATATTTTTGATGTGGTCTACCACGCTGTCAAGCTGGCACTGGCTCAGCCCGGCACCGGCGAACGGCTTTTCACCTTTGATGCAGATGAAAAGGTCGAAAATGAAAAAACAGTCGATAAAAAGATTGAAAATGATGTAAAGCATGACAACTTTGCAGGACTTTCTGCCATTATTCCCGGGCAGGCGGACCCGGGTACCCTGCCGCAGCAGCGCCGGGAACCGGCAAAAACGGAGGAACGGCCCGCTCTGCGGCCGGAGCCGGTAGGGAAAGCCGCGCCGACCGCTGTGCCCCGCTGGCAGAGCGGCACGCAGAATGCTCCCATGCTGGACCCCTTCGTGACGCTGCACAGTCCGGAAGCGGAAAACCCCCGGACGGCAGAACCTTTCCGTGCTGCAGCCAGCGAGGCACAGCTGGACGTAGAGCCGGAACTGGCTGGACAAGAGAATGCAAAAATCCATGCGGCGCAGGATCACATGGCGGCATGGGATGCAGTGCCTGCGGTACAGGAAAACAAGTCGGTGCCTTCCGCGCCGGAGAGCCCGGATGGACCGGTAGAGAAAAAGTGTGCCGCTGCTGCATGTCCGGCAGAAGAACTGTCGGCGGAAGCAGCAGAGCCGGAGCAGCTGAACTTTGACCCGACAGCCGGTCAGCCGGAGCCTCTGCACTATGTGGGTGAGGTGTTCAAGACCTACATCCTTGCAGAGCGCGGGGACGAGCTGTGCCTGATCGATAAGCATGCTGCCCATGAACGCCAGCTCTATGAGAAGCTGGCGGCCAGCTATGGCAATGTGCCCGGTCAGCTGCTGCTGGAGCCTGCTGCCATCGATCTGTCGGCAGAGGAAAAGCAGGCGCTGCTGGACAACATTCCGCTGCTGGAAAATGCAGGACTGGAAATTGCAGATTTTGGCGGGAACACGGTCGTGCTGCGGGCGGTGCCTGCAGATGTGGAGCCGCAGAATGCAGAAAGTCTGCTGGTGGAGATCGCAAATAAGCTGCTCAAGGGCGGCCATGATGCGCTGAATGAGCATACCGAGTGGGTGCTGCATTCCATCTCCTGCCGTGCAGCCATCAAAGCGGGGGATAAGTCCTCGCCGCAGGAGCTGCTGGCGCTGGCCGAAAAGATCCTTTCCGGCGAGGTGCCGCCCTTCTGCCCGCACGGACGCCCCTGCGTACTGAAATTGACCCGAAAGGAGCTGGAAAAGCAGTTTGGACGCATCGTGTAAACATCCGGTCGTAGCCGTTGTGGGCCCCACTGCCACAGGCAAAACCGCTCTTGGCGTGGCGCTGGCAAGGCGCTTTTCCGGCGAGGTCATCAGCTGCGATTCCATGCAGATCTATCAGGGGCTGGACGTCGGTACCGCAAAGGTGACGCCGGAGGAGACCTGCGGCATCCCGCACCACGGCGTGGACATCCTGCCGCCGGACAAAACTTTCAGTGTGGCAGATTTTACGGCTATGGCCGCAGCGCTGGAACAGGAAATCACGGCACGGGGAAATCTGCCTATCCTCGTGGGCGGCACGGGCCTGTATGTCCAGAGCTTTCTATACGGGGTGCGCTTTGCCGAGGAGAAATCGCCTGCCGGCCTGCGGGAGCAGCTGGCGGCGGAGCTTGCCGAAAAAGGCGGCGCGGCCATGTACGAAGAGCTGCGCCGGGCCGACCCGGAGGCCGCAGCGGCCATCCACCCGAACAATCAGGTACGCGTGCTGCGCGCACTGGAACATTACCGCGCTACGGGCAGACGTCTCAGCGAACAGAAGGCAGACTCCCTTCCGCAGGAACGGCCCTACCGCAGCCTGATCCTGGGACTGGATTTCCCGGACCGTGCGGCCCTTTACCGCCGCATCGATCTGCGGGTGGACAAGATGCTGGAAGCGGGCCTTCTGGCAGAGGCAGAGTACGTCTGGCGCAGCCGCGAACGCTTCCGCACGGCGGCGCAGGCCATTGGCTATAAGGAATTCTTCCCGTATTTTGAAGGTACGGCTCCGCTGGAAGCCTGTACAGATAAACTCAAGCAGGCGTCCCGCAACTATGCCAAGCGCCAGCTGACATGGTTCCGCCATATGGACGGTGTGGTCTGGCTGGATGCCGGTGCACCGGATGCGGCAGAGACTGCCATCCATCAAGTGAGTGAATTTTTATCGAAGGGGTGATCGATATGCCGGACGAGACCCGGAAGGAGGGCCGTGCAGCGCATGGATTTGCCACGCTGGCAGGGGTGCTGATCGCATTTCTGCTGCTGGCTGCAGGGTATGTGCTCTATCAGGCCATGCACGTCCTGTTCCCGCAGAATGTCTATGAAACGGCACTGCCTGCGGTCATTTCGGATACCGTGGATGCAGACGGCGTGCTGCTGTTTGACGAAAGCTATGTGGCAGGCAGTGGAAACCTTGGATATCTTGCGGCGGACGGTGAGCGCGTTTCCGCAGGCACTGCGGTGGCAGAGATCTACAGCGATGCATCGCAGGCCACGCTGCGCCAGCAGCTGACCCAGCTGAATGACCAGATCGATCTGCTGCAGAGATCCCAGAACACGGCAGCCCTGCAGCTGGACAGCCTTTTAAAAGAACGCGCTGGCGCACTGTATGATCTGCTGGATACACTGGATGACGGCGACTACGAGGCAGTGGATGATGACTCCAATGCCTATCAGCTTGCACAGAACAAGCTCTGGGTCGTCACCGGTGATGCTGCAAACTTTACCGATCAGATCACGGCTCTGGTCCAGCAGGCCCAGAGCGTGCAGGCCCAGCTGGGCAGTCCCACCCAGATCGCTGCGCCGCAGACCGGTTACTTTGTACGGGCTTCCGGCAGCGGCAGGCTCAATGCCGGCGCGGACGACATCCTTGCGTTAAGTGCGCAGGAGCTGCAGGGCTATCTGGATTCCGACCCGGTGATCGCACTGGATGGCTGCGCCGGTAAGATCGTAGCCGGTTTTACATGGCGCTATGTGGGCGTGTGCAGCGCAAAGCAGGGAGAAAAGCTGCTGGGTCAGGACGGCAAGCCGCTGCGCTCTGCGGTGGAGATCAGCTTTCCGGGACGGATGGAAAACGGCCTGAAGGCGACCGTTACCGAAGTGAGCATTGATGCGGACAGCGGCCTTGCACGCTTTGTGCTCACCTGCAACTCCATCAACGGGGATGTGCTGTGCCTGAACCGGGCTGCCGCACGGATCTCGGTAGGGGAGCACAGCGGCCTGCGGGTGCCTGCAGCAGCGGTGCACTATCTGAAGGAGGACGGGACCGAGGCCGAGACCGAGACACAGGGCGAGAACTATGTTCCCGGCGTTTACGTCAAGCTTGGCAACATCGCACGCTTCTGCCGGATCGACCCGGTGGATGCAGACCATCCGCTGATCACAGACGGCGATTACATCCTTGTTTTGCCCGAAGGGACCGAGGGTTCGGTCAGCAAGGTGAGGCTTTATGACGAAATAATCGTCTCCGGACAAAATTTGTATGACGGAAAGCTTTTGTAGTTATTGACATCTGAGGCAAAAAATCCGATAATAGATAAAGCTATTATCTGCATTCTTTATGCAGAGAACGCCAGGCAGCACCAAGCTGCCGGAATGAAAGGAGCAGATTGTATGTCTTTTCTTGACAGCATCAAGAAGGGTCTGTTTGACCAGGAAGACGATTATGAGGACCAGTACATCGACGATGGTCCCCAGATGGTGAACAATAACAACGGCGTCGGTCTCGGTGCGGACGACGAAGCTGAGGAACATACCGAGGGCACCAACAAGAAGAACGGCAAGGTGGTCAACATCAATGCCACCACTCAGCTCAAGGTGGTGCTGGTAAAGCCGGAACGCTTTGAGGATGCAAGCACCATTGCCGACCATCTGAACAACAAGCGCACGGTCGTGCTCAATCTGGAGTCTACCAACAAGGAAGTCTCCCGCCGTCTGGTGGACTTTTTGTCCGGTGTTGCCTATGCCAACAACGGCCAGATCAAGCGGGTGGCCAACAGCACCTTTATCATCACACCATATAATGTAGACATCATGGGCGATCTGCTGGACGAGCTGGAGAACAATGGCGCGTTCTATTGATCTGCATGATCCACAGCCCAAAGCCGTGCGCGGGTTCATTCCCGCACGAACGGATGAAGAACGCTATCTCATGCGGCATATCGAGGATCTGGCCCGCACGGCCTTTTCCCGGGAGATTGCACGGTACTCTGGTTTTCTGAGCGACCGTGAGCAGGATCTTGCCCGTGCAGCGCTGGGGCGTGCGGACATAGAGGAAGGCTTCCGCTTTGAGGGCGGCTGGCCGCAGGCGGAACGCCGGATTCTCTGTCTGGAGCCCGAGTACAGCTATGGGGAAAACCCCATCCGCTGCGTGCGGCTGCAATGCCGGGCTCTGCCCGGGGCCGCGCTGCCCGCGCACAAGGACTATCTGGGCAGCCTGATGGGTCTGGAGCTGAAGCGCGAAGCGCTGGGAGACATCGTTCTGCCGGAGGATCAGCCGGGCACAGCTTATGTGTTTGCGCTGGAACCGGCAGCACAGCTCATCTGCCGGGAGCTGTTTCAGGCCGGGCACACCGAGCTGACCACTGAGCTGCTGGAACCGGACGAGATACCGTCCTTCCCGCAGGCCCGGCGCGAGCTGCGCAGCGCTACCGTGTCGTCTCTGCGGCTGGACGCTGTGCTTGCGGCCATGCTGCGGTGCAGCCGGGGGCAGGCATGTGAGCTGATCGCGGCCGGCAGGGTGGAGATCAACCATCTGCCTGCCGAAAAACCCCATGCGCCGGTGTATGAGGGTGATGTTTTTACCGTGCGGGGCAAGGGCCGCTTTGGCCTGACGGCACTGCCCGGAAAAAGCAAAAAAGACCGGTCGATCATCGAATTTTTTCAATATTAAAAGCAACGGGAGGAAATGACTATGCTGACTCCGCAGGATGTCCGTTCTGTGCAATTTGAAAAAAACCTCCGCGGCTACCGCACAGAGGACGTGGATCGTTTTCTGGACAAGGTGGAAGAACAGCTGCAGGAGGACGATGCACAGGCGGAACAGCTTCGCAAGCAGATTGCGGATCTGACTGCTGAAAACCAGAAGCTGCACGAGGAGCTGAAGAGCTTTGAGGCAGACGGTGAAATGCTCAAGAGTGCATTGATCAACGCTCAGCGCATGGGTGAGAATGTCATCCGTGAAGCAAACCAGAAGGCGGAAGAGATCATCCATCGTGCAAATCTGCGCGGTGATGATATCATCCGCGATGCCAACGAACTGCTGCAGAAGGCCAACGACCGTGCAGATGAGATTGAGAACGAGGCAAACGAGAAGCGCCTTGCAGAAGAGCGCGAGTATGATCGTGTGCGTCTGGAAGTGACCCGCTTCAAGTCCGATGTTCTCAATCTGTACCGCAGCCATGTGGAGTCGCTGAGCCGTCTGCCGGAGTTCCAGAAGGAAACGGCTGCACAGGATGCCGAACAGGCAGAGCCTGCTGCAGAGGAAAGTGAGCCTGCCGCTGCAGCCCAGCCGCAGGCCGCAGATGTGCAGCCTGAGGCAGAGCCTGTTCCGGTTGCAGAAGAAGATGCAGAACCTGCCGCCTCTGCTGAAGATGACAGCGAGACGGCTGACAGCAGCGAGGATTTCTGGGCAAAGGACGAAAGCCAGCTCAAGCTGGACCCTCCGCCCGCGCCTCCTGCTGATTTTAAGCCCGACGAACCGGACTACGATGCTTTTCAGGGCGTCAAGTTCAGCGAGTAAGGCGACCCCATAAGGAAATATAGAGGAGAGTGTAAACCATTGGCTAAGAACAAATCGCAGTACGATAGTACTCTGAACCTGCCCAAGACCCTGTTTGAAATGCGTGCCGGCCTGCCCAAGAAGGAGCCGGTCATGCTCAAGGATTGGGACGACAACGACCTGTACAATCAGCTCATGAAGCACAACGAGGGCAAGCCGCAGTTCATCCTGCACGACGGCCCTCCGTACGCAAACGGCAATATCCACATGGGTACTGCCCTGAACAAGATCATCAAGGATATCATTATCCGCGACAAGAACATGGA
Source organism: Faecalibacterium sp. HTF-F (assembly GCF_023347535.1). NCBI lineage: Bacteria > Bacillati > Bacillota > Clostridia > Eubacteriales > Oscillospiraceae > Faecalibacterium > Faecalibacterium wellingii. The sequence goes on from NZ_CP094473.1 coordinate 1,355,218, forward strand.
GGGCTTCCAGGCTCCCTACGTGCCCGGCTTTGATACCCACGGCCTGCCCATCGAGCTGAAGGCTCTGTCCTCCGTCGGTGATAAGAAGAAGGACATCTCCAAGCTGGAGCTGCGCCAGATCTGCGAAAAGTTTGCTACCGAGCACATCGATATCATGAGCGACCAGTTCAAACGTCTGGGCGTTATCGGCGATTTCGAGCATCCGTATCTGACCCTGAAGCCTGAGTTTGAGGCACGCCAGATCGAGATCTTTGGCGAGATGGCCAAGAAGGGCTACATCTACAAGGGCCTGAAGCCTGTGTACTGGTGCCCGGACTGCCGCACGGCTCTGGCAGAGGCCGAGATCGAGTACGGCGAGGACGACTGCGATTCCATCTTCGTGCGTTTCCACGTCTCTCAGGACCCCAACGGTGTGCTGGCAAAGCACGGCATCCCGATGGACAAGACCTACTTCGTCATCTGGACCACCACCACTTGGACTCTGCCCGCCAACGAGGCAATCTGCCTGAACGGCCAGTTCGAGTACTCCTTCGTCAAGATCGGCGATGAGTTCCACATCATGGCCACCGAGCTGGTCAAGAGCGTCATGGACGCCTGCCACATCGAGAACTACGAGATCGTGGGCGAGCCGGTCCCCGGTACCGAGTTCGAGCTGATGCGCTACAACCATGTCTACCTGCCCAAGGAGGGCTGGGTCATTCTGGGCGACCACGTCACACTGGAAAGCGGTTCCGGCTGCGTCCATACCGCAGGCGGCCACGGCGTGGACGACTTCAACGTCTGCCAGAAGTATCCGCAGGTGCCCATCACCGTCCCCGTGGACGATGGCGGCTATCTGACCGAGCTGGCCGGCAAGTATGCGGGTCAGCGCGTGTGGGCTGCCAACAAGACCATTCTGGCCGACCTGACCGAGTCCGGCGCTGTCATGGGTCAGGTGCACATCAAGCATCAGTACCCGCACTGCTGGCGCTGCCATCACCCCATCATCTTCCGTGCAACGGAACAGTGGTTCTGCTCCATCGCAAAGTTCCGTGAGGACGTCTACAAGGCCATCGACACCGTTACCTGGATGCCGGACTGGGGCCATGACCGCATGAAGGGCATGGTGCGCGACCGCAACGACTGGTGCATCAGCCGCCAGCGCACCTGGGGCGTACCCATCCCTGCATTCTACTGCAAGAAGTGCGGCACCTACCACATCACCGATGCCACCATCAAGGCTGTCAGCGACCTGTTCCGCAAGGAAGGCTCCGATGCATGGTATAAGTATGAAGCCGAGCAGATCATCCCTGCAGGCGAAGTGTGCGAAAAGTGCGGTGCTTCCGAGTGGACCAAGGACACCGACATCATGGACGTCTGGTTCGACTCCGGCTCCACCCACGCCGCTGTGCTGGAGGAGCGTCCGGAACTGCGTTTCCCCGCCGATATGTATATGGAGGGCGGCGACCAGTTCCGCGGCTGGTTCCAGTCCAGCCTGCTGACCAGCGTTGCAAGCAAGGGCTGCGCACCGTATAAGTCTGTTCTGTGCCACGGCTGGGTCGTGGACGAGCAGGGCAAGCAGATGCACAAGAGCGCCGGCAACGGCGTGGAGCCCAGCGAGATCATCAAGGACTACGGCGCTGACATCATCCGCCTGTGGGTGGCTTCTTCCGACTACACCGTGGATGTGCGTGCCGGCAAGAACATCTTCAAGCAGCTGAGCGAGGCTTACCGCAAGATCCGCAACACCGCCCGCTTCATTCTGGGCAATCTGGACGGCTTTGATCCCAACACCGACTGTGTGGCTGACGATCAGCTGCAGGAGATCGACCGCTGGGCACTGGCTGCTCTGGATGACCTGATGGTCAACACCAGCGCAGGCTACGCTGTGTACGACTTCAACAAGGTCTACCATGCAGTGTACAACTTCTGCGTTGTTGCAATGTCCAACTTCTATCTGGATGTGACCAAGGACCGCCTGTACTGCACCAACGGCGCAGGCCGCAAGGCTGCTCAGACCACCATGTACAAGATCCTGGTGGCTCTGGACAAGATCATTGCGCCCATCCTGTGCTTCACCAGCCAGGAGATCTGGGACTTCATGCCCAAGACCGAGGGCATGAACAAGTACGTTGTCTTTGAGGAGATGCCCAAGGCCGGCCAGTATGCCGCCGATGAGGCCTTCAAGGCAAAGTGGGCTCAGCTGATCGCCGTCCGTGACGAGGTGAAGAAGGTTCTGGAGCAGGCCCGTGCCGAAAAGGTCATCGGTGCTTCTCTGGAGGCTGCCGTCACCCTGTACTGCAATGACGCGGTGTATGATCTGCTGAACAGCATCCCCATGGACGAGCTGGCCGACCTGATGATCGTCTCTCAGGTAGAGCTGGTCAAGGGCGAAGGCGGCGCTGCAAGCGCTGTTGAAGGTCTGGGCGTTGCTGCTGCACATGCCACCGGCGAAAAGTGCGAGCGCTGCTGGAAGTATTCTTCTTCCATCGGCAGCCATGCCGCACATCCCACCCTGTGCGCACGCTGCGCCAGCGTTGTGGAAGCCTAAGCGTTCCGCATAAAACAATGTTTTAAAGGGCGGCGCTCCCTTATACCGGGGAGCGCCGTTTTTTATACCGAATGATTTTGGGAGTATCCTATGGCATATGTTGTTTTTAATCTGCTCGCGGCTGCGGCACTCATTGGCATCGATCAGGCCATCAAGCTGTGGGCCACAAATGTGCTGCAGCCGGTGGGAGCCATGCCGCTGATCCCCCATGTGGTGGAGCTGCGGTTCGTGCTCAACCCGGGCATGGCGTTCAGCCTGCTCAGTGGCAAGCAGCTGTTCCTCATCATCGCTACCAGCATAGCGCTGATTCTTGTGGCCTACGGGCTGTTCTTCCGCAGCCGCGGCAGATACCTGCAGCAGGCCGCACTGCTGCTGATCCTTGCCGGCGGTATCGGCAACCTGATCGACCGTGTGCTCAACGGCGTGGTGGTGGACTACATCAATCTGCTGTTCATGCAGTTTGCGGTGTTCAATTTTGCGGATATCTGCGTGTGCGTGGGCGTGGGTCTCTGGGTGCTGGAGATCTTTCTGGAAGAGCTGCACGGCGGCGCAAAGGAGCAGTGAGCCATGGAGCAGCGTGAATTTGTGGTGGAGCAGGAAACGGCCGGCCAGCGCATCGACCGCTTTCTCAGCGGCGAGGATACCGGCCTTTCCCGTTCTGCCCTGCAGGCCCTTGTGGCGGATGGCCATGTGCTGTGCAACGGCAGGCAGGTGGCCAAGAGCCTGAAGCTCAAGGCAGGTGACACCATTCTGCTGGAGATCCCGGACGCCAAGCCCATCGAGGCCGTGCCGCAGGACATCCCGCTGGAGATCGTCTATGAGGACGAGCATCTGCTGGTGGTCAACAAGCCCAAGGGCATGGTGGTGCACCCGGCTCCCGGCAACCCGGACGGCACGCTGGTGAATGCGCTGCTGTGGCACTGCAAGGGAAGCCTGTCCGGCATCGGCGGTGAGATCCGCCCCGGCATCGTGCACCGCATCGATAAGGACACCAGCGGCCTGCTGGTGGTGGCAAAGGACGATGCAACGCACATCGGCCTTTCCCAGCAGATGGCGGTGCACAGTGTGGAGCGCGCGTATCGCACCATCGTGTACGGCGGCTTTGCACAGGATGAAGGCTTTGTGGAGTCCAATCTGGGCCGCAGCAAAACCGACCGCAAAAAAATGGCAGTCTACCCGGCCGATGAACCCCACACCAAATATGCCTACACCGGTTATCAGGTGCTGGAACGGCTGAACAACTTCACCATGCTGGAATGCCGCCTGAAGACCGGCCGCACCCATCAGATCCGTGTGCACATGGCGTCCATCCAGCATCCGGTGGCAGGCGACCCGGTCTACGGCCCGCACAACTGCATCACCAGCCTGCACGGGCAGTGCCTGCACGCAAAAACACTGGGGTTCATCCACCCCATTACCGGCGAACAGCTGCGCTTTGATTCGGAGCTGCCGGAATACTTCACTCATTTTCTTGCAACGCTCAGGAGGGAAACCCTATGAACCAGCTGAACCAAAGGCTTGTATTGTGTGATCTGGATCACCTGCTGCTGGGAGCGGATGGAAACCTGACTCAGGTTGTGCGTGACGTGCTGCAGCTGTTCGTCCGCCGCGGCGGCCGTTTTACGGTGTTCTCGCAGCGCACGCCCCGGGCAGTGCGTTCCATTCTGGGCAGTGTGCGGCTCAATGCCCCTGCGCTGGTGTGCGGCGGCGCGATGGCCTACCATTTTGCCGATGGCACCAGCCGGACGCTGTGCAGCTTTGCCGGGCAGGACGCCGATCTGTTCACCCGCCTGCCGGACGCAGCAGGCGTGGGCGTCGCTTTGCAGATGACCGATGGCACCACCCGGGTGCTGCGCATGAGTGAGGCGCTGGAACGCCATCTGCGGCAGGAATGGACCCCCTATCTGCTGGCGAATGCAGCGGATATCAAGGGGGAAGAAGTGCTGCGGGTGCTGCTGTATCAGGACAGCAAGGCCGTGCCCATGATCTCGCTGCTGGAAAAATCGCTGGGGGATCGTACAGCGGTGCTGCTGGGCGAGCGTGCCGCAGCAGATACCCTGATCCTGACGCCCAGAACCGTTTCCGGCCACGAAATGCTGGATGCTGTGTGTATGCCGGTGGGCATCAATCCGGAGGATGTTCTGGTGCTGGCGGGCGGCATGTCCATGCTGGAGCTGGTGCGCAATGCCAGCCAGAGCGTGGCGGCGGCAGATGCTCCGCCAGAGCTGCGTCTTGCTGCGCAAAAGGTCACCCTGACCGATGCTGCGGCAGGCTCTGCGGTGGAAGTGCTGTACCGTATGGTACGGGATGCTGAAAATTTAGCGTAAAATTTGTGCAAGGCTTCTGCATATTCTTTCGCAGAAGCCTTTCTTTTTGGGGGAAAGTCAGGTACAATGAAAGAAACACATCTGCCGGAGTCCCAAAAACGGGAGGCGGTTTTTATCTGCCTTTCGGTGGCTGCAGTGATCCTATGTGCAGCGCTGGCGTTTTATTTTGCCGTGCCGCTGCAGGACACTGCGGTCCAGCCGCTGCCGGATACAGCAGGGCTGGAACAGCACATGCTGGTGGATCTGAACACAGCCGGGCTTTCTGCGCTGTGCACCCTGCCGGGCGTAGGAGAAAGCCGGGCCAGAGCCATTCTGGAATACCGGGAGCAGAACGGCCCGTTTGCACGGGTGGAGGATGCAGCCTGCGTTCCGGGCCTGACGCAGACTGTGGTGGATTCCTGGAAAGGGCAGGCAACCGTGAGCTGAGCCGCAAGGCAGCTGGAAAAGGGGAATACTATGAGTGACGAAACCATTTTTATCAACCGGGAACTGAGCTGGCTGGATTTTAATCAGCGCGTTCTTGCATTGGGCAAAGATAAAAATGTTCCGCTTGCAGAACGGGTCAAGTTTCTTGCGATCTATGGCTCGAATCTGGATGAATTTTTCATGGTGCGCGTGGGCTCTCTGCAGGAGCGCGCCAATCTGGAACAGGAGCAGGGCAAAAAGGTCAAGAGGGAAAACAAGACCAACATGTCCGCGGCGGAACAGCTGACTGCCATTATGCCCAAAACGGCACAGCTGCAGGAAGAATGCGACAAATACTACGCAAAGGCGCTGGAAGCACTGGCGGAATGCGGTTATCGCAAGGTGGACTTTAACCATCTGACCAAGGAGGAGGAGCATTTCTGGAAAAAATATTTCCAGACCGAGCTGTTCCCCATCCTCAGCCCGCAGATCGTGGATAACCGCCATCCGTTCCCGTTCCTGCGCAACAAGGAGATCTATCTGGGCGTACTGCTCAGGGAAAAGCACCCTGCAGGGCAGAGCCTGGGCATCATCCCCATTTCCAGCCAGATGGAACGAATGCACATTGTAAAAAAAGATGGCGAGACGCTGTTTGCCCTCACCGAGGAGCTGGTGCTGCATTTTGCGGCCAGCATTTTTGGCAAGGATGCCATTCAGGAAAAGTGCCTGTTCCGCGTGACCCGCAATGCGGACATCGATGTGAAAGAGGGCATGATGGATCACGATATCGATTACCGTGAGATCATGTCCGATCTGCTCAAGCGCCGCCGCAAGCTGGCGGCTGTGCGTTTGCAGATCACAACTGCATCTGCCCCGGAGGTGGAACGCCTGCTGTGCAACCGCCTTGTGCTGACCCATAAGCGGGTGTTCGTGCAGAAAAGCCCGCTGGATCTGAGCTTCTTCTATAAGCTCACCGGCAGGATCGAGGCAGACGGACATCCGGAGCTGTTCTACCCGGCGGCGCGGCCCATGCTGCCGCCGCCGCAGTACGATCTTGCCGCCGAGGTGCAGAAGCATGATGTGCTGCTCAGCTACCCGTACCAGTCTATCCGGCCCTTCATTGCCATGCTCAAAAAGGCGGCACATGACCCGGAGGTCATTTCCATCAAGATGACCCTCTACCGTATGGCGCGGGAATCCCAGATCGTGCAGGCGTTGATGGAAGCGGCTGAAAACGGCAAGGAAGTGGTGGCTCTGGTGGAGCTGCGCGCCCGCTTTGATGAACAGAACAACATTGACTGGTCCAAGCAGCTGGAAGGAGCAGGCTGCACCGTTATCTATGGCTTCGATGATTACAAGGTGCACTCCAAGCTGACTCTCATCACCCGCAAGGGCGCACAGGGCTACTCCTACATCACCCAGATCGGCACCGGTAACTACAACGAAAAAACCAGTGAGCTGTACACCGATTATTCCTTTATCACGGCCGATCCCGTCATTGGCGAGGAAGCATCCAACGTATTCCAGAACCTTGCCGTACAGCGCCTGACCGAGGACAGCAGCAAGATGCTGGTAGCACCGCTGCGGTTCAAGAGCGTGCTTCTGGAAGAAATGGATCACCTGATCGCCGCCGCCCGCATGGGCCGCCCGGCGTCCATGATCCTGAAGAACAACTCCATCAGCGACCGCGACATCATCCTGAAGCTGCAGGAAGCCAGCTGTGCCGGTGTGCGCATCGACATGATCGTGCGCGGCATCTGCTGTGTGCGTGCAGAGGTGCCCGGCAAGACCGAAAACCTGCACATCCGCAGCCTTGTGGGCCGTTATCTGGAGCATGGCCGCATTTACAGCTTCTTTGATGGAGTGCACACCCGCATTTATATTGCTTCCGGCGACTTCCTCACCCGCAACACGGAGTGCCGCGTGGAGGTGGGCGTCCGGGTGGAAGACCCGGTGCTGGTGCAGAAGCTCACCGATATTCTGCAGCTGCAGCTGCGGGATAACGTCAATGCCCGCGAGATGCGCCCGGATGGCAGCTACCAGAAGGTGAAGCCTGCCGAGGGCGAAGCACTGGTCAACGGCCAGATGGATATGTATGAGCTGCTTCGGGATGACTGGACTGGAAAAGTTCCTGCCTGTGAAAAAACGGCACAGGCGGCTGTGGAGGCTCCGACGGCACCGTTGACTGCAGAAGCTCCCGCTGCAGAACCGTCTGCAGAGAAACCGGAGGCAAAGGCGGTGGAGTTCCCCGTACAGAAGCAGGAGCCGCAAAAGGCTCCCGAACCGTCGGCACCCATCCATCTGGATGCGGCCCCGAAACCGGAGGAACACGATCACTTTGACGAACTGGAACAGATGGTAAACCGCAAAAAACCGGCACCCCGGCCTGCTTCTGTGCCAAAGCCGGCAAAACCGGCCATCGCTGAAGCGCCTGCACAGAAGAGCCGCCTGAAGCAGTTCCTGGACCTCTTCAAGTTCCGCAGATAACAGCACTGCAAGACCCGGCAGGGAAAAGCCCCGCCGGGTCTTTTTGAACCGCCGCCTGCATACAGTGGACTACAGCGGAAAGGGGAAACGGTATGCAGACGAAGCGGAGCGGACGAGCAGGATGGCGCATAAAACACGCAAGATATGGGAAGAAATCGGCCCTTTTCCGGGCGGCGGTCCTGCTGGGAGCACTGCTTTGCGTCAGACTGGTGCTCCCTGCACGGGCGCAGTCGAAAACGGAGGATGATGCCTTTTGCTTTCCGCTGGAAACCACACAGTGGCGCATTTCGGACGGATACGGCTGGCGGGAGGATCCCTTTACGGGCAAACGGGCATTCCACAAGGGCATCGACCTTGCCTGCGCCGAGGGCACCGGCATCCTTGCGGTGCAGGGCGGCACCGTGCTCCGCACAAAGCGAAGTGCCAGCTATGGCAGCTGCATAGAGCTTCTGCTTGCGGATGGAACAGCGGCGGTGTATGCCCATCTGCAGTATATCTATGTCCGTCCGGGCGAAGCCGTAGAGGCCGGGCAGACCCTTGGCACGGCAGGGCAGAGCGGCCGGGCCACCGGGGCACATCTGCATTTTGAGCTGTATCGTCAGGGAAAAGCCTGTGACCCGGCAGATGCACTGGGCCTTTCGCATGAAGCATCCTGATGCCCTGCGGCTGGGGCCTCTGGTGTTCCGGGACCCGGTGCTGCTGTGCGGTTCCCTGTATTTTCTGCTGTACTTCGATGCCAGCGGCTTTCTGCGGCTGGGCCTGCTGGCGGCGTTCCTGCACGAGTGCGGGCACATTCTGGTGTATTGTGCGCTGCTGCGCCGCTTTCCGGTCATTGAGGTGACCATGACCGGCTTTTGTATGCGGATGGACGCTCCGGCCCGGGGCCTTTCACCGGGGCGGCTCTTCTGGCTGGCTGCTGCAGGCCCGGCGGTCAATTTCATGCTGGCAGGCATCTGGGCGCTGCGGCTGGAACAGGAACTGACCATCCGCGGCAGTGCCTTCTGGGCGGCAAATCTGCTGACCGGGGGATTCAATCTGCTGCCCGTTCCTCCGCTGGATGGGGCGCAGCTGGCGTCCTGCCTGCGCGAAATGCGGTGTGCAGGCAAAAAGTTTAGGGGAAATGATTGAAAAAACAGCTCATTTCGGGTACAATAAAATGACGTGTAAAAATGGACTGTTTATTGGAGGACTCGATGTTTGATCCAAAACTGAAAGAAGCACTGGGACGGGTACAGAAGCCCGGCCGTTATACCGGCGGAGAACCCGGCAGTGTATATAAGGACAAAGAAAAAGTGGATGTCCGCTTTGCGTTCTGCTTTCCGGACACCTATGAGGTAGGCATGTCCTTCCTCGGCGAAAAGATTCTCTATGAGCTGCTCAACCGCCACGAAAACTGGTGGTGTGAGCGCGCTTTCATGCCATGGCTGGACATGAAGGCTGAAATGGAACGCCTTGGCCTGCCGCTCTACACCATGGAGAGCAAGGACCCGCTCACCGCCTTTGACGCAGTGGGCTTCACCCTGCAGTACGAGCTGTCCTATACCAACATTCTGGCCATGCTGGATCTGGCCGGCATCCCGTTCTATTCCAAAGACCGTGACGAACGCTGGCCGCTGATCGTGGCGGGCGGCCCCTGTGCCTGCAATGCGGAGCCGATCGCAGACTTTTTTGATGTGATCCAGCTGGGCGAGGGCGAAAACCAGCTGCCCGGCATCTGCGCCGAGATCGAAAAGGCCAAAAAAGAGGGCGGCGTCTCCAAAAAGGAACTGCTGCTGCGCATCGCAAAGATCCCCGGCGTCTATATCCCGGCGTTCTACGATGTGGAGTATTACGAGGATGGCCGGGTCAAGGCCATCACCCCCAACGAGCCGGGCATCCCGGCGCGCATCACCAAGGCCATCATCAAGGACCTGAACGAGTTTGCCCCGCCCACGAATTTCGTGGTGCCCATGGTGGGTGCCATTCAGGATCGCGCCAGCATCGAGGTGCTGCGCGGCTGTGTGCGCGGCTGCCGCTTCTGTCAGGCGGGCTTTCTGTACCGCCCCATGCGTCAGCGTGACGCGGGCCTTCTGAACAGGGCGGCGCAGGAGCTGTGCGCCAACACCGGCTATGAGGAGCTGAGCCTTTCCAGCCTGTCCACCTCTGACCACGGACAGCTGGAAGAGCTGCTGGATGATCTGAACGAGTGGGCACCCAAAGAGCATGTCAGCCTGTCGCTGCCGAGCCTGCGTGTGGACAACTTCTCCCAGAGTCTCATTGAAAAAACCACCAAGGTGCGCAAGAGCGGCCTGACCTTCGCTGCCGAAGCCGGCACCCAGCGCCTGCGCAATGTCATCAACAAGAATGTCACATGGGACGAGATCGAAAAGACCTGCACCATTGCATTCAACGCGGGCTACACCTCGGTCAAGCTCTACTTCATGATGGGCCTGCCCACCGAGACCATGGAGGACATTGAGGGCATCGCAGAGACGGCGCAGAAGGTGGTCGATCTTTACTATTCTCTGCCCAAGCGCGGCAAGGGAAAGGGCGTTCAGGTGACGATCAGCTGTGCCTGCTTTGTGCCCAAGCCCCATACGCCGTTTGAGTTTGTGCCCATGGATACGGCCGAGACCCTGCAGGCCAAGCAGAAGCATCTGCTGGAAAGTGTGCGCAGCCGCAAGATCAAGGTGAACTATCACGACAGCACCACCAGCTTTCTGGAGGGCGTGTTTGCCAAGGGCGACCGCCGCCTTGCCCCGGTCATTGTGGAAGCCTACAAGCGCGGCTGCTACTTTGACGGCTGGGAAGAGTGCTTCAAGTACGACACATGGCTGCAGACCTTTGCAGATCTGGGCATCGACCCGGCGTTCTACTGCCAGCGGCCCATCGGTCTGGACGAAGTGACGCCCTGGTCCCACATGGATTACGGCGTCACCCACGAATATCTGGTGCGGGAGTACCAAAAGGCGCTTGCCGCCCAGACCACCCAGCCCTGCAACCGTGCCTGCCACGGCTGCGGTGCAAATCATCTGTTAGGAGGTCCCTGCTTTGATTACAGTCAGAATCTCGTTTGAGAAAAAGAATGAGGCCTCCTACATCTCCCTGCTGGACCTGCAGCGGGTGATGCAGCGGGTGCTCAAGCGCAGCGGCCTGCCGGTGTGGCATACGCTGGGCTTCAATCCCCACATCTATATGACCTTTGCCTGCCCGCTTTCGCTGGGGCAGGAGAGTGAGTGCGAGTGTGTGGACGTCAAGACCGAAGCGGAAGCCCCGGATTTTGAACAGTGGAAAGCGGCCCTCAATGCCATCATGCCCGCAGGCATCGTGATCACGCACGTTGGCCCGGTGCAGATGAAGGCGGACCTCATTGCCTACGCATGCTATCGCATCACCTACCCGGCAGCAGCGGCAGCGGCGCTGGATGCGTACAACGCGCTGGAAAGCGCTCCGGTGGAAAAGCACGGCAAAAAAGGCAACAAGATCATTGAGCTGAAGGATCACATCCCGCAGGTGGAGTACACCACGGAGGGGGACAGCCTGCACATTGATCTGTGCATGCCGGCCGCACAGGAACTGAACCTGAACCCTTTGCTGCTCACCGGCTTTCTGGAAGAAAAATTCGGTTTGCCTGCCGTCAGCGCCAACATCCTGCGCAAAAAGTTTTTGGCGGCAGATAAGCAGCTGTTTGTCTGATCGGAGCGTGAAAGACCGTCTGTTGGGCAAAACAGAAAATTTTTGCATTTATTTTGGTCAGAACGCTTGCATTCACGCAGGTTTTGTGATATCCTATTTAGGCGTTAGTGTCCGCTGAGACCACAGCGGGGTTAATGACAATATCATTAAACGGGCGGTCCTCTGACGGCAAGGTGCCGTGCATGAACGTCTAAAAACAAATGGAGGATTCAAAAATGGACGCACTGAAGATTATTTCTGAAGGCAGCATCAAGGCTGAAAAGCCCCAGTTCAACGTTGGCGACACCGTCCGCGTTGATGTTCGTATCAAGGAAGGCGACCGTGAGCGTATCCAGGCCTTTGAGGGCACTGTGATCGCAAAGAAGCACGGCGGCGTTGCTGAGACCTTTACCGTTCGCCGCGTTGCTTACGGTGTTGGCATCGAGCGTGTCTTCCCCATCAACAGCCCCTTCGTTGAGAAGGTCACCGTTGTCCGCAAGGGCAAGGTCCGCCGCGCAAAGCTGTTCTACCTGCGTGGCCGTACCGGCAAGGCTGCCAAGGTCAAGAGCGATATTTGATCATCCCCGATTTGAAACGGGAGAAAAGGGACAACCTCGTTGTCCCTTTTTTCTTTATCAAAAATTTGAAAAAACTGTGCGGCCAACAGGTGATCTGGCTTGCAGAAAGCCTGTCGGCTGCGGTATAATCGGGTCAGCAGTGTAAAACCAGAAGGTGAGGTGTACCGGATATGGAAAAACAGGAACAGACAAAGCCCGTGCGCGGGCAGAATCTGCTGGAATGGTACGAGGCCCTGATCTCGGCAGCGCTGGTGCTGGTGCTGATCTTTTCGTTTTTCTTCCGCATCATTCAGGTGGACGGCAGCTCCATGGTGCCTACGCTGGTCAACGGCGACAAGCTCATCGTGTGGGGGGCGGGCTACGAGCCTCAGCGCGGTGATGTGGTCATTGTGGACAGCTATACCTCCTACGGCAAGCCGCTGGTCAAGCGTGTCATCGCCAAAGGCGGCGATACGGTCTCCATCGATTATGCGACCGGCACCGTGGCGGTGAACGGTGAGGTCTTGCAGGAGGACTACATTGCAGAGCCTACCTATCTTGGCTACGATGTGCAGTTCCCGTACACAGTGCCGGAGGGCACGGTGTTCGTGATGGGCGACAACCGCAACCAGTCGCTGGACAGCCGCTCCACCTATGTCGGCTGCATCGACGAACGGGATATTCTGGGCAAAGTGCTTGTGTGCTTTATGCCCTTTACAGATTTTGGGGTGGTAAAATGAACGAAATGGATACCCGCTTTGCAAACCAGTACAATATTCAGTGGTTCCCGGGCCACATGACCAAGACCCTGCGCATGATGGAGCAGGAGATCCAGCATGTGGATGCAAGCCTTGTGCTGCTGGATGCCCGCATCCCGCTTTCCAGCCTGAACCCGGAGATCGAGCGCATCACGGCCCACAAGCCGAAGCTCTATGCGCTGAACAAGGCAGATCTGGCCGACCCGGCTGTAACGGAAGAATGGATCCGATACTTCCGTGCAGCAGACGCCGGCTGTGTGGCGATCAGCGCCAAGCAGAAGGGCGGCGCCAATGCCGTTAAGACGGCGATCGAAAAAGAACTGGCCGGCCTGCTGGAACGCCGCCAGAACCGCGGCATGGGCGGTGCCAAGACGCAGGTGATGCTGTGCGGCATCCCCAATGTAGGCAAGTCCACCTTTATCAACACCTTTGCAGGCTCTGCCCGCGCCAAAGCGGCAGACCGCCCGGGTGTGACCAAGGGCAAGCAGTGGGTCAGCACCGACAAATTTGATCTGCTGGATATGCCCGGCGTACTGTGGAAGAAGTTTGACTCCAAGACCATTGCATCCAATCTGGCCTTCATCGGCTCCATCAAGGACGATATTCTGGACGTGGAAGAGCTGGCCATGAACCTGCTGGATGAAGTACGCCGCAACTACCCCGACCTTGTGGCCCAGCGCTACAAGCTGGACGCCGAAACGCTGGCACTGCCGCCCTATGAGCTGATGGAAGCCATTGGCCGCAAGCGCGGCCTGCTGGTGCGTGGCGGCGAGGTGAACACCGAGCGCTGTGCCATTATGCTGGTGGATGAATTCCGCGCCTGCAAGTGGGGCCGTATTTCGCTGGAGCGCCCGCCGCAGCGGGATGACCTGACGGATTTTGCCGAGGAGGAAGAGGAATGAAGCGCCGTTCCGACGAGGAGATCTCGGCTCCGCTGTATGAATACGATGCCGCTGTACGCAGTCAGTACGGCTGCTTTGCAGGCGTGGACGAAGCTGGGCGCGGCCCTCTGTGCGGCCCGGTGTGCGTAGCGGCCTGTATTCTGGACCCGGAAAATCCGGTCTATGGCATCAACGACTCCAAAAAGCTCACCGAGAAAAAACGGGAAGCCCTGTTTGACGAGATCGTTGAAAAGGCGCTGGCCTACAAAATTATTTTTGTGGGGCCGGAAGTCATCGACCGGGAAAACATCCTCAACGCCACCATGGGCGGCATGAAGCAGGCCGTGGAAGAGCTGGACATCGTGCCGAACCTCGTGCTGGTGGACGGCAACCGCACCCCGGCGGGTTTGCAGATCCCGGCACAGCCGGTGGTCAAGGGCGACGCCACCAGCGCCAGCATCGGCGCGGCATCCGTCCTTGCCAAGGTCAGCCGTGACCGCTATATGCTGGAATTGGACAGACAGTACCCGCAGTATCAGCTGGCAAAGCACAAGGGCTACCCGACCAAGCTCCACTATGAGCTCATTGCGCAGTACGGCATCCAGCCATTCTATCGCCGCAGCTTCCTGAAAAAACAGGGCTACTGGCCGGAGAACGGAAAGTGAACCGCGCTGAGACGGGGCACAGGGGAGAAGCCGCTGCGGCCCGCTGGTATCAGAAGCAGGGCTGCAGGCTGCTGGCACACAACTTCCACACCCGGATGGGGGAACTGGACGTGGTGGTACAGGAACCGGATGGGACCATTGTCATCTGCGAGGTAAAGACCCGCAGCTCGGACGCCGTTTCGCGCCCGGCTGCTGCGGTCAATGCCGCCAAACAGAAGCGGCTGATCCTTGCAGCACAGCACTATCTGCAGTGTACCGGACAGAGCGATGCACCGGTGCGATTTGATGTGGCGGAAGTGTTCCCTCTTGACAGCGGGCGCTGGATGGTACATATTATAAGGGGCGCTTTTCTTGCGTAAAGCAAGCGCCCCGGTGGGAAATGTACGGGCAGGGATCTTCTCTGCCGTAGCAGCAGGAACGTGTTTTCAGCGTTCCACGGCGAAAAAGGAGCGACAACAATGCAGTTTTTCAGTACCAGAGACCAAAACCGCAAAGTGACTTCCTCGGAAGCGATCGCACAGGGCCTGTCCAACGAGGGCGGCCTGTTTGTCCCTGAAAGCTTTCCGCAGGTGGATGTGAAGGCGCTGTGTGAGCTGGATTACCCGGCTATGGCAGCTGCTGTCATCAAGGAATATCTGACCGACTATTCGCAGGACTTTCTGACGGAAGCGGCCCGCAAGACCTATGGCGATGCTTTCGGAGGCAAGGCCGGATACCTTGCTCCGGTGGAGGGAGACACCTATGCGCTGGAGCTGTGGCATGGCCCTACCTGCGCATTCAAGGATTACGCTCTGCAGCTGATGCCGAAGCTTCTGGTGGAAGCCAAAAAGAATCTGGGCCGCACGGAAAAGACCCTGATCCTTGTGGCGACCAGCGGCGATACCGGCAAGGCAGCTCTGGACGGCTACCATGATATCCCGGGTGTGGAGATCGCGGTGTTCTATCCCACGGGCGGCACCAGCGAGATCCAGCGTCTGCAGATGGCAACGCAGGAGGGTGCCAACGTGGCAGTCTACGCGGTGCGCGGCAACTTCGACGATGCCCAGACCGGTGTGAAGAAGGTCTTTGGCGATAAGGCCATCGCGGCCGAGCTGGCAAAGCGGGACATCCGCCTGTCCAGCGCCAACTCCATCAACTGGGGCCGTCTGGTCCCGCAGATCGTCTACTACTTTGCCGCCTATGCCCAGCTGCTCAAGGCGGGCAGCATCGCCTTCGGCGATGAAGTGGATTTCTGCGTGCCCACCGGCAACTTCGGCGACATTCTGGCAGGCTACTATGCAAAGCGCATGGGCCTGCCCGTGGGCAAGCTGGTCTGCGCCTCCAATGAGAACAACGTCCTCACCGATTTCCTCACCACCGGCACCTATACCGCAAAGCGGGAGTTCTTCAAGACCACCTCGCCCAGCATGGACATTCTGGTGTCCTCCAATCTGGAGCGCTTGCTGTACCATGTCACCGGCAGTGATGCCGAGGTGGCGGGCCTGATGAAGAGTCTGACTGAGACCGGCAGCTACACGGTGCGTCCGGAGACGCTGGCCGCCATTCAGGAGAGCTTTTCCTGCGGCTGGAGCAGCGAGGAAGAAGTGGCAGGGGAGATCCGTGCCCGCTATGAGAAGGACAACTACCTGTGCGATACGCACACCGCAGTGGCCTTCCATGTGGCTGCACAGAAAAAGCGCGAAGGGGTGCCCATGGTGGTGCTGTCCACTGCGTCTCCCTTCAAGTTCCCGCGCAGCGTGCTGGCGGCTCTGGGACAGTCTGCACCGGAAAATGATTTTGAAGCAATGCAGCAGCTGGAAGCAGCTACCGCGCATACCGCACCGGCAAGTCTTGCTGCGCTGCGCCAGAAGCCGGAGCGCTTCAGCACTGTGATCGAGCCTGCGCAGATCGCCGAAGTTGCGCTGGGCTATCAGGAATAATACATCCTGCTGCATTTTAGAACAGGAGTAAAAACATGGCACTTTTTGTGCTTGGCGATCCCCATCTTTCTCTGGGCGCTTCCAAGCCGATGGATATTTTTCCCGGCTGGAACGATTATGTGGAGCGTCTGGAAAAAAACTGGCGGAAGCTCATCAAACCGGAAGACACCATCGTGCTGGCAGGAGATATCAGCTGGGCCATGCGCCTGACCGATACCCGCAGGGACTTTGAATTTTTGCAGAGCCTGCCCGGACAGAAGATCATCATGAAGGGCAACCACGATTACTGGTGGTCCACTGCCAATAAGATGAACGCCTACCTCAAAGCAGAGGGGTTCGACACCCTGCACATCCTGCACAACAATTCCTACAGCGTAGAGGGCTATGCCATCTGCGGCACCCGGGGCTGGCTGTTTGATGTAGGCGAGGCCCATGATGAAAAGGTGATGAACCGCGAGATCGGACGGTTGCGCATGAGTCTGAATGCCGCTGAACCGGGACTGGAAAAGCTGGTGTTCCTGCACTATCCGCCGGTATACACCGGCACCAGTGCTCCGGAGATCGTAGCCACCTTAAAAGAATATGGCATCAGGACATGCTTTTACGGCCATCTGCACGGCAACGCGATCCGATATGCGGTGCAGGGCGATGTGGACGGCATCCACTACAAGCTGGTAAGTGCGGATGGGCTGCGTTTCTGCCCATACCGCATCAATTGATCGTCCGGGACAGAGACGTTCTGACCGGGCAGAAGCTGCAGCAAGGGCAGAAATGATAAAAATTCACAATTTGGACTGGCAATTGTGTCCAAAGCGTGCTATAATAAGTTTTGACGCGATTGTTGCACCCAATTGAGCGCGCGCGTCCCCGCATGTTGCAAAAGCAAGTTCATTCAGGACGCAGTGCGCGGTTGCAAAGGGCAAAAATTTCCTGCCCCGAGCAATAGATTTTTTGAGTGGAGGAAAAACAAATGAATCTCATCAAGTGTGAAAAGCTCGAGAAGAGCATGGCAGAGCTGCAGTTCTCCATCGATGCAGAGGCTTTCAAGAAGGCCACTGCCGATGTTTTCAAGAAAGAGGGCAAGAAGTACCCCGTTCAGGGCTTCCGCAAGGGCAAGGCACCCCGCGCTCTGATCGAGAAGTTCTACGGTAAGGACGTCTTTACCTACGACGCCATCAACGAGCTGTTCCCCGAGGCTTTCGAGGCTGCTGTCAAGGAAGCAAACGTGGAGCCGGTCGGCCGTCCGGAAGTCACTGTTGACTCTGCTGACGAGACCAACGGTGTCACCCTGACCGTCAAGGTCGCTGTCAAGCCCGAAGTCAAGATCGGCAGCTACAACGGTCTGACGGTGGAAAAGACTGTCCATACTGTCTCTGACGAGGCTGTTGAGGCAGAGCTGAAGCGTGTGCAGGAGCGCAACGCCCGTGAGCTGACCCGTGAGGGTGCTGCGGAGAATGGCGATATCGCTGATATCGACTTCGAGGGCTTTGTGGACGGCGTCGCATTCGAGGGCGGCAAGGCTGAGCACTACAGCCTGACTCTGGGCAGCGGCAGCTTCATCCCCGGCTTTGAGGATCAGATCGTGGGCCACTCCGCTGGCGAAGAGTTCGACGTGAACGTCACCTTCCCCACTGAGTATCAGGCTGCTGAGCTGGCTGGCAAGGCTGCTGTGTTCAAGATCAAGCTGCACGAGGTCAAGTACAAGGAGCTGCCTGCTCTGGATGACGAGCTGGCAAAGGACTGCTCCGAGTACGACACTCTGGACGAGTTCAAGGCTTCCATCCGCAAGAACAATCAGGAGCAGCTGGACAAGCAGGATGACCTGGCTGTTGAGAATGCTCTGGTCGATCAGGTCATCGACAGCATGGAGGGCGAGATCCCCCAGGCAATGTACGATGAGCGCATGGACGAGATGGTTAACGACTTTGCATTCCGCGTGGAGCAGCAGGGTCTGCGTCTCGAGGACTACCTGAAGTATATGGGCCAGACTATGGAGCAGTTCCGTGCCTCCTTCATGCCTCAGGCTGAGAAGCAGGTCAAGATCCGTCTGGCTCTGGAGGCTGTTGCCGCTGCTGAGAACATCGAGGCTTCCGAGGAGGAAGTTTCCGCTGAGATCAAGCGCATCGCTGACCAGTACAAGATGGAAGAGGACAAGGTCCGTGGGCTGGTCAATGTTGACGACCTGAAGAAGGATCTGGCCATCAACAAGGCCATCGACTTCATCAAGAGCCACGCAAACATCGTGGAGAAGGCTGCTGAGGAAGAGAAGGCGGCAGACGCTGAGTAATCAGTCGGCTGC
Organism: Faecalibacterium sp. HTF-F; assembly: GCF_023347535.1. Lineage (NCBI taxonomy): Bacteria > Bacillati > Bacillota > Clostridia > Eubacteriales > Oscillospiraceae > Faecalibacterium > Faecalibacterium wellingii. Next base: position 1,373,700 of record NZ_CP094473.1, read on the forward strand.
ACTCCTTTGAAGCTGGCGGCGCGCTGCACGGTTTCAATCAAAGGTTGTAAAAATTGACCGATACGGCAGAACCGGCAGGGAAACCGTATCGGTCAATTTTGCAAATACTATATTCCATTTCAGGAGGCGAACTTTATGAGTTTTGTTCCTTACGTTGTAGAGCAGTCGTCCCACGGCGAGCGTTCCTACGATATTTTCTCCCGTCTGCTGAACGATCGTATCATCGTTCTGAGTGAGGATGTCAACGATACCACGGCCAGCCTTGTTGTGGCACAGCTGCTGTATCTGGAAGGGCAGGACCCGGATAAGGATATCAGCCTGTATATCAACAGCCCCGGCGGTTCCATCAGCGCCGGTATGGCCATCCACGATACCATGCAGTATATCAAGTGCGATGTTTCCACCATCTGCATGGGCATGGCTGCTTCCATGGGCGCTTTCCTGCTGGCAAGCGGTACCAAGGGCAAGCGCTTTGCACTGCCCAATGCGGAGATTATGATCCATCAGCCGCTGATCGCAGGCGGTCAGGGCGGCGGCCTGTCCGGCCAGACCACTGATATCAAGATCCACGCTGAACACATGGTGTATATCCGCGATAAGATGAACCGGATGCTCAGCGAGTACACGGGTCAGCCGCTGGAAAAGATCCAGCTGGATACCGAGCGCGATAACTATATGTCCGCACAGCAGGCAAAAGAATACGGCCTGATCGATGAGGTCATTGCCCATCGCTGAGCCGCTGACATTTAATTTACCCAGGATAAGGAAAAACAGCTATGGCAAATAACAATTCCGGCAGAGACAAAAATGAAAAGGATCTGGTCTGCAGCTTCTGCGGAAAGCATCAGGACGAAGTGGAGCGTATGATCATCGGCCCCGGCGTCAACATCTGCAGCGAATGCATCGGCCTGTGCCACGATCTGCTTTCCGATAAGCCGGATCAGCCCAAAAGCGCACGCCCGGCACGGGGCGGCGCAAACCGCGCACACATCCAGCCCGCAGACGGTCTGGATATCAACATCCTGACCCCGGCCGAGATCAAGGAAGGTCTGGACCAGTATGTGATCGGTCAGGACGAGGCAAAGCGTGTGCTGGCTGTCTCGGTCTATAACCATTACAAGCGCATCCTCAGCGGCAAGGGCGGCGACGTGGAGCTGCAGAAGTCCAATGTACTGCTGCTGGGCCCCTCCGGCGTGGGCAAGACCCTGCTGGCGCAGACTCTGGCCAAGATGCTGGGCGTTCCGTTCGCCATTGCCGACGCCACGACCCTGACCGAGGCCGGCTACGTGGGCGAGGATGTGGAGAACATCCTGCTCAAGCTCATTCAGGCAGCGGACTTCGATGTGCAGAAGGCACAGATCGGCATCATCTATATCGATGAGATCGACAAGATCACCCGCAAGAGCGAGAACCCCTCCATCACCCGCGATGTGGGCGGTGAAGGCGTGCAGCAGGCCCTGCTGAAGATCCTTGAGGGAACTGTGAGCAATGTTCCTCCGCAGGGCGGCCGCAAGCACCCGCAGCAGGAGTTCATCCAGATCGACACCACCAATATCCTGTTCATCTGCGGCGGTGCATTTGACGGTCTGGACAAGTATATCCTGCGCCGCACGGATAAGTCCGCGCTGGGCTTTGGCAGCAGCCTGAAGGATAACTCCAGCGAAGCCGAGCGCGCTTTGCTGCGCAAGGTGGAACCTCACGATCTGGTCAAGTTCGGCCTGATCCCGGAGCTGATCGGCCGTCTGCCGGTCATTACCGTGCTGGATGATCTGGACGAGGATGCTCTGGTGCGTGTGCTCAAGGAGCCGCGTAACAGTCTGGTCAAGCAGTACAAAGAGCTGCTGGGCATGGATAATGTGGAGCTGGAATTCACCGATGAAGCACTGCATGCCATTGCCCGCAAGACCATTGAGCGCAAGACCGGTGCCCGCGGCCTGCGTAGCGTGATGGAAGGCATCCTGCTGCCCATCATGTATGATGTGCCCACAGATGCTACCATCATCCGCGTGACGGTGGATGAAGACACTGTGGAGGGCGGAGAAGCCCATCTGGAATACGGCGCGGTGCGCAAACGCTACAAAAACCAAGCCTCTCTGAGCTGACGCTTCGGCGCACAGCAGGGGAGTGAAAGCCCTGTTTTAAAAGCTTTTTGCTTTTAGCAGGGCTTTTTGCTTTAATATTCTTGTTTCCGGGCTGAAAATGTACTATAATATTAAGGTCTGGATTGCAGTACGGAGTCGGTTCCCTGGCAGGAAGGCTCCCTCGGATGCAGCGCCAGCGCAATGGGTAACAGGAAGTACGATAAAGGAGTGTGTTTCCAATGGCAAATTATCTTGCAATGAACCGTGATGAACTCACTGCTGAAAAGGCAGCGCTTGAAGCAAAGTACAAAGAATTTCAGGCCAAGGGCCTCAAGCTGAATATGGCCCGCGGTAAGCCCGGCCCTCACCAGATGGATCTGGCCATGGACCTGCTGAAGATGAACGATTACACCACCGATGCCGGCACGGATGCCCGCAACTATGGTGAGCTGGAAGGCCTGCAGGAAGCCCGTGTGCTGTTCGCGGATGTATTCGGCGTGCAGCCCGGCGAGGTGTTCGTGGGCGGCAACTCCAGCCTGCAGCTGATGTACAACCTCATCAACATCGGCTATGTGTTTGGTTTCCCGGAGTCTCCGTGCCCCTGGTCTCAGGTGGAGAAGCGCAAGTTCCTCTGCCCGGTGCCCGGCTATGATCGTCACTTTGCCATCACCGAGGAGTTTGGCTTTGAGCTCATCAGTGTGCCGATGACCCCCAACGGCCCGGACATGGATATTGTGGAAAAGCTGGTGGCCGAGGATGCCGATATCAAGGGCATCTGGTGCGTGCCGCAGTATTCCAACCCTGATGGCTACACCTACAGCGATGAGACCATCGAGCGTTTTGCGAAGATGAAGACCGCTGCGCCTGATTTCAAGATCTTCTGGGATGAGGCCTACATCGTCCATCATCTCACCGATGAGATCATCGAGACTCCGGTGCTGCTGAACGAGAGCAAGAAGTACGGCAACGAGGATCGTGTGTTCATGTTCACCTCCACCAGCAAGATCACCTTCCCGGGCGCAGGCGTCTCTGCCATTGCCTGCAGTGAGAGCAGCATGAAGTATATGTGCAAGCGCTTCTCGGTCATGATCATCAGCTACGACAAGATGAACCAGCTGCGCCATGTCCGCTTCCTGAAGAACAAGGAAGGCGTTCTGGCCCACATGGCAAAGCATCGCCGTCGTCTGGTGCCCTGCTTCGATGCCGTCAAGACGGCATTCAAGAACAACCTCATTCCCTGCGGCGACATTGCCCACTGGACGGACCCCAAGGGCGGCTACTTCATCAGCCTGTATGTGATGCCCGGCTGTGCAAAGCGCGTGGCAGGTCTGTGCAAGGATGCGGGCCTGACTCTGACCGGTGCCGGTTCTGCCTATCCCTACCACAAGGATCCTCAGGATTCTCACCTGCGCATTGCACCTACCTATCCCAGTCTGGACGAGGTAGAAATGGCATCCGAACTGCTGTGCGTCTGCGTGCGTCTGGCGGTCGTGGAAAAGCTGCTGGCTGATAAGGCGGACTAAGATCTAACGATTCCTGATTTTATCTCCTCTGTGCGGCTCGCTTGAGCCGTCAGGGGAGTTTTGTCGCAGGAAAGCCGGCATGACGGCTGCCCTGCGGAAGAAAGACGGCCCGCAGAAGGCGGGTCTGTACCAGAATACGGGCAGCGGCTGTCTGCGCCGCTGCTTTTGGAGGTTCCCTGAATTTTATGAAAACAAAAGGCAAAGCATGGCATCTTGTCGCCGCAGTGCTGCTGATCGCAGTGTTCGTCTACACTGCCTTCTTCGGCGTGTATGCCAAGTATGGCGATACGACCACGACCTACATCAAGGGCGCAAAGGATATCCGCTTCGGTGTGGATATCAAGGGCGGCGTAAACGTCACCTTTGTGCCGTCGGATGGCTACGATGCCACCGAAGAACAGCTGGAGGCTGCGCAGCTTGTAATTGAGAACCGTCTGGTCGCTTTGAACGTGACCGACTATGAGCTGTATGTGGACAACACCTCCGACAGCCTGATCCTCGAGTTTCCGTGGCAGTCCGGTGAGACAGATTTTGACCCGGAAGCGGCGATCGACGAGATCGGCACCACCGCGTACCTCACCTTCCGGGAGGGCAGCAGTGCCGACGGTGAGCTGATTTTGGACGGCTCCATGATCGAGAGTGCCGCAGCCCAGTATGGCCCTGTGACCAGCGGGGGTGCATCGGAGTATTTCGTCTCTCTGAAGTTTACGGACGACGGTGCCAAGGCATTCGGCGACGCGACCACCCGGCTGGCCGCGTCCAAGGGCACCATCAGCATCTGGCTGGATGACGAGAACGTGAGCACCGCAACCGTGAACACTGCGATCACCGATGGTTCTGCCATCATCACCAGTTCGGCATCCAATCCCTTCACGCAGGAGCAGGTCGTCAAGATGGCCCGCCAGATCAACTCCGGCGCACTGCCCTTTGCACTGACTGTGGACAGCTACTCTACCGTCAGCCCCAGCCTGGGCGAAAACAGCCTGAGCGCCATGGTGCTGGCCGGTCTGATCGCATTTGCGCTGATCGTGGTATTTATGACCATCCTGTACCGCCTGCCGGGCTTTTTGGCCTGCATGGCACTGGCCGGTCAGGTGGCGGCAACGCTGGCGTTCGTGTCCGGTTATTTCCCGGTGTTTGAAAGCTTCACCATGACCCTGCCCGGTATCGCCGGTATCATTCTGGCCATCGGCATGGGTGTGGATGCCAACGTTATCACCGCAGAGCGCATCAAGGAAGAGCTGAAAAACGGCAAGTCGCTGGACGGTGCACTCAAGAGCGGCTTTGCCCGCGGTCTGACGCCGATCATTGACGGCAATGTGACCATCGTTATCGTGGCGGTCGTGCTGATGGGTGCCTTCGGCCCCTCGGACGGCCTGTTTGCCAAGGCACTGCACTTTGTATTCTTTGCCTTTGGCCCGTCCACTGCCGGTACGATCTATGCTTTCGGCTATACGCTGCTCACCGGTGTGCTGCTGAACTTTGTGTTTGGCGTGTTTGCTACCCGTGTGATGATCCGCGGCGCAGCTTCCATTAAGGCACTGCGCAACCCCTGGCTTTACGGCGCTGAAAAGCCCGGCAAGGAAACGGCAGAAAAGAAGCCCATCGATTTTGTGGGCCTGCGCAAGCGCTTCCTGACCATTTCCACCTGCCTGATGGCAGCCATCGTGCTGTGCGCTGTGGTGTTCGGCGTCCATCTGGATACCGAGTTCACTGGCGGTGCCATGATCACCCTGAGCTACGAGGGCAGCTTTACCACGGCGGATGTGCAGAAAACGGCTTCCGCTGCACTGGACAGCACCGGCCTGACCCTGCAGACCGGCGAGAACGTTGCCACCGGCGACCAGACCTTGAAAATTTCCATGCCCGGTACCGAGACGGTGACCACGGAACAGGTGGCCGACCTGCTGGACAGCCTGAACGAGAGCTATCCGGAAAACCACTTTGAGCAGCTGTCCCTGAGCAATGTCAGCGCTGCCATGGGCATCAAGTTCCTGCAGAAGAGTCTGGTGGCTGTGGTGTTCGCGCTGGTGCTGATCCTGCTGTACATTGCCCTGCGCTTCAAGAACATCGGCGGCCTGACCGGCGGCATGATGGCGGTGCTGGCATTGGTGAACGACCTGATGGTGGTGTTTGGCACCTTTGTGCTGCTGCGCACTCCGCTGGACGGCAATTTCATTGCAGCCATGCTGACCATTCTGGGCTACTCCATCAATGATACCGTTGTGGTCTACGACCGTATCCGTGAAAACCGCACCCTGATGGGCAAGAAAGCCTCGTTTGAAGAGCTGGTCAACCGCTCGGTCAATCAGTCTGCACGCCGCACCCTCATCACCACCATTACCACGGTAATGGCACTGGGTGTTATGTGTGTCGTGGCAAAGCTGTACGGTCTGGACAGCATCTTTACCTTTGCGTTCCCGCTGATGATGGGCATGATCAGCGGTGTGTATACTTCGCTGTGCGTTTCCACCTCTGCGTGGGTGCTGTGGAGCGAGCGCAAACCCAAGACCAAAGCATAAAAACACAGCCCGGTCAGACCGGACAGGAGGAACAGAACATGAAATGTCCCTATTGCGGAGCTGAGGAATCCAAAGTGATCGACTCCCGCCCCACTGAAGACAGCGAACGCATCCGCCGCCGCCGCGAATGTCTCAGCTGCCACATGCGCTTTACGACCTATGAGGTCGTGGAGACTGTTCCGCTTGTGGTCATCAAAAAGGACAGCTCCCGGGAACCCTTTGACCGGCAGAAGCTGCTCAATGCCATGGTGCGTGCCTGCGCCAAGCGCCCGGTCAGCTATGAGTCATTGGAGCGGGCGGTCAGCAGCATTGAGCAGACCCTGCTCAGCTCCTACGACCGTGAGATCCCCAGTGTGCGCATTGGTGAGCTGACCATGCAGGAACTGAAAAAGATCGATGAGGTGGCGTATGTCCGTTTTGCCTCCGTCTACCGCCAGTTCGCTGATGTGGAGAGCTTTTTCAATGAGCTGCAGAAGCTGATGGGCGACCGCAGGGAACCACAGAAATAACAGAATAGACCCTATGAGCACCGGAACTGTGTCCGAACAGGCACAGTTCCGGTGCTTTTGTCATACCAGCCGATGGGAGAGCCATTCCAGCGTTTCCACCTGTACCTGTGCGCGCCGCAGCTCACCAAAGGCTTCCTCGGGAGCGTTCATTTCCAGATGGCCGTCCGCAGCGCGCAGGGCGGCTTCCAGTTCGGTAAAATCTGCAGTGCGCAGCAGGTGATTCATGCTTGTCCGCATCTGGTCGCACCGGGCGGCACCATCGGCAAGGGCCTGCCGCGCAGCAGGATGATCCGCATTGCGGATGGCCTCGGCAGCTGCGTCAAGGTCTGCCGAGATCACTTCGGCAAAGCTTTGCACCTTCCAGCTGCTGTAAAAAGCCACACCCAGCAGCACGGCCACGATGGCGATACACGCATAGATCCGCTTCATCCACTCACCTCACCGGGGACCGCTTCCATGGCGATCCTCTTTTTTTAACAGAAAATAGTCTTCGGTCTCGCTGCCAATCAACAGCAGAATCTCCTCGGGCAGCAGGGTGTTGGCCTGTGCAGTCCGCTCCAGCCATTCGCGGTCTTTGCCGCACCAGCGCAGATTATCCTCCAGCACCTGACCGTCCAGCACAAAGGGGATGATCGCGTTGGCATGGTTTACCTTGATCTGCAGGTCGGAAAGTCGGACAGGTTCTTTCTCCGGCCGCAGGGCCGCCGAGAGGGTCCCGTTTGTTTCGATCACGGCGTAGGAGACCTCACGCGGGTCAAAGATGTTTTTGCCGCGCAGCGCCTCCATCAGATCGGCGGTGGTCAGGCGCAGCATCCGCAGAGCGTTCTGGTCGATCTTTCCATCCAGAATGACCGTTTTGGGCCTGCCGGATAGAAAATTGAAGAATTTCTGGCTGCGGAAACTCAGCACAGAACCCAGCAGTTCCAGTGCCGCAATAAGGAACAGAGGAATGAGGCTGGATGTGATGGGCACCTCTTCCGATTCGATGGAGATGGACGCCAGATTGGAAATGAGGATGGTGGACACCAGCTCTTCCGGCTGCAGTTCACCCAGCTGGCGTTTGCCCATCAGCCGCATGGCAAACAGAACGCATAGATAAATGATGATGGTTCGGCAGATCAGAAGCTTCAAAAACAAGACCTCCTGTCGGTTGCAAAGGGAATGGAATGTGCATCATACGGGCATACTGCTGTGCAAAGGAGTGGACATGGATGCAGCAGTTATCACAGAACCTGTCGGCAAATCTGGCGGCACTGGACCGGATGTTTGGCCCTTCTGCGGATTATTATGCCAAAGAGATCACGATTTATCATTGCAAAGCCGTCATTCTTTTGTTTGACGGCATGGCCAGTCTGGATTCGCTCTGGACGCTTTTGCTGGATGCGGCCAGCCGCCAGGCCCCGCCGGTGCAGCCCGGACAGTGCTGCACCGGGATGCAGGCCTACGAGCTGATCCTGCACGACTCGGCTTTTCCGGCAGAGAATGCGCCGGTAGAGGATATGGACGAGCTGACCAAACGGCTGACAGCAGGTATGGCGGTGCTGCTTCTGGACGGCTGCGCAAAGGGCATTGCATTCTCGGTGCAGGGGCTCAAGTTCCGCTCGGTGGGCGAACCCTCGGGCGAAGGAAATCTGCGCGGTTCCCGCGAGGGCTTTGCCGATCTGCTGCGGGTCAACCTGAGCCTGCTGCGGCGGCTCATCCGCAGCGAACAGCTGGTACAGGAAGCGGCACAGGCAGACACCGGAATGCGGACGGAATATGCCATCTGCTACTGTAAAAACAAAGCAGACCCTGCTATGGTGCAGCGTGTGCGCAAAACGCTTGCGGCGGCAAAACCGGAGCTTCTGCTGGATTCCAGCTACTTTGTACCGTGGCTGCTGCCGGGCAAGGCGCGGCTGTTCACGCCGGTGAGCTATACCGAGCGGCCCGCCGTGGCGGCAGCAAAGCTTTGTGAGGGAAAAATCGTGGTTCTGGTCAATGGCAGCCCTTCCGCCATGGTGCTTCCGGCCCTCTTCTGCGAAAACTTTGAATGTCTGGATGATTATGCATCCACCGCGGTGTTTTCCTCTTTTCTGCGCGTCCTGAAATATATTTCGTTTTATCTGACCGTATTTCTGCCGGGGGTGTTCGTGTGTCTGGCGGTCTATCTGCCGGAGCTGATCCCGCCGCAGCTGCTGTACAGGATCGAAGCGGCAGAAAAGGCAACGCCGCTGCCGCTGTTTGCAGAAATGCTGCTGGTCATGCTTATTCTGGAAGTCATCCGGGAAGCGGGTCTGCGGATGCCTCAGTCGCTGGGGCACTCGGTCAGTCTGGTGTCGGCCCTCATCATTGGGGATGCCGCCATTGCCACCGGGCTTATGAGCACGCCGGTGATCTTTGTGGCAAGCATCACGGCCATTGCGGTGTTCGTCACGCCCTCTTTGTACGAGCCTGCGACGCTGCTGCGTCTGGGCGTGGTGCTGGCTGCAGGTCTTGCCGGGCCGGTGGGTCTTGCGGGGGCTTTTTTTGCGTTTCTGCTCAGCCTTTCCGGCACGGCCTGTCTGCAGGTACCGTATCTGGCGGCGCACCCGTTTCCGCAGCGACCCATGGCAGAGGATGGCGTGATCCGCCGCAACTACCGCCGCCTTTCGCAGAAGGGCTTTAACATTTGGCAAAGACGGGAGGAAAAGGAATGCAAGGGCAGAAGAAACTCTCTTTTTCCGCACTGGCACTGAGTGTATGGACGGCAGCTCTGGCAGAAGGCCTTGAACCGGGCGTTTCCCTGCGCGGGATGCTTCTTTATGGAGGGCTCGGGGCACTTTTGCTGACCGGGATCAGCGCGGTGCTGTGCGTCTGCTGGCAGCAGACGGCAGTGCGGCAGGTCTGGCTTTTTGCTGCGGTCCTCGGACTTCTGGCAGAGGCGTTCAGGACGGCAATGCAGGCGCAGAGCGTCTGTCGGCAGGAGTTTCATTCCATGGCAATGATCGGCTTGCTCCCGCTGCTGCTCTGGGTGGGATGCCGCATTCCACTTTCCGGCTGGGATGCCCCGGCAAGGGTGCTGTGGTGGTTTGTGCTGCTGGGGGAGGGGCTCTGTCTGGCAGGCATTGCAGGCCAGATGGAATGGTCCCATCTGCTGGAACCGGATGCAGTGCAGCTGGCCCGGCTGCCGCGTGTACCGCTGTACGCGGAGTATCTGCTCTGGCCCCTTCTGATAGAAGAACCTGCGCCGCGCCGCGTTCTTTTTCTGCCGTGGCTGACCTTTTTTGCACAGGTGTGTCTTGCCGCCGGCATCTGCCTTGTGTTTGGCGAAACGGACTATCCGGAGCAGGAATTGCTGCGTGCATGGAGCGTGGGCATCTTCTCACGTATGGATGCGCTCCTGCTTCTGATCTGGCTTACCTGCGCTGTTTTCCGTATCGGCTTCCTCTGCGCAGCGGCAGGTAAGCTGTGGAAAAAAGCCACAAACTGCAGGAAAGGAGCAGCAGGATGAGGCGGCGGCTCCTGCGTTTGACCGGCATGCTTTTGCTGGCGGGCTGGTGCCTGCTGTTTCTCCGCTGCGAGACCACGGAGAAAAGCATGGTAAGAGCACTCTATCTTGCACAAAACGAGGCAACGGTGACAGTCGGGCTTTTGTATCAGGCACCGGAAGCATCTGCGGATGCATCCGAAGCGTCAGCTGCAATGCAGATGCGGCTGGCCGAAGAAAGTACGCTGGAAAAGGCACTTTCATCCGTGCAAAAAAAGCTGCCGCAGAAGGCAGACTATCGCCTGTGCGACTTTCTCATAATCAGTGAGAACACCTCAGAAGAACTGCTTTCTGCCTATGAGTCCATCGTTCTGGAAAGCGGGCGGGGGCGTGCGGCGGCAAAAGCTTCCATCCTTGCAGTTTCCACGGAAGAACTGGAAAAACAGCTTGAAGCTGCAGAAGGGCTTCCGGACAGACTCCTGAATGAATTGAAGCAGGAATCGGGCCGGATGCCGCGCCTGTACCAGCATCGGGATGGAATGTTCTGGCCGCAGCTTACCTTGCAAGATGAGGAGCTTTCCGCTGCCGGAACAAGTGTTTTCCGGAAAGGGGAGCAGCGCATCAAGCTGGACGCCCAGCAGACGGCAGTGGTTCAGCTTCTGTCCGGGATGTACGGGACGCATACGCTTTGGCTTGCAGAAGAACCGGTGACGATCCGCCGGTGCAGCGTTTCGGTCACGTTAAAAGGAGAATCGGTGCGCCTGCGTCTGGACTGCCAGCGTGGAGATGAAACCCCGCAGCCCGGTGCCGCACAGTGCGCTCAGCTGGCCCGGCTGTGCACACAGACCGTGCAGAGTTTCTGGCAGCAGGGGATAGACCTTGTGCATCTGCAGCAGCGCAGCGCGTTGCAGTATGGTGTGGGCAGAGAGAAGATCACAATAAAAAACGACTGTCCGCAATTACAGACAGTCGTGAGATTTTTACCGGAATAGCGCAGAAGCTACTGCTTCTCAGTTTGCAGTCGGGAAAGTAACGGTAATGGTGGTACCCACATCCACCTGACTTTCCAGCTTGATGCGGGCGCCATGGATCAGCGCAATATGCTTGACGATCGCCAGTCCCAGACCGGTGCCGCCGGTCGCTTTGCTGCGGCTCTTATCCACACGGTAGAAGCGCTCAAACACGCTGGTCTGTGCTTCTTTCGGAATGCCGATGCCATTGTCCGTCACAGTCAGGGTGCAATGGCCGTCCCGATTGCAGGCAGTGGTGATCTGCACTTTTCCGCCGGGCCGGTTGTAGCGGATGGCGTTATCACACAGATTCTGGCACAGCTCATCCAGCAGGGGACGGTTGCCGTGTACAAGAGCGCTCTCCCCCAGACAGGTCAGCGAGATATAAGCCCGGCGGGCATTCAGCTTCTGACGCTCCACACACTCCTTTGCAACGTTCAGCAGATCGACCGTTTCCATTTCAGGCTCCGAGCCGGTCTCGCTTGCGTTGTCCAGACTGGAAAGCTGCAGGATATCATTGACCAGCTGGATCATGCGGCTGGCTTCCACATGGATCTTCTGCGCAAAGCCCGGCACATCCTCCGGCTTTGCAATGCCGGTCTCAATGAGCTCGGCGTAGCCGGAAATGCTGGTCAGAGGGGTCTTGAGTTCATGGCTGACATTGGCGGTGAATTCCTGCCGCATCTTCTCATTGTTTTCGCGCAGGATGCGGTCAGAATGGATGCTCTCTGCAAAGGGGATCAGCTCTTTGTAGGGCACATTGTCCTGAATATGGTCAAGGTCTTCGGTCATGCTCAGCACCGGCTGCACCAGCGCACGCGTCAGCAGGGTGGCCAGCACAGCGGCAGCCAGCATCAGCGCAACACAGCTCAGCACGATGGCGGGAATGGAGGAATCGTAGATAGACCACACAGTTTCGGCGTCCTGTGCAGTGCGCAGGATCTCGCCGTTCGGCAGCAGCACTGCATAATAGTAGGTCTCATACCCCATAGTTTGCGAGTCCCGGATATCCCGGCCGATGCCGCTGGCCATGGCCTGCCGGATCTCCGGCCGGGAAAGATGGTTTTCCATGGGCTGATCCGTGGCGGATTCAAACAGCACGCTGCCATCCTGCGAGATCAGAGTGATGCGCAGATCATTGGAAACAAAAGAAGTAAGCTGCTGCGGATCCTGCACCAGATCGTATCCGGCACTGACCAGTTCCGCCTCCCGCTCAAGGCCGGTCCATGCCTGTGCAGTAAAGGCTTTATGAAACACAAAGATACACAGTGCCGCTGTAAACAACAGACCAAAGAAACCCATCAGAAACAGTCGGTAGCTGATCTTTTCTTCCATGCTGCGCAGCTTCATTCTTCACCGGCCTCCTCTTCATCGGTCAGCTTATAACCCACCTTGCGCACAGTGCAGATGTATTTGCCGGCATCCCCCAGCTTTTTGCGCAGGGTGCGGATATGCATATCCACAGTACGGCTCTCCACCGAAATGTCGGTGCCCCACACCACCTGCAGAATGGTCTCGCGTGTCACCACCAGATTGGTGTTCTCCAGCAGCAAACGCAGCAGGCTGTACTCCTTGTAGGTCAGCTCTACCGGCGTTCCGCTCACAGTCACGTTGTGACGGGCATTGTCCAGCAGGATCTCGTGAAAGCTGAGCACATTGGGACGTGCTTCCGGAGCCGAGCGGCGCAGGGCAGCACGCACCCGGCTCAGAAACTCCATGATGCCAAAGGGCTTTGTGATGTAATCATCTGCGCCGCAGTCCAGCCCGCGCACCGTGTCCAGCTCGCTGGACTTGGCCGTGACCATGATGATGGGCAGCCGCCGCAGGGAAGGGGTGTTGCGCAGCTTTTTCAGGATAGAGAAGCCGTCCTCACCGGGCAGCATCACGTCCAGGATCACCAGCTCCGGCTCTGCAGCGTGCATGGCCTGCCAGAAGGGCTCCGAGCTCTCAAAGCTGGCCACCTCGTATCCGCTGGACTGCAGGGCATACTGCTCCAGCTCCCGGATGGCGGCATCGTCTTCCACAATATAGATCATTTATCAAAATCCTCCGCAGACTGATTTTCAGGGAAAAGATAGCGCTCACGGTAACGGTCCAAACGACGATGGAATTCCTCGCTTTCCTTGGTGTCACTGCCGTGACGCAGCTCGTTGAGGTAAGCGTGGGTATCAAAACTGTCCTGTGCGACCTCGATCTGTGCAACGGCAACATTGCTGCAGTGGTCGCACACGCGCTCATAGTTGGTCAGCAGGTCATCCAGAACAAAGCCGTACTCGATGGAGCAGTTGCCGGCCTGCAGGCGGGCGATATGATGGGCTTTGATGGCGCGCACCAGCTCATTGACCACGGCTTCCAGCGGTTCCACCTTGCTGGCAAGATGCAGGTCGCCTTTATGGAAAGCATCGGTGGTGCGGTTCAGGATATCCTGCACGGCATCTTCCAGCACCTGCAGCTCGTCCCGGGCATCCTGCGAGAACTGGATGTCTTTGGTGTGCATCTCCTCGGCGGATTCCAGCAGGTTTACGGAATGGTCGCTGATACGCTCAAAATCGCTGATGGTGTGCAGCAGGGTGTTCACGCTCTGGCTGTCGGTGTGGTTCAGCTCACGGCTGGAAAGCTTGACAAGGTAGGTGCCGAGAGCGTCCTCGTAACGGTCTACCTGCGTCTCCTCATCACGGACCTTCTGCGCAAGTGTGTCGTTCCACTCATGGGTCAGGCTCATGGCCTGCATCACGCCCACACGGGCAAGCTCTGCCATCTCAGCCGTAGCAGAGCGGGCGCGCTCCACAGCCACGGCAGGGGTGTTCAGCAGGCGGTCATCCAGCAGCGCAAAGCTTTCCTTTTCCGGCGAATCCGGAATGGTGAGGATGGCCAGCTTTTCCAGCAGGCTTGCGAAGGGCAGCAGCACCAGCGTTGCCACGATATTGAACACCGAGTGCACCACAGCGATGCCCCATGCCTCGATGGTGGTGTTCACAAAAGCAAAGTGACAGACCGTATTCAGGCCGTAAAAACCGACAAGGAAGATGCTTACACCGATGATGTTGAAGTACAGATGGACCATGGCAGCACGGCGTGCATTCTTGTTGGCGCCCACAGAGGAGATCAACGCGGTGACACAGGTGCCAATGTTCTGGCCCATGATGATGGGAATGGCACTGCCGTAGGTGATGACGCCGGTGGCGCTCAATGCCTGCAGGATGCCGACGCTGGCGCTGGAGCTCTGGATGATGCCGGTGACAAGGGCACCCACCAGAACGCCCAGAAGGGGGTTGGAGAAGCGGGTAAACAGGCTGGTGAACCATGCCTCGTTCTGCAGGGGCAGGACGGCGTTGGACATGGCAGTCATGCCGGTCATCAGCACGGCAAAGCCGATGAGGATGGTGCCGACGCCCTTTTTCTTCTCACTCTTACACATATACAGCAAAATGCCGATAAATGCAAGCAAAGGACTGAAAGAAGTGGGTTTGAGCAGATTGATGAGGAGACTGTCACCCTGCAGGCCGGAAAGGCTCAGGATCCAGCTGGTGACGGTGGTGCCCACATTGCTGCCCATGATGACGCCAATGGCCTGATGCAGTTCCATGATGCCGCTGTTGACAAAGCCGACCACCATAACGGTGGTAGCGCTGGAACTCTGGATCACAGCGGTGACGCACAGGCCAAGGAAAAACCCCTTGAGGGGGTTATCGGTCAGCTTGCTCAGGATCTTCTGCAGCTGGCCGCCGGCCTGCTTTTCCAGGGCCTTGCCCATAATGTCCATGCCGAACAAAAACAGGGCAAGGCCGCCAAGCAGGGAAAAGACATTGAAAATGGTCATAAAGATTTCCTCACTTTTGATTTCAGAAGCTGCTTTCACCCGCAGTGCACACCGCCGGAACAGCGGCGCTCTGCTTACAGAAAGAGCATCCTGCGTGTTTTGATGGTTCTCTCCTGTCTGAGAGTATACTGTTGCAATGTAAAATCCAAAATCCGCGGAATGTAAAATCCGTGTAAAAGTAAGAAAAATGTAAAAATAAAGTGTATGGACACGCTGCTGCGTAGGTTTCTTTCCGGCAAAGGAAAAAGAAAGAGCGGCTGTATTGTTTTTTAGGAATCATTCTATTATAATAAAAGGAAAGAATGCTGTGCCCGCCCGGCGGAATGGCGGTGCTGCACGGCAAAAGGGAGCACAGGAGGAAACAAGGATGGGCACATTCAATGTCTCGCTCAAAACGCTGACCGACCGTGTCAGTATGGAAGTTGTCTATACGCCAAAGGAACTGGATCAGATCTGTGTGGAGATCGCTGAGGTCAACCGTCCCGGTCTGTTTCTGGCGGGTTATTACGATTATTTTGATAAGCTGCGCCTGCAGATCATGGGTCTGGCAGAGATGAACTTTCTGTCCGGCCTTTCGGCCGAAAAACGCTACGAAGCACTGGATCAGCTGTTTCGTCAGCAGCCGCCGGCTGTTATCGTCTGCCGCAGCGAGGAGTTGACTCCCTTCCCGGAAATGCAGGAACTGGCCCAGAAGCATGGCGTAGCGCTGCTGCGCTCCAACGAGACGACCTGTACGCTGATGGGCAGCCTGATCAGTGTGCTGAATCTGGAACTGGCACCCCGCATCACCCGGCACGGCGTGCTGGTGGAGGTGTATGGCGAGGGCATCCTGATCTTGGGCGACAGCGGCATCGGCAAAAGTGAGCTTGCCATCGAGCTGGTCAAGCGCGGCCACCGTCTGGTAGCAGACGATGCTGTGGAGCTGCGCAAGGTGTCCAACCGCCAGATCATGGGCACCGCACCGGAAAATATCCGCCATTTTATTGAGCTGCGAGGCATTGGCATCGTCAATGTGGCCCGTGTGTACGGTGTTGGTGCGGTCAAACTGAGCGAAAGTCTGGATCTTGTTGTTCAGCTGGAGACATGGGACCCCACCAAAAACTACCAGCGCACCGGACTGGAAAACGAGTACTACGATATTCTGGGCGTCAGCATCCCCAGCACCAGCATTCCGGTCTCGCCGGGCCGTAATCTGGCTGTCGTGCTGGAAACTGCCGCCATCAACAACCGCCAGAAAAAGATGGGCTACAATGCAGCGCGTGAGCTGCTGATCCGTCTGGGTCTGGATGACAAAATGGACTGATTTAGGAGCTACCCACTATGGAACGATTCAAACAGAAGCTGCTGCAGGCAGGCATCCCGTTCCGGGAGAACGAGCCGCTTGCGGCACACTGTACCTTTAAAATCGGCGGCCCTGCACAGCTGTTCGTGCAGCCGCAGACGGAACAGCAGCTTTGCAGTGCGGTTGCGCTGTGCAAAGAACAGGCTGTCCGCTATTATCTGCTGGGCAACGGCAGCAATATCCTGTTTGCGGACGAGGGTTTTGCTGGTGTGGTGATCGACATTTCTGCACTGGGCAGCGATATTGCCGTTGAAGGCAATATGCTGACAGCCGGTGCGGGCGTCCGGCTCGCAGCCCTGTGCAGGGCTGCGCTGGAACACGGCCTGTCCGGTCTGGAATTTGCCTACGGCATCCCCGGCACGGTGGGCGGTGCAGTGTATATGAATGCGGGTGCCTATGGCGGCGAAATGAAGGATGTCCTCACTGTGGTGCGGTATCTGACCGCAGAGGGAGAGGTCGTGCAGGCATCGGCAGCAGAGCTGGACCTGAGCTACCGCCACAGCATTTTTGAAGAAAATGGCGGCTGCATCCTTTCGGCGCAGTTTGCGCTGCAGCCCGGGAACGCAGCGGACATCCGTGCAAAAATGGATGAACTGATGGCAAAGCGTGTGGACAAGCAGCCGCTGGATAAGCCCAGCGCCGGCAGCACCTTCAAGCGCCCGGCAGGTGCTTTTGCAGCTGCACTCATCGACCAGTGCGGCCTGCGCGGTTTTCGTCACGGCGGTGCCGCCGTCAGCGATAAGCACTGCGGCTTTGTGGTCAACCTCGGCGGTGCCACCTGTGCCGATGTGCTGGCCCTCTGCGATGAAGTGCGTGCCATCGTGAAGGAAAAGACCGGCTATGAACTGGAAAAAGAGATCCGTGTTGTGAAATAAAAATATTGGGCAAGATAAAAGGAGCGGGATATCAATTATGGAGCTGTTGATCGTCAGCGGACTTTCCGGTGCAGGCAAATCGGTCGCCATGAATGCACTGGAGGATATCGGCTTTTTCTGCATCGATAATGTTCCGGCCGGACTGCTGCCCAGCATCACTGCGTTCTCGGAAGCAGGCGACAGCCAGCTGGAGCGGGTGGCACTTTCTATGGATGTGCGCGGCTGCCGCACCAGCGAGGAGATCGAGCAGGCGCTTCATAAACTGGACGAGCAGGGGATCCTGTATAAGGTCCTGTTTCTGGATGCCCCGGATGATGTGCTCATGCGCCGCTACAGCGAGACCCGCCGCCGTCATCCCATCAGCATTTCGGAGGGCATTTCCACGCGGGAGGCCTTTGCAAAGGAACGCAAGATTTTGAAGCCGCTGCAGGAGCGTGCAGACTATACCATCAATACGGCACTGCTCTCCACTGCGCAGAACAAGGAGCGCATCTGCGATCTGTTTGTGAAAAATGGCGGAGCAAAAAGTGCAATGCGCCTGACCGTGATGTCCTTTGGCTTCAAGTTTGGCATCCCGCCGGAAGCAGACCTCGTGTTGGACGTGCGCTGCCTGCCCAATCCTTTCTATGTCCCGGAGCTCAAGCACAAGACGGGACTGGATCAGGAAGTGGTGGACTTTGTCATGGCGCACCCGGAAGCGCAGGAGCTGCTCAAGCGCTACGAAAGCTTTTTGCAGTATGCACTGCCGCTTTACGTCAAGGAGGGCAAAAGCCAGCTGACCATTGCGGTGGGATGTACCGGCGGCAAGCACCGCTCCATTACATTTGCGCGTAAGATCGCGGAGTATTGCACGGCACTCGGCTACGAGCCGGGCGTGCAGCATCGTGATGCCATGCGTTGACAGAATTGAGGAAATATGAGTAGTTTTGCGTCCCGTGCGCGGGAGGAGATCGCTGCACGCAGCATCCAGAAGGATTGCTGTGTGCGTGCGGCGGCCTATGGCATTGCGTGCTTTGCCAAATATTTTGATGCCAGGGGCCTTGTGGTGCAGACCGAACAGCAGGAGACGGTGCAGGCTGCACAGCAGCTGTTTGCCCGCTGCGGCGTGCAGGGCGAAATTTTGCAAAAGCAGCGGCCCAGCGGTGTTTTGTACGAGTTCAACATCCGTGCGCCGGAGCAGGTGGCCCGGATGCATGAGCTGTTCGGCACCACCGGCAGTGAGACCAGCCTGCAGATCGATCCCCGCCTTATCCGCTGCCAGACTTGCGTCAGTGCGTACATTGGCGCAGCTTTTTTGTGCAGTGGAACAGTCATTGACCCGCAGAAGGAATATAATCTGGAGTTCCTTACCTCCCGCACCAACCTTGCACGGGACTTTGAAGCATTGCTGGCAGAGCATGAGTTTGCACCGCACCGCACCCGGCGCAACGGTGTGAACCTGATCTACGTTAAAACGGGAGCCAATGTAGAACGGCTGCTCAGCTTTATGGGGGCAGTGAATGCCGCTGAGGAGATGCACGCGCAGAAGGCGTTCAAGCAGGTGCGCAACCAGACGAATCGTCAGACCAACTGCGACACCGCAAACCTCGGCAAAACGGCCCGCGCCAATGCGCAGACGCTGAAGGCGATCCGATTTCTGGAAGAGCAGGATGCCCTTTCCACCTTGCCGGAGGTGCTGCAGCAAGCTGCCGCCAAACGGATGCAGTACCCGGACCTTTCGCTCACGGCACTGTGCGGCTGCTTTGAGCCTGCGGTGAGCAAATCCGGCCTGTCACACCGGATGAAGAAACTGGAAGCGTTGGCCGAAAATCTGCGGAAGAATCTGGAACAGGAGGCACAGCGTGAGCGAGATCAGTGAGAACAACCGTCTTGGAAGGGACTTCGTTCATCTGCACATCCATACGGAATACAGCCTTCTGGACGGTGCCTGCCGCATCGACCAGCTGATGGAGCGCGTAAAAGAGTGCGGGCAGACCGCCATTGCCTGCACAGACCATGGCGTTATGTACGGCTGCGTGCAGTTTTACAAGGCGGCTAAAAAGGCGGGCATCAAGCCTATTATCGGCTGCGAAGTCTATGTTGCCACCCGCACCCGCTTTGATAAGGTGAACAAGATCGATGGCAATAACCATCTGATCCTGCTGTGCAAAAATGAGACCGGTTACAAAAACCTTATCAAAATGGTATCGGCCTCTTTTGTGGAGGGCTTTTACTCCAAGCCCCGCATCGATAAGCAGCTGCTGGAACAGTATCACGAGGGACTGATCTGCCTGTCTGCCTGTCTGGCCGGTGAGATCCCGCAGGCCATTCTGGCAGGCGACTATGAGCGTGCCAAAACCAGCGCCTTGTGGTACCGCGACCTGTTCGGCGAGGGCAACTATTACATTGAGCTGCAGGATCATGGCCTGAAAGAGGACAACATCGTTCTGCCGCAGCTCATCAAGCTTGCGCGGGAAACAGGCATCCCCATGGCAGCCACCAACGACTCCCACTATCTGCGCAGGGAGGATGCCAAGATGCAGGGCATCCTGCTGTGCATCCAGACCGGCAAGACCATTCAGGATGCGGATAAGATGGAGTTCCAGACCGATGAGTTCTATGTCAAAACGACAGATGAAATGTATGATCTGTTCTCCATGGTGCCGGAAGCCTGCGAAAATACGGCCAAAATTGCGGAGCAGTGCAGCTTTGATTTTGATTTCGGGCACACCAAAATCCCCTATTATAAAGCACCGAACGGGATGGATAATCAGGCGTTTTTTGAAAAGCTCTGCTGGGAGGGTCTGGAACGCCGCTATGGGCCTGATGTAC
Organism: Faecalibacterium sp. HTF-F; assembly: GCF_023347535.1. Lineage (NCBI taxonomy): Bacteria > Bacillati > Bacillota > Clostridia > Eubacteriales > Oscillospiraceae > Faecalibacterium > Faecalibacterium wellingii. The sequence continues at coordinate 1,393,638 of NZ_CP094473.1, forward strand.
CGCAGGCCAACAAAGACCGTTTGACCTACGAGATCGGCGTGGTCAAAAAGATGGGCTACACAAACTACTACCTCATCGTGTGGGACTACGTCAACTACGCCAAGAGTCAGGGCATCCCGGTGGGCCCGGGCCGCGGCTCCGGCGCAGGCAGCATTGCGGCTTACAGTGTGGGCATCACGGATATCGACCCCATCCGCTATAATCTGATTTTTGAACGCTTTTTGAACCCGGAGCGTGTCAGCATGCCGGACTTCGATGTGGATTTCTGCTACGAACGCCGACAGGAAGTCATTGATTACGTCAACCGCAAATACGGTGCTGACCATGTGGCGCAGATCGTCACCTTCGGCACCATGGCAGCCCGCAACGCCATCCGCGATGTTGGCCGTGTAATGGGGATCCCGTATCAGCAGGTGGATGCGGTGGCAAAGCAGGTCCCCATGGAACTGAAAATGACCCTGAAGCGTGCGCTGGAGGTCTCGACAGAGCTGAAGCGGATGTACGACACCGACCCGCAGGTCACGGAGCTGATCGACACGGCCCTGAAGGTGGAGGGAATGCCCCGCCATGCATCCACGCATGCGGCGGGCGTCGTCATTACCCCGGAGCCTACGGACTACTATCTGCCACTGGCCACCAATGATGGTCTGCCCGTGACCCAGTTCAACATGACCGAGATCGAGGAGCTTGGACTTCTGAAGATGGACTTCCTTGGGCTGCGCACCCTGACGGTCATCCGCGATGCGGAAATTGCCGTGCAGAAGCACGACCCGGAGTTTTCCGTCCAGAAGCTGGACTATGACGACCCGAACACCTACAGGATGCTGGGACAGGGCGATACCGAGGGCGTGTTCCAGCTGGAATCTTCCGGCATGAAGCAGGTCCTGGTGGGCCTGCAGCCGCAGAACCTTGAAGATGTCATCGCTCTCATCAGCCTGTACCGTCCCGGCCCCATGGACTCCATCCCGACCTATCTGCGCAACCGCCACGAGCCGGATAAGATCAGCTACAAGACCCCGCAGCTGGCGCACATTCTGGACGTGACCAACGGATGCATCGTGTATCAGGAACAGGTGATGCAGATCTTCCGTGAGCTGGCAGGCTTCTCGTTCGGGCAGGCAGACAATGTCCGCCGCGCCATGAGCAAAAAGAAACATGCTGTTATGGAGGCAGAGCGTGAGCACTTTGTGCACGGCTGCACCGACCCCGGCAACGAATGCCCGGGCTGTGTGGCAAACGGCATTTCGGAAAAAGTGGCAAACGAGATCTACGACGAAATGTCCAGCTTTGCCTCCTATGCATTCAACAAAAGCCACGCTGCCTGCTATGCCTATGTGGCATTTCAGACAGCCTATCTCAAGTGCCATTACCCCAGCGAATTCATGGCTGCATTGCTGACCAGCGTGCTGGACAACACCGATAAAGTCATCGAGTACTCCGGTGAGTGCGCACGGCTTGGAATTAAGGTGCTGCCGCCGGATGTGAATGTTTCAAACGGCGGATTTACGGCAGATGACAACGGTCAGATCCGTTTTGGACTGAACGCGGTCAAGAACGTGGGCCGCAACCTTATTGAGAATGTGGTCAGAGAGCGGCAGAATAAGCCCTACACCAGCTTGTACGATTTCTGCAAGCGGATGCATGGTACAGAATTGAACCGCCGGGCGGTCGAAAGCCTGATTAAGGCCGGTGCCTTTGACCATATGGGCAGCAACCGCCACAGTCAGGTGGAGGCGGTGGAAGGCATTCTGAAAAGCATCGAAACAGACTCCCGCCGCAATCTGGACGGCCAGCTGGATCTGTTCTCGGTCATGAGCGGGGAAGCGCAGGATGAAGCATCTGCAGACAGCTATGAGATCAAACAGCTGTCGGAATACAGTCACAAGGAGCTGCTGCAGCAGGAAAAGGATGTCAGCGGCCTGTACCTGTCCGGCCATCCGCTGGACGCCTACCGTGAGCAGTCGGCGCGGATCGCGTCCCACTCCATCAAGGATCTGACCGGCGAGGATGCCCATGTGAAGGACGGCGAAAGGGTGCGCATCGTGTGTGCAGTGGTAAAAAGCCGCATGATGACCACCAAGTCCAACAGCATGATGGCCTTTACCAGTGTGGAAGACCTGACCGGTACGATGGAGGTGATCGTGTTCCCCAGAGTGCTGGACACCTTCCGTGATTCGCTGCACGAAAACGCGGTCGTCGTGATTGACGGCAAACTTTCTGTGCGAGAGGACGAAGCCTCCAAGCTGCTGGCAGAGAGTGTTGTCCCTATTGAAAGCTATGATCCTTCCCGGCCGGACAAGGGCCGCCCGGACCCGATGCGGAAGGCTGCAAAAAAACTCTATATCCGTGTGCCGTCCCGCAGCAGCAGGGAATATGCAAAGGTGGTAAATCTTCTGCATATTTTCGATGGCGATATGCCGGTGCTTCTGTACCTGATGGACACCAAGCAGTATCTGCAGGTGCCGCGTCATCTTTACACTTCCGGCCATCCGCTGCTGTTTGAAGAACTGGAAAGACTGGTCGGCACAGACAATATTGCAACAAAATGACATTTCTGTGCACGAATCTTAACAGGCAGAATGTTTTCAAAACGGTGCGTTTGTGTTATAATGATTCAAGGCAAGTGAAGTGCTCTGAGCAGCGTTGAAATGGAGAGCGCTGTGATATTACTGGGTAAATGAAGACAAAATTGGAGGGAATCTCTCGTATGGAAAAGCAGATCAAAACGATTGGTGTGTTGACAAGCGGCGGTGATGCTCCCGGCATGAACGCTGCTGTGCGCGCCGTAGTCCGTACCGGCCTGCATAAGGGTTACCGTATGATCGGCATTCAGCGCGGCTATAACGGCCTGCTGAACGGTGAATGCTTTGAAATGAACCTGCGCAGTGTCTCGAACATCATTTCTGCAGGCGGTACGATCCTTTACACTGCCCGCTGCCTGGAGTTCAAGACCAAGGAAGGTCAGGACAAGGGTGCCGAGAAATGCCGCGAGCTGGGGATCGATGCACTGGTGGTCATTGGCGGTGATGGTTCTTACCGCGGCGCTCGTGAGCTGGCCCACCGCGGCATCCCGATGATCGGCCTGCCCGGCACCATCGATAACGATATTTCCTGCACGGATTATACCATCGGCTACGATACTGCGATGAATACCGCGCTGGAAATGATCGATAAGCTGCGCGACACCACCCAGAGCCATGACCGCTGCAGTGTGGTCGAGGTCATGGGCCGCAATGCCGGTTACATTGCACTGAACGTGGCCATCGCTTCCGGTGCTATGGCTGTTCTGCTGCCGGAGAAAGAGTTCGACATGCAGCGCGATATTCTGGATAAGATCGCAGAGACCCAGAAGACCGGCAAGCGTCATTTCATCATCATCGTGGCCGAGGGCGTCGGCCATGCGCAGGAGATCGCAAACGAGATCCAGGCCCGTACCGGCATTGATTCCCGTGCAACGATTCTGGGTCATGTCCAGCGCGGTGGTTCTCCCACCCTGCGTGACCGCGTGAATGCGTCTGCAATGGGCTATCACGCTGTCTGTCTGCTGGAGCAGGGCAAGTATAACCGTATCGTTGGCATGAAAGGCGAAAAGCTGGTGGACTATCCGGTGGATGAAGCCCTTGAAATGACCAAGACACTTGACCCGGTGCTGCTGGACGTTTGTAACACCATTTCTATCTGATATTTATAAAGTCAATACCATGGAGCTGTTCTCTCGAGGAATCGGGAGGACGGCTCTTTTTTACGTTTTGACGCAAAAAATACATGAACCGACTGGAGCTTTCTGCATTTTAAAAAAAGAAAAATCGTGAATCAAAAGGGCATAACTATAAATGGAAATATATGGAAGAAAATGTGGCTCGAATTGTAATATTTCGACCCGGTGCTGGATTGATGCTAGAACATCAGGGGATCTTATCAAGCTCGCTGATGAGCCATTCGACGGTACGCCTAGTGTAAACACGCTCGGTAAGGTCATCGATTTTATGACCAACGATTCGCTTGAGAGCATATTCGTCTATCTCCGCTTTCTTGGCTACACCCTCTCGAAGCTGCCGCAGTCCATGCGCCAGAAATATGACGAGTTCATGAGGGAGGGGACGCTGGCCGTGATGGAAGGCACCGTGCTTGACATGATGGAGGTTTACGACGACCATGACGCCTTTATTGAACAGAGCCGGTACGATGTGCGGTGCTTTGGCTACGATCCCTACAATGCAAAGGACTTTGTGGAGCGGTGGGCCAGAGAGAACGGCGAGTACGGCATTGAAAAGGTGATACAGGGCGCAAAGACCGAGAGCATGACGCTGGGTGAGCTGAAGAAGCTGAGTGAACAGAGGAAACTGTTGTTTGACGAAGCACTGATGCAATTTGCCATGGGCAACTGCATTACGCTGGAAGACACAAACGGCAACCGCAAGCTTCTGAAACAGAGGTATGACCAGAAGATCGATGCGGTTGCCGCTATGATGGATGCGTATGTAAGTTACAAGGTGAACCGGGATGCGTTTGAGTGATTAAAGTACAATGATTGCCAAATATATCAGAAAAAGGACTGACCATACAGCTTCTGTGATACCTTGTGTCAGAAAAATTTCAGCGTGAGGCTCGTTTGGACTATCAAGATACTTATGCCTCAACAATTTTACAAGAGATCTTATTCCAAGAATTGGCGCTAAGACATCATGAGTAGTTCCGTAAAAAAGAGTATCACCTATTGAAATATGGTCTTTAGAAAGTTTACGAAGTACGCCATGGATGGCGAGCATTATCAAGTACAGAAGAAGTAATTGAAAAGAATGCTCTCTAACAGCAGAAATAAAACCGAGATACAAAATTGTGGAACGTATAAGCCCTATGATCAAGTACATAATAAAATGCCTTTCTGTTAGTCCTGTTTACCGTGTAGAAGGCCCTGCGCGATGGAATAGGCTTCTTCCTGCGGAGTAAGGATGGTATCTCCAACGGTGTGGTATGTAATGACGATAGGGACATCGACTTTATACCAGTCGCCGACATTCATGCGAGGAACACCATCTACGGTGACTTCGATGACGGCGTTATAGCGTTTGGTCGTGGTGTTGGTGAGATCAGGCACTGGCTCGACGGTGATGTTGATGAAACCGGCATTCTCGAAGTCCTGCTTGACAATACGGTAGTCGGTGGCCATACCGATCTCAATTTCAGGCATCTTGACTTCGCCCATAGCAAGGTGCGATGCGGCTATTTCTTCATCCTTCAGGCGGGCAAGCTCGGCCTGATGTGCGGCGAGTTCCTGTTCCTGCTTTTGATTGACGGAATCGTAAACGCCGCGGCAAGCAAGAAGAGCAACAATGAGAACGACACTGATGAGGATTTTCCGTTCATTGGCACGATAGTAATTGATTGCCTTAGCAATTGCGCGCCCAGCCTGGCGGGCATGTTTTTCGTGCTGAGCGGAGGCCCATTCTTCGTAAGCACGCTGTTCTTCAGCGTCTTTTGCCTCCTGCTCTTTGCGGATACGCTCGGCTTGGTCTGCTTCGCGCTGGATACGCTCTTCTTCCGCCTTCTTTTTGGCGCGGCGCTCCTCGATGGGAGAGGCAAAAAGGTTGATGACACGATCAACATTTTGGGCCTGCTTGATTTTTGCATCATCGACGATATGCTCGGTATGCTCTGATTTGGAGTAGTTATAGTTCACGTTGATATTGACGCGGACCTGTGCTCCGCAGGACGTACACTGAATGACTTTTGCGTTGGCATCTTCAAGCAGGATCTTTGCTCCGCATTTAGGGCATTTAGCACTCCACATACACGATTTCCTTTCCTAATAAGATGGCTGTTAAAGCCAGTATAGCACTGAAACGGGGATAAAAGCAACAGACTATGAAAGAAATCAGTTCAAAGCCATAAGACGCAAAAAGAAAAGGAGGAGTTTTTCAAAATGGATTACTGGGAATACCTTGCGCACGGCCAGAAAGGTGCCGAGCGGGACGGCCACCGATACTATGCTCGCGAGCTGGTGGGTAACAGGGGCGGAAAGAACGTTTACCGCTACTTTTACTCGGCAGAAGAGTATGCTTCGTACCGGAGGAGCAAGGGCAGCCATGCTGGTGCTGCAACAAATGAGAAAGAGAGCCTGCTGGACAAGGCGAGAAAATCGCACCGTGAAAACCGGTGGAGACCTGACAAAATCGTTAGCACTGGAAACACCGCAAGTGTTACATACAAAAACAGTGCTAGTAAAAAGCGTCATACTGATTATATGGGCACGGATGCAACCCGCAAGGCTGAAAGCGAGTTTAAGCGTAAAGGCGATGAGAATTACACGAAAAACCGCGACCGGATGGAGCTTGTGTACCAGACTGACAAGGTGCTCAGACGATCAAAGCGCAAGGCACAGAAGCTTGGAATAAAGTCAATACCATGGAGCTGTTCTCTCGAGGGATCGGGAGGACGGCTCTTTTTTTATGGCGTGAACGGAGGAGCGTGCTCGCATCCTCCATTGCAGATTTGACCGAGAAAGTCTCTTGTAATTGCTGGAAATCCAATGAAAGATGTGGCAAAAATAAAACGGTGGTATGTGTTAAAATTGCAATAATCAACAAAGAGTATCTCTTCTGAATTGATTATAAATCAACTGAAGAGGCAAAATGAAACCGATTTCAACTGTGGTGGATAAATGATCTATACAAACCGTATTCCTTTGCAGAGGGCGGGAAAATGTGGTATACTAACAAAAATGAAGCCTGTGCTGCAGCATCGTCCAGCCAACAAGTCTGGACTGCAGCGCAGGAAAAGTCGGAGAGCGGGAGAGTGGATTTCTTGGAGTTGGAACAGGCAAAGCAACGCGTGGAAGAGCTGCGAACGATCATTGAAAAAAATAATCGTCTTTATTATGATCAGGATGCGCCGGAACTGGAAGATTTTGAGTATGATGCCCTGACCCGGGAGCTGAAAGCGCTGGAAGCACAATTTCCACAGCTGGTAACGGCGTCGTCTCCTACGCAGAAGGTGGGCGGTACCGCCAGCAGCAAACTGCCCAAGGTGACCCACACGGTCAAAATGGAGAGCCTTCTGGATGCTTTTTCGTATGATGAACTGCGCGACTTTGACCGCCGTGTGCGCGAAGCAGGCGCAGAGCCGGAGTATGTGGTCGAGATCAAGATCGATGGTCTTTCCTGCAGCTTGGAATATGAGAATGGTGAGCTGGTTCGTGCCTCCACCCGCGGCGATGGCGTAGTAGGCGAAGACGTTACAGCCAATGTCCGTGCCATCCGCAGCATTCCCAAAAAATTGAAGAATGCACCAGAGTTTCTGGAAGTGCGCGGTGAAGTGTATATGCCGCACGGAGCGTTCCAGAAGCTCTGCGCAGAGCAGGAGCTGCAGGGCGCTGCGCCTTTCAAAAATCCGCGCAATGCTGCTGCCGGTTCCCTGCGTCAGAAGGATGCCAAAATAACCGGCAGCCGGGGGCTTTCTATTTTTATTTTTAATGTGCAGCAGATCCGCGGTAAAACCCTCACAAAGCATTCGGAAAGTCTGGACTATCTCAAGAGTCTGGGGTTGCCGGTGTCGCCGCGTTATCATGTGGTGCATGATATTGAGCAGGCCATTGCAGAGATCGAGCAGATCGGGCAGAACCGTGCAAAGCTGGACTTTGATATGGATGGTGCTGTTATAAAAGTGAACAGCTTTGCACAACGTGATTTGATGGGCTCCACCAACAAATTCCCGCGCTGGGCGATCGCTTTCAAGTATCCGCCGGAGGTCAAGGAAACTACGCTGCGCAGCATTGAGGTCGCAGTGGGCCGCACCGGTGTGCTGACGCCGACTGCCTGCTTTGATCCCGTATTTCTGGCAGGTACCACGGTTGCCCGCGCAACGCTGCACAATGAAGATTTTATCCATCAGTTTGGTCTTTGCATCGGCGATACCATTCAGGTGCGCAAGGCTGGCGATATCATCCCGGAAGTGATCGGTGTCACCCGCCATGCAGAGGATGCGCAGCCCTACGAAATGCCAACTGTCTGTCCTTCCTGCGGCGCACCGGTCGTTCATCTGGAAGATGAAGCGGCTCTGCGCTGTGTGAACCCCGAATGTCCGGCACAGGCTCTGCGCAATATCATCCACTTTGCATCCCGGGATGCTATGGATATTGAGGGCCTTGGTACGGCTGTTGCCACTCAGCTGGTGGAAAAGAATATGGTGCATTCTGCTGCGGATATCTACACCCTGACCCGGGAACAGCTTTTGACGCTGGACAAATTCAAGGAGAAAAGTGCGGAGAATCTTTTGAGCGCGATTGAACGCTCCAAGCAGAATAATCTGGATAAGCTTTTGTTCGGTTTTGGCATCCGCAACATTGGTGACAAGGCAGCAGCTCTGCTGGCGGAGCATTTTGGAACATTGCAGGCCCTCCGGGAAGCCACCGTGGAGAAGATCAGCGAGATCGACGGATTTGGCGGCGTGATGGCACAAAGCGTAGTAGAATTTTTTGCAAAAGAAGGCACCACCGATCTTGTGCACCGCTTGGCAGATGCCGGCTTGAACATGCAGTGGAAGGGCGAACCGAAAGGCGATAAGCTGGCAGGAAAAACGCTGGTGGTCACGGGTACGCTGGAATCGCTTTCCCGCAACGAAGCCGAGGCTCTGATCGTGAAAAATGGCGGCAAGGCCAGCGGCTCCGTCTCCAAAAAGACGGCTTACGTTGTGGCGGGTGCTGCGGCGGGTTCCAAGCTGACGAAGGCACAGACACTCGGGATCCCCGTTCTGACCGAGGCAGAATTTCTGGCAATGCTTCGGGATGAAAATACCTGACAACGAGACAGGCAATCCTTTTCGGGAAAGCCTGTCTCATTTTTTGCAGGGGCTGTTTTGCAGCAGTTCGGGCTTGTTTCTTTTGTGCCGGATGAGGGGAGAGAATGGCGCAGAGTCCGTCTCTTCATCCTCCCTTCACAGTTCATTTGAAAAAAGTGCTTTTTCTTTCCGGCGTTTCATGCTATAATAATATTCAAACACGGCTTTGGGGCCGTCGCCGCCTGCTTTGGCAGTGCGGCAGGATAGGGCAGATCAGACGGTGTACCGTTCTGCCGGGGCAGTGCCCGCAACAGAGGGCGGGCGGGAAAATCAAAAAGAGAGGCGAATCGAGATGTTGGATATGATCAAGTGCAGCACCGGCGGTGCATACTATGCCCGCGGGGAGTGGGTGCCGGCAGACGGCAATGCATCTGCCGCGCTGGCCGCAAAAGGCTTTGATGCAGCAGCCGTTGCAAACGCAAAGACCGGTACCATGGCTTACAGCATTCTGCAGGCCCATAACACCAGCGGCGATGCCGATAACCTGAAGATCAAGTTTGATGCCATGGCCAGCCATGACATCACCTTTGTTGGCATTATCCAGACAGCCCGCGCATCCGGTCTGGAGAAATTCCCCATTCCATATGTGCTTACCAACTGCCACAACAGCCTGTGCGCTGTGGGCGGCACTATCAACGAGGATGACCACCGCTTTGGACTGTCCGCTGCTAAAAAGTACGGCGGCATCTTTGTGCCCCCGCACCTTGCAGTCATCCATCAGTACATGCGCGAAAAGTTTGCGGGCTGCGGCAAAATGATCCTGGGCTCCGACTCCCACACCCGCTATGGCGCTTTGGGCACCATGGCTATTGGCGAGGGCGGCGGCGAGCTGGCAAAGCAGCTGCTGGGCCGCACCTATGATGTTGCCCGCCCGGGCGTCGTGGCCATCTACCTCACCGGCTCTCTGCCCGCAGGCTGCGGCCCCCACGATGTGGCGATCGCACTGGTGGGCAAGCTGTTCAAGAGCGGCTACGTCAAGAACAAGGTCATGGAGTTCGTTGGCCCCGGCATTGCGTCCCTGCGTCAGGATACCCGCAATGCCATCGATGCGATGACCACCGAGACCACCTGCCTGTCCTCCATCTGGGAGACAGACGAGACCACCCATCGCTTCCTTGCTGTGCACGGCCGCGCTGCCGACTATAAAAAGCTGGCCCCGGCGGATCTGGCCTACTATGACGGCGTGGTGGAAGTGGATCTGTCTGCGATCCGCCCGATGATCGCACTGCCCATGCACCCCTCCAATGCATTCACCATTGAAGAACTGAACGCAAACCTTGAGGATATTCTCCACGCCTGCGAACAGGATGTGCAGAAGCTCATCGGCCGCAAGGACGTCAGCCTTGACCTGTGCAGCAAGATCGAGAACGGAAAGCTGCGTGTGGATCAGGGTGTCATTGCAGGCTGTGCAGGCGGTCTTTACGACAGCATTTATGAGGCAGCCTCCATCCTCAAGGGCCATACCGGCGGCTGCGGCGACTACGCACTCAGCGTGTACCCCGGCAGCCAGCCGATCATGATGGAGCTGGTGCGCACCGGCGTGATCAGCGACCTGATGGCAAGCGGTGCAACCATCCGCACGGCTTTCTGCGGTCCCTGCTTCGGTGCAGGTGATGTGCCCGCAAACGGTGCGCTGTCCATCCGCCATACCACCCGCAACTTCCCAAGCCGTGAGGGCTCCAAGCCTGGCAACGGCCAGCTTTCCGGCGTAGCACTGATGGATGCCCGCAGCATTGCAGCCACCACGGCCAACGGCGGCATCCTGACCCCGGCCACCGACATTGATTACGATCCCACTGTGCCTGAGTATCAGTACGATCCTTCCAGCTACAATACCCGCGTGTATCAGGGCTTTGGCAAAGGCGATTACGATGCACTGCTCAAGCTGGGTCCCAACATCAAGGACTGGCCCGAGATCGCACCGCTGGGCGAGAATCTGCTGCTGAAGGTGGCTTCCTACATCACCGATCCTGTTACCACCACGGACGAGCTCATCCCCTCCGGCGAGACCTCGTCCTTCCGCTCCAATCCGCTGGGTCTGGCAGAGTTCACCCTCAGCCGCAAGGACCCGGAGTACGTGGGCCGCGCCAAGGCTGTGCAGGCTGAGGAAAAGGCCCGCCGTGCAGGCGAGGGCAGCGCTGAGGTGCTGGCTCAGCTGCACAAAGTGCCCGGCTGCGAGGCCCTGACATGGGATGATGTGCAGATCGCATCCACCATCTTTGCCGTCAAACCCGGCGATGGTTCTGCCCGTGAGCAGGCTGCCAGCTGTCAGCGCGTGCTGGGTGCCGGGGCCAACATCGTCACCGAATATGCCACCAAGCGCTACCGCTCCAACCTCATCAACTGGGGTATGCTGCCGCTGCAGCTGGTGGGCGCAACGCCCTTCGGTCTGGGCGATTATGTGTTCATCCCCAACGTCTGCGAAGCTCTCAAGGGCGATCTGCAGGACATCAAGGCCTATGTGCTGGGCGATTCCGTCAAGGAGTTCAGCCTGTACATGGCCCCGCTGACCGCCGATGAGCGCAAGATCCTGGCAGATGGCTGCCTGATCAATTTCTATAAGAACTAATAAAGATCCTCTCAGTCATTGCTTCGCAATGCCAGCTCTCCCGAAAGGGAGAGCTTTTTAGCAGAACGGAGCACGGCAGCTTTTGCGGATAAAAAGCATTTGGCAAAAGAAAAGCCCCCCTCGGGGGAGCTGACGCCGCAGGCGGCTGAGGGGGTTTTCATGGAGGTTTCAATTTCTATGCCCGGCGATCTTCACAATCATTCTACCTGTTCCGATGGCTCGGTGCCCATCCACCGTCTGCCGCTCATGGCGGCGCGGGCGGGTCTGGACACCATGGCCATTTCCGACCATGATACCCTGCTCAGTGTGAATTACTGCTATGAGCACCCGGTGCAGGACGGGGTGCATCTGCTCCCGGCGGCTGAACTCACCGGCTACGACCACGAGCATCATCACCGAGTGCACCTGTTGTGCTATTACCCGGATCCGGAAAGCCGGGAGCTGAGGGAGCACTGCGACATCCTGCGCCAGCGCCGCAACGAGTGCGGTCTGCAAAGCGCAAAGGAGATCGAAGCGCTGTATCCGCAGTTCCGCACGGAACAGGCACTGGAATACGCAAAAGACAGCGGTGTACTGTTCAAAAGCGGCATTATGGAGGCACTGCATCAGCTGGGCCTGTGCGATGCCGTATATGGCAGGCTGTACAGTTACCTTTTTGGCTGGGAGCCGCGCGGCGTGGTGTTGCATCAGGTAAAGTATCCTTCGGTGCAGGAGGTGCTTGCCACAGCCAAGGCAGCCGGTGCGGTGGTGGTGTTTGCGCACCCGACCGTTTACAAAAGCATGCCGCTGGTACGCCAGCTTGCCAAAGAGGGAATGATCGATGGCATCGAGGTGGAGCATCCCCGCAACAGCCCGGAGGACAAGGCTGAGTGTGCGGCGCTGTGCGAGCAGTACGGTCTCATCCATACGGGAGGCACCGACTTCCACGGGGCTAACCACAAGGTGCCGCACCCGGTGGGCACCTGCACCACAGAGGAGGATCAGATCGCCCGTATTCTGGAGCTGGCCCACCAGCGCCGTGGAATCGATGTATGACCGTGCAGCAGGTCACATTGACATTCCAACAGACCGGCCTATAATAAATGAAGACGAATACCGTCGGAATGTCTGTCAAAAAGAGAGGATTTTGAACTATGAGCAAGGAATTCAGCTTCCCGAACAGCGGCACCTGCTCCAAGCAGACCAACTTTGTACTGAACGATGACCACACCATTGAGAGCATGGAAGTCATCGGCGGCTGCAACGGCAACCTGAAGGGCATCTGCAGCATCGTTCGCGGCATGAAGGCCGAACAGGTCATCGAACGCTTTGAGGATGTGAAATGCGGCTTCCGCAGCACCAGCTGCCCGGATCAGATCGCAAAGAACCTGAAAAAGGCTCTGGCTGAAATGAACTGAATATGATCTGCCAAAGAGGAGATGCCACACCGGTATCTCCTCTTTGCTTTTCCCATCCCGACACAAACGACTGATTTTTTTCGGTGCTTTGGGACTATACTTCTTGTGCAAACGAATTTTTCAACAAGGAGCAGGCAAATGAGCATCTGGGAAAAAATGGGCTTTGGCGGTTACAAAGGCTTTTCGCACGAGGCGGACAGATTGCTGCGCAGTGCAGTGGAGCTTGCCGGGAACCTGGGCTGCGAAAAGGCAGATACCAGCCATCTGCTGCTGGCGATCCTGCAGCAGGATCAGGGCGCAGCAGCGCGGTTTCTGGCAGGCAAACAGATCTGTGAGCCGGAAGTGCGCCGTCAACTGGCTCAGACCCGCCGCGCCCCGGCTCTGCATCTGGACCGCCATGACCTTGCACCGGATCTCAGGCGTACCATGGACTATGCTATCATCGGGGCGCAGAACGCTCACCTGAACCGTGCTGAACCGGAACACTTGCTCTGCGCGATGCTGGAGGATGATGGCTGCACGGCAGGCGTGCTGCTGGCGTCCATGGGGCTGCAGCTCACAGAGGCTGTGAGAGAATGCCGCCAGTTGTCCGGGCAGTTCGTTCTGCCGTACCAGACACGGGCGGCAGCCGGTGCACCACGCGGCAGCCGGGCCAGTGATAAATACTGCCGTGATCTGACCCGCCGCGCCGCAGAACGGGAGCTGGACCCGGTGTTCTGCCGGGAGGCGGAGCTGGACCGCATGGTAGAGATCTTATGCCGCCGTCAGAAAAACAACCCCTGTCTGGTGGGGGAGCCGGGCGTTGGCAAGACGGCGTTGGCAGAGGGCCTTGCCCAGCGCATTGCCGGGGACCGCGTGCCGCGCGCGCTCAAGGGGCGCCGCCTGCTGGCACTGGATATGGCCAGCCTTGTGGCAGGCACAAAATACCGCGGCGATTTTGAAGAGCGATTCAAAAACCTGCTGGAAGAACTGGTCCGGGACGGCAGTGCCATCCTGTTCGTGGACGAATTCCATACCATTGTAGGTGCCGGTGCAGCGGAAGGTGCCATTGATGCAGCCAGCATTTTAAAGCCGGTGCTGGCACGCGGAGAGCTGCAGATGATCGGTGCCACTACCACCGAGGAATTCCGCACCCATATCCAGAAGGATGCTGCATTGGAACGCCGTTTCGGCAAGGTGCAGGTGGAGGAGCCTACGCCTGCACAGGCCGTCGATATCCTCAGCGGTCTGGCCCCGCGCTACGAACGCTATCACAACGTAAAGCTTCCGCAGGAGACCCTGCAGGCGGCAGTGGAACTCTCGGTACGGTATCTGCCGGGGCGTTTTCTGCCGGATAAGGCCATCGACCTTGTGGATGAAGCCTGCGCAGCGGCACGCATCCGTGCGGAACGGGAAAAGCAGCCCCAGCCCGTGCTGACCCCGGATGATATCGCCCATGTAGTGGCACAGGCCAGCGGCGTGCCCACAGAGCGCGTTGGAGAGCAGGAACGGGAACGGCTGGAAAAGCTGGAACAGCGCCTGAACGAGGAGATCGTCGGGCAGAGCCGCGCAGTCGCTGCCGTGGCAGGGGCCATCCGCCGCAGCCGTACCGGCCTTGGGGAGCCGGGAAGGCCCATAGGAGCAATGCTGTTCCTTGGCCCCACCGGCGTTGGCAAAACAGCCCTTGCCAGGGCGCTGGCCGTCAGCTGGTTCGGCAGCGAAAAGGCACTGCTCAAGTTTGACATGTCGGAATATCAGGAGCAGCACACCGCTGCCCGGCTGCTGGGTGCCCCGCCGGGCTATCTGGGCCATGATGAGGGCGGGCAGCTCACCGAGGCCGTGCGCCGCCGCCCCTACAGCGTGGTCCTGTTTGATGAGATCGAAAAAGCCCACCCGGATATCCAGAACATCCTGCTGCAGATCCTGGAGGATGGGCAGCTCACCGATGCCATGGGGCGAAAAGCGGATTTCCGCAACACCATCGTACTGCTCACATCCAACCTTGGCGCGCGCTTTCTGGCAGGTCAGAGCGCTCCGCTGGGCTTTGCTGCGGGCAGTGAAGCCGTATTTGAAAAGCAGTCGGCGCAGGCCGTTGAGGAAGCGAAAAAGTGGTTCCGGCCAGAACTGGCAGGCCGTCTGGATGAAATGATCGTGTTCCGTCCGCTGGCAGATGACAGCCTGTGCGCCATTGCGGAAAAACTGCTCTGCCAGCTGGAACAGCGTGCAGCAGGCAGTGGCTATCAGCTGCACCATACGCCTCAGGTGGGCAGGGCACTGGCGGCAAAGGCACGGTCAGCCTATGGTGCCCGGGAACTGCGCCGCGCCGTGGACAGGGCAGTAGAGCAAGCCCTTGCAGACCGCATTGCCTCCGGCACAGCCAGTACCGGCCAGCACTGGACAGCGGACTGCTCGTCTGATGGCTCTATCATCCTGCGGGAGGATGAAACCGTAACCATGTAAAAATTGGACAGTAGTGGCTTCCCCGCCGTCCTGCCAAGTAAAAATGCATCTTGCAACCTGCTGGTTTTCTGTTATCATAGAATCAGGGTGTATCTGAAAAAACAGAATTGCAGGAGGAAGTTCATGCGCACTTTATTTCTTTTGAACCCCACTGCCGGCAAGGCAGACTGTACCCGTGCTCTGCCACGGCAGATCGATGCGGCTGCGGCGCGGGCCGGTCTTGCCATGGGAGAATATACCATTCGGATCACTGCCCACGCAGGCCACGCCCGGGAGCTTGCCAATGTCGCAGCCCGACAGGCCCGGCAGGCAGGGGAGCAGCTCCGCATCTATACAGCAGGCGGCGATGGCACCTTCAATGAAGCCCTCACCGGCGTCTATGGGTTTGAAAATGCGGCTGTGGGCTGCCTGCCCTATGGCAGCGGCAATGATTTCCTGCGTACTTTTGGCACAAAAGCGGAATTTCTGGATCTGGACGCCCAGCTTGCAGGCGGGCCGGTCGCCATTGACCTGATGCAGACCAGTCTCGGTCTTTCGGCCACCATCTGCGCTGCCGGTCTGGATGCGCAGGTCGCCTACGGCATCCCGAAGTTCCGGCGCATCCCGCTGTGCGGCGGCGAAGCGGCCTATGCGCTTTCCATCGTAGAACAGCTGTGCGGGCATATTGGCCGAAGAGTAGAGTACACCATTGACGGCGAGACTCTGACAGTGGACTGCCTTATGTGTGCCGTCTGCAATGGCCGCACCTATGGCGGTGGTTTCCGTGCAGCGCCGGAAGCCCAGCCGGACGACGGCTGGCTGGATGTGTATATCATCCGCAAGGTGAGCCGTTTGACCATCGCAAAACTTCTGGGAATGTACAAAAACGGAGGGCACTTCCGGAATGGTCAGCTGGTCAGGGCGGCAGAACCGTACTTTATCTACCGGCGGGCAAAGCAGGTCTCTCTGCGCGCCGTGGATGGCCGCGGGCCTATCGTTGCTACGGCAGACGGTGAGTGTGTGCCCAAGGAGCAGATCACTGTGCAGGTACAGCCGCTGGCTGGCCGTATTCTGCTGCCAAAGCCTGCTTTTGAGCGCTTTGCAGCGCAGCGGTCCGAACAGAGTGCGACCTGACCAGACGCGAAAAAATTCAGCCTTCAGGATCTCCTGAGCAGTCAAAGGGTCGGAAGCCTTAAAACAGGGTTTCCGACCCTTTGTTTTGCAGAAAAAAGAAAGGAAATCCGGAAGGTTTTGAATCAGGTTTTGCTGATGATACGTTGATTGGACGAGCTGTCACAAATTGTTAATAAAGAATTGCAAAAAAAGCCTTGATTTTTCGGGTCAAGATGAGTACAATACTCTTAGCACTCAGAGAAAAGGAGTGCTAAACAACCGGAAGGGCGCACGCGAGGCTTCCGGTTCATGGCAAAGTTTAAATTATATTTTATTATAGGAGGGCAAGAACTATGAAGATCATTCCTCTTGCAGACCGTGTTGTTATCAAGACTGTTGAGGTCGAGGAGACCACCAAGGGCGGCCTGATCCTGACCGGCAGTGCCAAGGAGAAGCCTCAGGTGGCTGAGGTCATTGCTGTAGGCCCCGGCGGCATTGTGGACGGCAAGGAAGTCAAGATGACCGTTAAGGTCGGCGACAAGGTCCTCACCAGCAAGTATTCCGGCACCGAGGTCAAGGTGGACGGTGAGGAGTGCACCATCGTCCGTCAGGGTGATATCCTGGCAGTCGTTGAGGACTGAGCACAGCCCCCTCTGTATTAAGAAATTGAGCTTTAAAGGAGCGATTAGATTATGGCTAAGCAGATCAAGCAGGGCGAGGACGCCCGCAAGGCACTGTGTGCCGGTATCGACACCCTGGCAAATACCGTTAAGATCACCCTGGGCCCCAAGGGCCGCAATGTGGTGCTGGGTAAAAAGTTTGGCGCACCGGTCATCACCAACGATGGCGTGACCATTGCCAAGGAGATCGAGCTGAAGGACGAGTTTGAGAACATGGGCGCACAGCTGGTGCGTGAAGTTGCCACCAAGACCAACGATGCAGCAGGCGACGGCACCACCACTGCAACCGTTCTGGCACAGGCTATGGTTACCGAGGGCATGAAGAATGTCACCGCCGGTGCAAACCCCATGGATATCCGCCGCGGCATGAGCAAGGCTGTTGCCAAGGCTGTTGAGACCATCAAGGCACACAGCCAGAAGGTGAAGGACAGCAACGATATCGCCCGCGTCGGCACCATTTCTGCCGGTGATCCCGAGATCGGCCGCCTGATCGCTGAGGCAATGGAAAAAGTTACCTCTGACGGCGTCATCACCATCGAGGAGAACAAGACCACTGCTGAGACCTACAACGAGATCGTGGAAGGCATGCAGTTTGACCGCGGCTATCTGACCCCGTATATGGTCACCGATACCGATAAGATGGAGGCTGTTCTGGACAACGCCGCCATCCTGATCACCGATAAGAAGATCAGCGTGATTCAGGATCTGGTTCCCCTGCTGGAGCAGGTCATGCAGAATGGTATGAAGCTGCTGATCGTGGCTGAGGATATCGAGGGCGAGGCTTTGTCCACCCTGATCGTCAACCGCCTGCGCGGCACCCTGAACGTGGCCGCTGTCAAGGCTCCCGGCTTTGGCGACCGCCGCAAGGAAATGCTGCAGGATATCGCCATTCTGACTGGCGGCACCGTAGTCTCCTCCGATCTGGGCTATGAGCTGAAGGACGCTACCGTCCAGATGCTGGGCCATGCACGTCAGGTCAAGGTCACCAAGGAGAACACCACTATCGTGGGCGGCGCAGGTGACAAGGATGCGATCGCAGCCCGTATTTCTCAGATCCGCAGCCAGATTGAGGTCGCTACCAGCGATTTCGACCGTGAGAAGCTGCAGGAGCGTCTGGCAAAGCTGGCTGGCGGCGTAGCCGTCATCAAGGTCGGTGCTGCCACCGAAGTTGAGATGAAGGACAAGAAGCTGCGCATTGAGGATGCTTTGAACGCAACCAAGGCTGCTGTTCAGGAAGGCGTCGTTGCCGGCGGCGGTACTGCTCCCATCAATGCGATTCCCGCTGTGCGTGAGCTGTGCGACACGCTGGAAGGCGACGAGCGCACCGGTGCCAAGATCGTCCTGAAGGCTCTGGAAGCTCCTCTGCGCCAGATCGCTAAGAATGCCGGTCTGGAAGGCAGTGTCATCATCGACAAGATTATTTCTGCCAATAAGCCTAACTACGGCTTCGATGCGCAGAATGAGGTCTTTGTGGACGATATGATCGCTGCCGGTATCGTTGACCCCACCAAGGTCACTCGTTCTGCTCTGGAAAATGCAGCATCTGTTGCAGAAATGGTCCTGACCACCGAGAGCCTGGTTGCAGATCTGCCGGAACCTCCGGCACCCGCAGCACCTGCCGGTGATATGGGCGGCATGGGCGGCATGTACTAATAACTGCCTAAAAACCGCATGAATCCTTGATTTTTGGAGCACGCAAAAGCGGATTTACGCCAAACTTACGCCACTTACGCCAAAAATCAAAGCGCACTATAGGGTAACAAAATCGGCACTCGCTGAAAAGCGGGTGCCGATTTTTGTGTCTAGGGGATTTGAAGACTCATGAAACCCACTGATGGATTCTGCGAGCGGCAGACTATCAGCGGCTTTATTGTTGACGAAAAACAAAGGTAGGGATACAATAATAAAAAAGAACGTAAAACCGGAAGGGAGCGTGCCGCCATGGAAAATCAGAGGGACTTCTGCAACGAATGCGGCGGCGAAATGGGGATTCCCGGCCTGATGGACTACAACATGAAGGAAATTGACGAGCAGTATCATGCTATGCAAGCATAAGAGGGGGGTTGCATAAATGCTCTTGAAATACTTTTATATAGGAAAGGACAAGATGGTGAAGAGACTTAAACAAAATAGCTTTGGGTTGTGGATGGTAATAAGTGTTATATTTGCAGTACTTATTCATATCCTTTTTTCAATAAAAGCACCGGTTAGCTGGCTAGAAGCCAAATGGTCGGCAGGCGACATTCTTACATATGCGTCTGGTGTATCACTTGGACTATTAGCTATGTGGCAAAATCAGAGATTCAAAGAGGAAAATGATAAATCGCAGGAGAGACTGGAAAAACTAACGATTCAGGCAAATGAACTAAACATAATAGACAAAATTATAGAAAATGAAACTCGAAAATTGCAGGAAGCTCAGATTTGTTGGGATGATTTTTGCGATGCGTGTGAGTTTGCAACCATAAGTGGATTTTTTATAGAATCTAAAGGCGATGAAGATACTATTTTAGGAAAAACACGAAACCATATTGCTTTAATAAATCGCCTTTATGCGCAATTACAAAGAATTGTTCAAAATGACCCTGATGATGTTGCTCGAAGTTGCTTTACTGGAATATCAAATGCAGCAAACCATGCTGAAGACCTATGCCATTTCTTTGAAAGGTGGAAGGAACAAGATGAAATTGCAGACAATGACTATATAAAAAAATACTATAAAGAGTATAAAGAACTGCTCTTGGTGCGAAATGTGTTTTTGAGCATTCAAGAAAAACGATTGAATGCAATTTTATATAAAAATATGAGTTTGGATGAAATTCGCAAAGAGTTGAATCCGGAGAAAAAGACAACGTGAACTAACAGATAATAGACGGCAAACAGCCGCCCAGCAAGACCATAGCGGTCAACTGCTGGGCGGCTGTTGCTGTACTTATAACTATACTTACGCCAGATGGAGTTTCTCTTTCAGCGCATCCTGAAGGACGCCGGAAAAGTTGATATGTGCCGATTCGGCGGCATCGTTGAGCCAGCCGGGAATGGAAAGGGGTTTCTTTACGGGTCTGTACCGCTTTTCGTACTCTTCCATATCGAAAGGCACCATCACCACAAAATCTTCCGGGTCAACATGGAGCGCAGAAGGGACAGAAGGCTCCGGGCAGACTTTGCAATCTTCCAGCATAAGGCCGATGGCATCCTGTGCCATGCGGACGGCTTCGTCCATGGTATCGCCTTGGGTGAAGCAGCCCTCAATATCGGGGATATCAACAGAGTACCCGGTTTCTTCCGGGTGAAAAATTGCGGGATAGAAAATAGCATTCATAATGTGACCTCATTTATTGTATCAAATACGTATTTTACGTATTTGTCAAGAGGGCAAATAAGCCGCCCAGCGACCTTTACGGTCTCGCTGGGCGGCTTATTTTTTGCGTTTCCAGAGCAAATATTCTTCGTAGCGGTGCATCTCGTTTTGTTCTTCTTCGGTCAGGCGCTGGCGCTGTTTGCGAGCCTCGTCCGAGGGGTCGATGTCGGTCAGACCCAGTAGGTAGTCGGCGGAGGTGCCGTAGAGCTTGCAGATGGCAAGCAGCGCGTCACTAGGAGGCAAGTTCTTTTCCTGCTCCCATGCACGGACAGCCCAGACCGAAAAGCCAATCTTATCTGCAAGGATTTGCTGCGTGTCATCATTTAACTTGCGAAGTTCAGCTAGCCGTTCCCCGAACATAGTTTTCCCACCCTTCTTTACCTACTAGTATATGTGGCACTACTACTTTCTATAAAAAGTGGTGTAAATATGCTAGACATGAACAAAAGTAGCAGTATAATACTAGTATAGGGCGAAACTAGTGAAATGATGCTACTTCCGCCGCAACGCTAAGGCAAAGCGAGGGAATCCCCGTTGGAACAACTGATCGACTTTCACGCACCGGAAGTGCAGGCGGTGCTGGATACACTTCTAAAAGACCGCTCCACCAGTAAAAACATCATCTGGGCCACCGACCCGCCGGAGGAACTGCAAACGGTGATGTACGAACCTGTCACGGATAGATCGCAGATCACCACCCAGCAGCTCGGGCTGACCCACTACGAGGTGGTGCTGCCCCGGATGATGAAGCAGACCGACACCCAGCAGCAGCGCACCCGCAAAAAGGGCGAAGTATTCTCGCCCGCATGGGTCTGCAACAAGATGAACAACGCACTGGACGCCGACTGGTTCCGTGGGCTGGGGGCAGAGGAGAGCGCCGGGCAGTTCACGGTGGAGCTGCCCCAAGGCTGGCAGACGGTAGAAACGCCGGTGCAGTTTCCGGTTTGCAAGGACAGGACCCCGGCATGGGTGCAGTATGTGCAGAGCCGCCGCTTGGAGGTGACCTGCGGCGAAGCCCCCTTTCTGGTGTCCCGGTACGATGCCGCCACCGGCGAGATGATCCCGGTAGCCCGGCGCATTGGCATTTTGGACCGCAAGTTGCGGGTGGTAAGCGAGAACGCCGCCACAGAGGACGAGTGGCGCAAATATGCCACCCATGCGGTGCAGTCTACCTACGGCTATGAGTATCAGGGAGATAATCTTTTGCTGGCGCGGGTCAACCTGCTGCTGACCTATGCAGAGCATCTGCAAGCCCGGTGGCAGCGCAAACCCACAAAAGAGGAACTGCAACCCATCGCCAACATCATCAGCTGGAACCTGTGGCAAATGGACGGCTTGCACCTGTCTGTGCCCGGCGGCAAGCCCCAGCCGGAGACAGAACAGCTTGACCTCTTTTCCATGTTCGGGGCGGCAGAGCCGCAGCCGCCAACGGTGTCCTGTAAAGTGAAAAACTGGCGCAAGGGCAGCCATGGAACCGCCCAGAACTTTGAAACCATTCAGGAAGGGAGTACCAGCATGAAGTTTGATTATGTTATCGGAAACCCGCCGTATCAGGATGAACGTCAAGGAACGAGTACAACAGCACTTCCAGTATATAATAATTTTATGGATGCTTCCTATAAAGTGGGAAGTTCGGTGATGCTGATTACCCCAGCTCGGTTTTTATTCAATGCAGGTCGAACACCAAAGCAATGGAATGAACAGATGCTCAATGATGAGCACCTGAAGGTTTTGTACTATGAAAAAGACGGTGAAAAAGTCTTTCCAAATACGGATATTAAAGGCGGCGTTGCAATTACATATCGTGACGAGAAACAATCTTATGGGGCAATAGGTACATTTACGATTTTTCCTGAACTGAATCTAATCTTGCGAAAGGTTAAAAATAAAATCGTCAAAGGAAACAGTCTGGCAGATATCATGTTCGTAGCATCAAAGTTTAATACGAACACACTATTTGACGACTTCCCGATATACGCTGGACATGAGAGAAGAATGTCTAGTAATGTTTTGACCTTTGATTGTTTTCATGAGGTCGAAGAAGAAAATGACATTTCAGTTTATGGCATAGTAAAAGGAAAACGACAGCATCGCTATATTAGTGCACGCTATGTTGATTTGACGGATACAAATATTGAACGCTACAAATTGATTCTTCCAAAAGCTGATGGAAACGGAACATTCGGCGATACATTGACAAATCCAGAGATTTTGCCGAAACGTTCAGGGTTTACGCATACATTTCTCGGCATTGGCAGCTTTATGACCGAGGTAGAAGCAAAAGCTGAAATGAAATATGTGAAAACAAAGTTTGCAAGAGCACTTTTGGGAGTTTTGAAAGTAACTCAGGATAATAATGCTGATAAATGGAAATACGTCCCCCTTCAAGACTTTACTGCCCATTCCGACATTGATTGGAGCAAGTCGGTGGCGGAGATCGACCAGCAGCTTTACCGCAAGTATGACCTGACTGCAGACGAGATCGAATTTATCGAGACCCATGTAAAGGAGATGGCATAATGGCTGGCATAACCCTGCGCACTGCCCGGCAGGTGGTGCCCATGATCTACGCCTATACCACCCCGGAAATTGCCCGGCACAACGGCTGGACGAAGATCGGCTACACCGAGCAATCGGTGGACAAACGCCTGAAACAGCAGACCCACACCGCCGATGTGCTGTTCCACGAGGAGTGGCGGGGCAATGCCGTCTACGATGACGGCAGCGGCGAGGTGTTCACCGACCACGATTTCCACGCCTACCTCCGCAAGCTGAACGTGGAGAACGACCGCAAAAACGAGTGGTTCCATCTGGATGGGCAGCAGTCCCGGCGGTATTTTCAGGATTTCCGCATGAACCGGGGCCGGGTGCAGCTGGATGCCGCCATCGCCTACACCCTGCGGGAGGAGCAGGCAAGGGCTGTCCACGACACCAAAATCTATTACCAGAGCCACCCCGGCGGGGAATACCTCTGGAACGCCAAGCCCCGCTTTGGCAAGACCCTTTCCGTCTACGATTTCTGCAAGCAGGTGGATGCACAGACGGTGCTCATCGTCACCAACCGCCCAGCCATCGCCAATAGCTGGTACAGCGACTATGTGCGCTTTCTGGGCAGGGAGTCCGGCTATCTGTTTGTCAGCCATGTGGATGCTCTTGCCGGGCAGCCCCATGTGCTGGACGAGCAGGGCTATCTGGATGCCGCCGCACAGGGCGAGGAGCTGTATAAGCGCATTGAGTTCGTCAGCCTGCAGGACATGAAAGGCTCCAAGTATTTCGGCGGCGAGTACGACAAGCTGCGCCACCTGACCGAGTTGAACTGGGATGTGCTGGTCATCGACGAAGCCCACGAGGGCGTGGACACCTACAAGACCGACCTTGCCTTTGACCGCATCCGCCGCAAGTTCACGCTGCACCTGTCCGGTACGCCCTTCAAGGCACTGGCAAACGATAAGTTTGCCGGGGATGCCATCTTCAACTGGACCTACGCCGACGAGCAGGCCGCCAAGCGGAACTGGCAGGGCGCACCGGGGCAGCAGAACCCCTACGCAAACCTCCCCATGCTCAACCTCTACACCTACCAGATGTCCGAGATCATCCGGGACGAGATCCAGCGGGGCGTGGAGATCGACGGCGAAACGCAGGAATTTGCCTTTGACCTGAACGAGTTCTTCAAGGTGAAGCCCAGCGGCAGCTTTGAGCATGAGGCCGAGGTGGACCGCTTTCTGGATGCCATGACCACCCAGAACAAATTTCCGTTTTCCACCCCGGAGCTGCGTGCCGAACTGAAGCACACCTTCTGGCTGCTGAACCGGGTGGACAGCGCCAGAGCGCTGGCGAAAAAGCTGCAGGCGCACCCGGTATTCCGGGACTATGAGGTGATCCTTGCCGCCGGTGACGGCAAGTTGGACGACACGGACGAGAACCAGAAGAGTTTTGACCGGGTAAAAGCCGCCATCGCACACCACGAAAAGACCATCACCCTGTCGGTGGGGCAGCTGACAACCGGTGTGACTATCCCGGAGTGGTCGGCGGTGCTGATGCTCTCCAACCTGAAAAGCCCAGCGCTGTATATGCAGGCGGCGTTCCGTGCCCAGAACCCCTGCCTTTTCCACGAAAATGGCACTTTCCGCCGCAAAGAGAACGCCTATGTGTTCGATTTTGACCCCGCCCGCACCCTGCTGATCTACGAGCAGTTCGCCAACGATCTTTCTCAGGACACCGCCAGCGGCAAGGGCGACACCGAGGAGCGCAAGGCGCACATCCAGAATCTGCTCAACTTCTTCCCGGTCATCGGCGAGGACGAGGAAGGGGAGATGATCCCGCTGGATGCAGAAAAAGTCCTCAGCATCCCCCGGAAGATCAAGTCCAAAGAAGTGGTGCGGATGGGTTTCCAGAGCAATTTCCTGTTCCAGAACATTTCCAACGTGTTCAGTGCCCCGCAGGAGGTGCTGGACATTCTGCAAAACTTCCAGCCTATCAGCGAAGCCAAGGCAAAGCCCATCCAGATCACCCCGGACACCGGCGCAGACCTCTCCCTGAACGACAAGGGCGAGGTAGACCTGGACGAGGGTTACGTCATCGGCAAGGCAGCGGATGTGTTCGGGGCGAAGATCTACGAAAGCACCCCGGCGCTGGACACCGCCCTGCAAGACCTGACCGATGCCCCGGCTCCTGCCAAAGAAGAGCATCTGGAACCCCTGAAAAAGAGCATCACCAAGGAGATCATCACCCCCATGGTGGAGCAGGCAAAGCAGGAGTATGGCCGCGACCTGAAGCTGTCCGACCAGAAGCGGTTTGAGAGCGCCGCCAAAGCCAAGATGGACGTGGCGGTGAACAAGGTGGTGGACAACTACCGCATCGACCAGAGCCAGTTGGAGACCCAGCGTACCCAGCAGTTACAGAACTGCACCACCGCCCAGCAGCGCCAGCAGGTGAACCGGGAGTTTGACGCAAAGCAGCAGCAGAGCACCGCCGCCCTCATGGAGACGCTGCAAACCACCATCCAGCAGACGGCGCAGGAGATGCAGCAGACCATCGTGCGCACCGTGGAGACCAACCAGAAGGAGCAGGAGAAAAAGGGCTACGAGGACACCGTCCGTGACCATCTCCGGGGCTTCTCCCGCACCATCCCGTCCTTCCTCATGGCCTACGGCGACGAGACCGTGACACTGGCAAACTTTGACCGGATCATCCCGGACAAGGTCTTTCAGGAGGTCACCAGCATTACGCTGGAACAGTTCCGCTTTTTGCGGGACGGTGGACCGTACATCAACCAGACTACCGGACAGGAGGAGCATTTTGCAGGTCACCTGTTCGACCCAGTGGTGTTTGACGATTCGGTGAAGGAGTTTCTGAACCTGAAGGTCAAGCTGGCGGATTACTTTGACGAGAGCCGCACCGAGGATATCTTCGATTACATCCCGCCCCAGAAAACCAACCAGATCTTCACCCCCAAGTGGGTGGTGAAAAAGATGGTGGACTTGCTGGAACAGGAAAACCCCGGCTGCTTCGATGACCCCGGCAAGACCTTCCTGGACCCCTACATGAAGTCCGGCCTGTACATTACGGAAATCGTCAAGCGCCTTTACCGCAGCGAGAAGATGCGGCAAGCCTTCCCGGACGATAACGCCCGGCTGGAACATATCTTTGCCAAGCAGGTCTATGGCCTTGCTCCGACCGAGATCATCTACCGTATTGCCATCAGCTACATTCTGGGCTTTGCAAAGGGTCACGGCATCACCGCCCACCATATCCGTCAGGCGGATACGCTGGAATTTGCCAAGGCGGGCACCATGGAAAGGGAACTAGATAAGATTTTCAGAGACTGACAAATAGAATACAAAAACCAAAGGCGGCTGTCTGCATGGGTGCAGATGGCTGCCTTTTTTGTGCTATTCGCGCAACTTTTATGGAAATTTGTTGAAATGGTTATTTTTTGGCCTTTCTCGCCGGCTACCTATTGAGAGGACTTTTTCAAAGTGGGTACTTATGACAACTTTATTACAAAGAGCTGTCAATGGGTGTCAAGTGACCTTTCTCGATGCCTACCAAGTGAGAGCATCTTTTTCAAGGTTGCTTCAGCCTTGAATACTTCCGTCGTGGCGAATTGCCGGTTTTCAATGGTCACTCGACCAACCAACGATATTTTAACTCGGCGCTTGCTTCAACTATATTTTCTAAGAACTTTTTAACAAATTTCTTTTTCGGGTAACAAAAAGCCCTTTTTCGATGCCTACCAAGTAGAGGGATAATTTTTCGGAAGCCCTAAATTCCGAGGATTTTCTATAAAAATCTGCTCCTTGAAAACAGAATAGTTCAATCGTCCGGTACTTCACAAAAGGTACTTCTGTAATTCGCAGCCCGGCCATAACGAAGGCGGGGTGGCTGAAATGCCAATGGTGCGGTGCAAGCCCGCCGCCGGACGATTCCCCACTCCTAGGGTGCCGAGGGCGAATATGGGAGACCTTAACATATTAAGCAGACCAGTGTGCTGATCTGCAATTGAGAGGACTGGCGAATACGCTGGTTCTCGATACATATTGAAGCCGGACGAGCTGTTCTTCTGGACAGCTTGCCCGGTGCAGGAGTGCAGAGGACGCAGTTCTTTGCCCCAGTGATATGATGCTGTGCGTCATATCCTACTAGGTATTATCTGGCGCAAAACGGCGGCAGATCCAGCAGCTCCACTGCTGCGTTCTCCCACGCCAAGCTGTTGAAATGAAAGAAGCTCCTGCTAAACCTTATACCAAAATCAGGAAAAAGTAATCAAAACGGGTTCACCTAGGGGCCAATAATAGGCCTGCGAAGCCCACGACTTTAGTGATTTCAGGTGCTATGATAATTGCAGAGATACAGCATCTTAATGATTTTCCGCAAAGAAAGAATAGCGATGCAACAAGAAATGGGAACGATGCTTCCTACTTTCACTGAAAATTAGGAACTCACAGTTCCTGTTCGACTATGAGTTTCTCTGTTATACTTTTCTTGCAGAGCGAAAGCAAACTCTTCTAAGCAGAAAGCGACAAACGCCATGATCTCCCACTGAGGGAAGGAGCGGTAGGCCACTTTCTTTGCAGTATAACAAACACATAAATCCTTTTCCGAAAGGATTACCTCTCGATTCCGAGAGAAGATTTCAAGACACGGTCTTGAAATGCGAGACCCGTTGCTTAGAAGAATTGTATCACTCCTGTGATTTGATCGCACGAGTGGCCGTACACAAAAAATACAGGAAAAGAGGGATGTCTATCTGAAATTAACACGACACAACGGACGAGCCGGAACCCACGGCACTTACAACCCCAAGCACAACGACCGCAGTTTCAATCTTGCCAACAGTGAGCACATCGACCCGGAACGAGCCAAAGGCAACATCTACTGGGACTGCTTCCACGGCTTCCGATCGGCTCTCAATCCGCAAGACCCGGACGATCTGGGGGCGACCTTCTCGGATGTGGAACGGCAATTCTATGAGAGCCGCTATTCCAACTTTGTGGAAAGCCAGAACGAGCGCAACGCCAAGATCCGGCACACGGAGCGCAACCGCTCCATTCTTGACCTGCTGTCCAGCCGCAAGACCTGCCCGGAAGAGACCATCTACCAACTTGGAACGTTGGATGAACACGCTTCGGCAGAGGACTTGCTGAGCGTCGTCACAGAGTTCATCGAGGAGTTCAAGGCCAAGTATAGCGACCACGTTCATGTGCTGGACTGGGCGCTGCATCTGGATGAAAGCACACCGCATATCCATGAGCGTCATGTATTCGACTGCGAGAACAAATACGGCGAGGTGGCACCCCAGCAGGAAAAGGCATTGGAAGCATTGGGCTTCGACCTGCCTGACCCAAACAAGCCTCTCAGCCGCCGCAACAACCGCAAGATCGCCTTTGATGCCGCCTGCCGGAAAATGCTGTTCGAGATTGCAAAACGGCACGGGCTGGAACTGGAGGAAGAAGCGGAGTACGGAAACCGCAAATATCTGGAAAAGCAGGATTTCATCCTTGCCAAGCAGAAGGAGCGGCTTGCCGCCCAGCAGAACAAGCTGGACAAGCTGACCCTGAAAGTTTCGGACATGGAGACCCTGCTGGAAGATGTTTCGGCTGCGGCCTATGACAAGGCGGTGGAGGTCGTGACCGACGTGGTGCGCACCGAGACCCGCAAGGAGGATATGCGGATGATCGAGGACACGAAGAAGTGGGTGCTGTCCCCGGAGCGCAAGGCTCCGCAGGCCACGAGAGAATACGCCGCCCGTCGGTTGGATACCGTGCTGGACAAGTTCCTCAAGACCATGCAGACCACTGCCACTCGCTTGCAGGAAAAACTCCTGAGACCGGAAATCCGGCAGAAAGGCAAGGAACAGGTCAAGGAGAAAGCACGGGATTCCGTTTTGCAACTGCTAAGCCGATTGCAGGCAGAGCAGACACAGCGGAAGCCATCTGTCCCGCCTACCGCCGAAAAGTCAGAAAATCGTTTTCAATAATAGTACGAGGTGATGTTTATTGAGCAAAGAAGTCAACGAAGAACGTACTCCCAGAACCGTTGAAGATGTGAAAGAGATGCTGACCAAGCACTCCAACGGAGAGATCCAGCGGACGATCCAAAACTGCATCACGATTTTGCAGAATGACCATGTGCTTGCCGATGCCATCCGGCTGAACCTGTTGAGCGAGCGCATTGACATTGTAAAGCCCGTGGGCTGGCCGAGATCTGGCAAGACGCTGAACGACACCGATATGAAGTATATCCTGCGGCGAATGGAGAAGTACGGCATCTCCAGCGAAAAGAAAATCGAATCTGCTATCCGTATTGTTGCAAACGAGAACCGCTACCATCCCATCCGAGATTACCTGAACGGCCTGCAATGGGACGGCACGGAACGGATAGCCCACGTCTTGCACCATTTTCTCGGTGCTGCGGAGGACGAGTACACTTGCGAAGCCATGAAGATCTTCTTGCTGGGAGCCATCAAGCGAGTATTCCAACCGGGATGCAAGTTTGAAACTATGCTCTGTCTGGTGGGTGGGCAAGGGTGCGGGTCGCCAGTGGCGACCTCAAAATGCTGCAAGCATTTTGAAGCACCGACCGAGCCGACAGGCGAGACCGGGGAAGTCCACCTTTTTTCGACTGCTGGCCGTTAAGGACGAGTGGTTCTCGGACGACCTGCGGCGACTGGACGACGACAACGTGTACCGCAAACTGCAAGGACACTGGATCATCGAAATGTCGGAGATGATTGCCACCGCCAACGCCAAGAGCATCGAGGAGATCAAGAGCTTTCTCAGCAAGCAGAAGGAAACCTATAAAGTCCCCTACGAGACCCATCCTGCCGACCGTCTGCGCCAGTGCGTCTTTGCTGGCACGACCAATCGGCAAGATTTTTTGCCCCGTGACCGCACGGGCAACCGCCGCTTTATCCCTGTCCCAGTGGATGCGGAACTGGCCGAGGTGCACATTCTGGACAACGAGGAAGATTCCCGCACCTATATCGACCAGCTCTGGGCAGAAGCTATGACCATCTACAACAGAGGCAACTACAAGCTGGCGTTCAGCCCCGCTATGCAGGAAACGCTGCAAGCCCACCAACAGGACTTCATGCAGGAGGATGCGCAGGCTGGCATGATCTACGCCTTTCTGGAGGACTACACGGGTGACCGGGTGTGTTCCAAGCAGCTTTACGCGGAAGCACTGGGCAACACCAACATTCCGGCAGAATGGGAGACTCGTGCTATCTGCGAGATCATGAATACGGGAATTTCGCGCGGCGATATCCAAGGCTGGCAGGCGCACAAGACCGCCAAGCGTTACCTGAAGTACGGCGTTCAGAAAGGCTGGGAGCGCGTAACCAGCCCCGAAACCGGGGCTGAAAATTTCTCTGAAATAATGGATGCGGAAGCCCAGCAGATGGGCTTTCCCTTCTGATGGACACCGGTTACACGTCTGGTTACAAATTCGGTTACGCTGCAGTTACACCGAAAAATCCGCATGATTGCTGCGTTTTCCGCTTTCTGTAACCATGTAACCTTAAAAAGATAAGAAAAAGTATAAAGTCCACCGAATGCCCTGTGTGCAGAAAAAGTGAGTTTTCCTGCCAGGTTACAGGCGTTCGGTTACAAGGAATTGGAGGTCTGCCTATGAAAGACGTCCCTATTTGGGAAAAGAGCAATTTGACGCTGGAAGAAGCTGCGGCTTACTCCGGCATTGGCATTAACAAACTGCGTGAAATTACGAATGAAGATAAATGCAAATTCGTCCATTGGGTGGGAAACAAGCGTCTGATTAAACGTCGCCTGTTCGATTGCTTTGTCGAGCAAGCATATTCTATTTGAGAGGTTGCCAAAGGCTGCAAATGTGAAACCGTCCTTTTCTCGTTCGCTGCGGGTGGAAATCGCATGGTTGATGTGTTATACTGACACTGACCTTATAGATGCGCTTTTCACAGAAAGGAGTTTCTAAATGTCTGAAAAGCGCAAAGATAGCAAGGGTCGTGTTTTGAAGGATGGCGAAAGCCAAAGAGCAAACGGCACCTACGACTATCGTTATACCGATATCCACAAGAAACGGCGTTGTATTTACGCTAAATCCCTGACAGAGCTGCGGAAAAAAGAGGAAGAACTGTGGCGCGATCTGGCAGACGGCATCGACTACGTCGCCGGAGAGATGACGGTGGCTGATCTGGTTGACCGCTATATGAACCTGAAACGTGGGTTGAAACCCAATTCACTTCGGTCGTACAACACAGCGGTCAAGCGGATTCATGCTGACCCTTTCGGGCAAAAAGCCATCAAAACGGTAAAATTGTCCGATGCGAAAGGCTGGTTCGTGTTTCTGCATGACAGCGGTTTCAAGCAAAACACCATAGGAATCCTGCAAAGCGTTGTCAGACCGGCATTCGAGATGGCGGTAGAGGATGACATTATCCGCAAGAATCCATTCAAGTTCAAACTGTCCGATGTTGTGCCGAAGGACGCTTATGTGCGTGATGCACTGACCAGAGAGCAGCAGGAGAAATATCTGCAATTCGTTCAGGACTATGGCGGCAACTATTATGATGATATCGTCATTCTTATGGGAACCGGCTTGCGCGTGAGCGAGTTGTACGGCCTGACACGAGCAGATATCGACTTTGAACGGCACTGCATCCATGTGCGGCGGCAGCTTTGCCGGACGGCTGAAAAGCCCTACTTCGTCACGCCGCCGAAAACCAAAAGCGGCATCCGCAATGTTCCCATGACGGATACTGTTCGAGCAGCGCTGTTGCGTGTGGTAAAAGCCAGAGCATCTACGAAGGTGGAAGCACTAGTGGATGGTTGCAGCGGATTTCTCTTTCTGGACAAGTCCGGAATGCCGAAGGTGGCAATGCACTTGGAAAACTATATGCGTGGTGTGCAGGGAAAGTTTGAGAAGGCGTACGGAAAACCTGTTCCGCGCATTACACCTCATGTGCTGCGACACACCTTCTGCACCAATGTTCAGCAGGCCGGGCTGGATGTAAAAAGCCTGCAATACCTGATGGGACACTCTAATGCCAGTGTGACGTTGGATGTCTACACGCACAGCAGCTTTGAATCGGTTGAAAGGGCCTTTGAACAGATCGCCGGCAACCTGTGATTTTCGACGTATGAAGCGGAATTGCTTACGCCGAAACTTACGCCAAAACTTACGCCAATCACCTGGTAAGTGGCGTAGATTTGCGTAGAAAAGCGTGGATCGTGCAAAAACGGAGAATCCGGAAAAATCGGTTTATGGCCTTGATAATTCTACAAAAGTCTACGTTTCCCGATATTCGTGATTCGGCTCCAAAAGTGTGGTTTGGAAGGGCGGCATGTACTAAGCCTCAAAAGCGTCTTGCGCGAATAAACAGCATGAAGGAGACGGATCTTCTTTGGAGGGTCCGCCTCCTTTTTTAGTTAAAAATTGCTTCGGATTACATTCGCAGTTAGCATAAAACAGCATCTCTGCGTCAGAAACGGAGACGGCCCAAGATGGTATGATCGCATATTCAGCTGCTGTTCCGCCCACCCTTATAAAAAGAGGAGGCGGAATTTTATGTCCGGCAAGAGGGTTCTGGCGCTGTATGCGGCCATTCTGTTCAGCTTTGCAGTGATTTTGTGCCGCCTGTATTTTCTGGCACAGAACCAGACTTATGCAGCCCGCGCCAAAGCGCAAAGCGCGGTTCGGCTTGCGCTGCCTGCACGGCGTGGAAATTTTTACGATCATACCGGTGCACTGCTCACCGGGCTGGAAACGCAATATCTGGCCCTCTGCTTTCCGGGTGAAAACAGCTATTCCCGCCTGTATGCCTATACCGATGAGGACGGGCAGGCACTTTTGTACCGGAATCGGAATCGTTCCATGCCATTTCTGCTAAGGGTGGAGCGTGATCTTTACTGGCAGGGAGTGTCGTGCTATCCGTTTGCCCGGCGGTATGCGTCAGCACCGCTGTGCCAGCAGCTGATCGGATATCTGGATGGCGAAGGCCATGGAGCTGCCGGACTGGAAAAAGCACTGGACAAGCTGCTGACCGGGACGGGGGAACATGACGTCCTGCTGTGCGCTGTCACCGCTCAGGGACAGCTGCAAGCCGGAGAAACACCGCAGTATCTCCGGCAGGACAGCAAGGCTGTGGGGGTGCAGCTGACCATTTCGCGTCAAATGCAGCGCGCAGCGGAAGCGGTAGCAGTGGAGACTATGACCAGCGGGTGCATTTTGGTTCTGGATACAGCTTCTGCCGCCGTGCGGGCCAGCGTCAGCATGCCGGGCTATGACCCGGATAACCTTGCCGCCAGTCTGGACGCACCTGACAGCCCATTCCTGAATCGCGTGTTGGAATGCTATACCGTCGGCTCGGTGTTCAAGCCGGTGCTGGCAGCGGCGGCACTGGAACAGGGCGCTTTTCCGGAATATGAGTGTACGGGTGCCGCAGTGATAGATGGACAGACCTTCCGCTGCGCAGGCGGTGTGCCGCATGGGCAGATCGGACTAGAAGAAGCACTGGAAAAAAGCTGTAATGGCTATTTTGTACGGCTGGGGCAGCAGCTGGGTGCGGAGAATTTACTGCAAGCGGCGCAGCGTTTTGGATTTGGGCAGGAGATAAGCTTGGCAGGAAATCTGCATGCTGCATCCGGGAACCTGCCGGGCGCAGCCGAACTTGCCCAGAGCGGTCAGCTTGCCAATTTCAGCTTTGGGCAGGGCAGCCTGCTGGCATCACCGGTGCAGATCGCCGCCATGATGAATGCCATCGCCTCCGGCGGGGTGTACCACACACCGTTTTTTCTGGAATGCACGGTTGACGAAACCGACGGTACACCGCTGGAAACGCTTGCGCATCCACAGTCGAGGCGGGTGATGAGTGCGGAAAATGCAGCGCTTCTGCGTGAAATGCTTTGTCAGGTGGTGGAAGAGGGCACTGCACAGGATGCTGCAGAGCTGGAAGACGGTGCGGGCGGCAAGACCGGCACGGCTCAGACCGGACAGTTTGATGCAGGCGGAACAGAACGCAAGAATCTGTGGTTTGCAGGCTTTTACCCGGCAGAAAAGCCCCGCTGGACGGTGATCGTGCTGCAGGACGGGCAGACCGAAACGGCCTATTCCAGTGCAGCCATCTTTGCCCGGCTGTGCGCCATGCTTCGTACTCTGGCGTAAAATGCGCGGTTTTTGCTTGCTTTTTCACGCTTGTTATGCTACTATATATTTGTATTTTTGCGTGGTTTTCATTGAATTATAATAAAGGAGCGTTTCAATCCATGTCTGTTATCGAAATTGTTGGCGGTGTGATCCTGCTGGTCGCTTCGCTCGTCATCGTCCTTCTCACTCTGATGCAGCACACGCATGGTCAGGGCCTTTCCGGTGCGATCAATGGCAGCGTGGGCGGTGCAAACAATGCCCGCCTGACCCCGGCTGACCAGATGCTGGCCAAGGTGACCCGCATTGCAGGTGTCGTTTTCTTTGTGGTCGCTATTCTGGCATGTCTGTTTGCAGGCCGTCTGGCAGGCTGAAAAGGTTCGTGCAGCCCCGTGTAAAGGACGGGGCTGTTTTTCTGTATTATGATAGGATGTCGGCGGAAGTCTGACCGCCGGGCAGGGTGGGGCAGTTGGCCCACAACCGGCAGCGCTGCGGCACGTTGGAGGCTGCGGCCATGGAAGAGCAAGGAGAAAGATTATTATGGCAATGCGCGATAAAATTGAGCACGCGATCCAGAATCAGCCGTGCACAGTTAAAGACCTTAAGGCAAAGTTCGGCGGGGACCGCAGTGCGGACCGCAAGGTGATGGAGGCTGTGGACCAGCTGGTGCACGAGGCAGTCATCTGCCAGCGTCAGGGCGTGTTCTTTACGGTGCGTTCTGGCCGTGCAGACAAGGCTCTGCTGTGCAAGGTGGTCAAACTGGGCAAAAATTTTGCCTTTGTAATGCTGGAGGACGGCACCAGCGATATCTTTATCCCGGGCCGCTTTACCCGCGGTGCAATGCCCGGTGACATGGTGCTTGTGGAAAAGTTTGAGCATCCCCGTGTGGAGGGCAGCGATGAAGGCGAGATCCTTGCCATTCTGGAAGAGAAAAATTCTCTGGTGGGCACTGCCCGCCGTATCGAGGGCCGCTTGAAATTCGTACCGGATGACTGCCCGGCCATCTCCATGCAGCTGATGCGTGACTGCGAGGGCGGCGCAAAGGACGGCGACAAGGTGGCCGTGGAGATCCTGCAGCGCGGCAACCGTCAGGAAGATCACCGTGTGGGCGTTGCCATGCGGTTCGGCAATTCGGATGAAGCCAAGCGCTGCGCCAAGGCCCTGCTCTATGCGCAGGATATCCGCAGCCGCTTCCCGGATAAAGTCCGCGATGAAGCCAAGAAGCTGGAGAATGCCGAGGTCTCTGAAAAGGACACCGAGGGCCGCATGGATCTGCGTGCACTGCCCATCTTCACCATTGACAGTGCCGAGACCAAGGATATCGATGATGCTATCAGCCTGACCAAGACCCCGGAAGGCGGCTTTGAGCTGGGTGTCCACATCGCGGATGTTTCCAACTATGTCAAGCCCGGCACCGAGCTGGATAACGAGGCATTCAACCGTGCTACCAGCGTCTACTATGCCGATCAGGTCGTTCCCATGCTGCCCA
The DNA here is from genome assembly GCF_023347535.1 of Faecalibacterium sp. HTF-F. Taxonomy (NCBI): domain Bacteria; kingdom Bacillati; phylum Bacillota; class Clostridia; order Eubacteriales; family Oscillospiraceae; genus Faecalibacterium; species Faecalibacterium wellingii. Next base: position 1,429,120 of record NZ_CP094473.1, read on the forward strand.
AGCAGCTCTCCAACGGCATCTGCAGCCTGAACGAGGGTGCGCTGCGTCTGGCGTTCTCCTGCCTGATGCGTCTGGACAAGGATGGCAACCTGACCGACTATCGCTTTGCGAAAACGGTCATCCGCAGCCGCGTCAAGGGTGTTTACTCCGAGATCAATGCTCTGCTTGCCGGCAGCGCAGACGACGAGCTGAAGGGCAAGTACCACGAGGTGCTCAGCCAGCTGCCTGCTATGAAGGAGCTGTATGGCCACCGTGCCCGCCTGCGCAAGGAGCGCGGCTGCATGGACATTGAGAGCGGCGAGGTAAAGCTGATCCTGGACGAGGATGGCCACTGCATCGACGTGAAGAAGCGCACTTCCGGCGAGAGCGAAGCCATGATCGAGGAGTTCATGCTGCTGGCCAACCAGTGCGCCGCCCACTTTGCCCGCGTGAAGCAGATCCCCTTTGTGTACCGTGTGCATGAGGAGCCCAATGCCGAAAAACTGGAACGCCTGCACACCCTGCTGCAGGCCTGCGGCATCAACGACCACTTTGCCAAGGATGTGCCCACCCCCAAGGAACTGAGCGCGATCCTGGAAGGTGTGCGCGGCGGCCCGTATGAGCAGATCATTAATACCGGGATGCTGCGCTGCATGTCCAAGGCTGTATATGAGGAAAAGCCCAAAGGCCACTACGGTCTGGTCCTGCAGGACTACGCACACTTTACCAGCCCCATCCGCCGCTATCCGGATCTGGCCATCCATCGCATCATGACGGCTCAGCTCAAGGGCATCGATAAGGAGACCATGGTGCTGCGCTACAGTGACTTTGCCGAAAAAGCAAGCAAGCAGTCCAGCGAACGCGAGGTCATCGCCATGCAGATCGAGCGCAAGGCAGAGGATTGCTATAAGGCCGAATACGCCCGCCGCCATCTGGGCGAGTGCTACGAAGGCCGCATTTCCGGCGTGACCCAGCGCGGTCTGTTCATCGAACTGGAAAACGGCGTGGAGGGCTTTGTGCCCGCTTCCAGCCTGACCCCTTCCGGCACCATGCTCACCGAGGGCATCCGCCTGTCCGACCCGGTCTCCGGCAAAAACTGGAGCCTTGGCGACACCATGATGATCACCATCGTGCGCGCAGACGTCAATCTGGGCAAGATCGATTTTGAAGTTGCTCCGGCAAACGTAAAATAAGCTGTTTTTCCCGAAGGAGAAAGGACCAGTCCGGTTCTTCCTCCTTCTTTTTTTGTCACATTTTAGACGTATTTCCAGCAAAACAGGATGATTGTATAAAGTTTATACACGGATGAAAATTTGTTTGTTGTTTGCTGCGTCTGCGCAGGGTATACTGTTGCCATAAGGACGGCGCAAGGATGCCGAAAAACGCAATAAAAAGCAGGGAGGCTTTTCTATGTACTATTCCAGTGGCAACTATGAAGCTTTTGCAACCCCTAAAAAGCCGGAGGGTGTCGATCATAAATCCGCTTATATCATCGGTTCCGGTCTGGCAGCACTGACGGCTGCCTGCTATCTGGTCCGTGACGGTCAGATGAAGGGTGAGCATGTGCATGTGTTCGAGAAAGACCCCATCCCCGGCGGTGCCTGTGATGGCTATAAGTACGACATCGGTTATGTGATGCGCGGTGGCCGCGAGATGGACAACCATTTTGAGGTAATGTGGGATATGCTGCGCTCCATCCCGTCTCTGGAGACCGAGGGAGCCAGCGTGCTGGATGAATATTACTGGCTGAACAAGGAAGACCCCAACTACTCTCTCTGCCGCGCTACCGTGGACCGCGGTCAGGACGCCCACACCGATGGTAAGTTCGGCCTGTCCGATAAGGGTGCCATGGAGATCATGAAGCTGTTCTTTACCCCTGACGAGCAGCTGCAGGATAAGAAGATCACCGACTTCTTTGACGATGAAGTGCTGAACTCCAACTTCTGGCTGTACTGGCGCACCATGTTTGCCTTTGAAAACTGGCACAGTGCTCTGGAAATGAAGCTCTATCTCAAGCGCTATATCCACCATATCGGCGGCCTGCCGGATTTCACCGCCCTGCGTTTTACCCGCTACAACCAGTACGAGTCCATCATCCTGCCCATGGTCACTTACCTGAAGGATCACGGCGTGCAGTTCCACTATGAGACCAAGGTCGTGGACGTGAAATTTGATATCAATGGCAAGCGCAAGCAGGCAAGCAGCGTGGTCGTGGAGCATGCGGGGGAGACCAGCACCATCGACCTGACCGAGAACGATCTGCTGTTCATCACCAACGGCGGCTGTGTGGAGAGCTGCACCGTGGGTGCGCAGGACAAGGCTGCAGGCTTTGACCCCACCATCAAGCCGGGCAACGGCTGGGATCTGTGGAAAAAGATTGCTGCACAGGATCCCGCTTTCGGCCATCCCGAGAAGTTCTGCTCCGACCCGGAACATTCCAACTGGGAGAGCGCTACCATTACAACTCTGGACGACAAGATCCCGCAGTATATCCAGAAGATCTGCAAGCGTGACCCGTTCAGCGGCCACACCGTCACCGGCGGCATCGTCACCGTTAAGGACTCCAACTGGCTGCTCAGCTGGACACTGAACCGCCAGCAGCAGTTCCGCGACCAGCCTAAGAACCAGCTGTGTGTCTGGGTCTACGGTCTGTTCAGCGACAAGCCCGGCAACTATGTCAAGAAAGCTATGCGTGACTGCACCGGCAAGGAACTGTGCATGGAGTGGCTGTACCACATCGGCGTGCCCGAGGCTCAGATCGAGGAGCTGGCAGAGCACAGCGCAAACACCGTGCCTGTGATGATGCCCTATATCGACGCCTTCTTTATGCCCCGTGCCATGGGCGACCGCCCCGATATCGTGCCCGAGGGCGCTGTGAACTTTGCCTTCCTCGGCCAGTTTGCCGAAACCGCCCGCGACACCATCTTCACCACCGAATACTCCATGCGCACCGGTATGGAGGCCGTGTACACCCTGCTGAACATCGACCGCGGCGTGCCCGAGGTCTGGGGCAGCACCTACGACGTGCGCGCTCTGATCGATGCAACGGTCAAGCTGCGCGACGGCAAGAAGATCACCGACATGGATCTGCCGCTGATCCCGCGCCTTGCCATGAAGGAAGCTCTGAAAAAAATCGAGGGTACTGACCTTGAAAAATTCCTCAAGGAATACAATGCCATCTGATTCGGTTCTCCGTTTCGTTTTTGGATCCCCCTAAAATCAGGCCCGCATTTGTAAGTCAGCGACTGACTGCAAGTGCGGGCTTGGTTTTTGTTAAAAAATGAGACTTTTTGCACAAAAAGTATGACTTGCAAATATCAAATTTGAATAAATTGTGCCATTTTGGCTTGCTCTTGGGCGGCATATATGTTATGCTTAATGCAACAAGTGTCGGGCTGGATCTGTACGCCCGATGAAAACAAGAAAGTTCTAAGAGGAGGTCGTTTTCCATGAAGCAACTTATCTCCCGCCGCAGCTTTATGAAGGCCGCAGGCGTCACCACAGCCGTTGCTGCCGTGAGCCTTGGTGCTCCCGCTGCATCTGCCTGCTTCCCGGGCAGCGTGAAGGACATCACCATTCTTTACACCAACGATGTCCACACCTACATCGACAAAAAGTCTCCGGAACTGACCTATGCCGCTATTGCCGCCCTGAAAAAGAGCTATCAGGATGCAGGCAAGGACGTTCTGCTGGTGGACGCAGGCGACCATATTCAGGGCACTGCTTATGGTTCCATGGACGAAGGTGCCTCTATCATCCAGCTGATGAATGCCGCAGGCTATGATGTTGCTACGCCCGGCAACCATGAATTCGACTACGGCATGGCCCGTGCAAAAGAGGCGATGGCTGAGGCAGATTTCCCGTACCTCTCCAGCAACTGGGTCAATCTGCCGCTGGGCAATCGCGTTCTGCCGGATGTCAAGTACTTTACCATCGGTGGCCGCGTGATCGCATTTGTGGGCATCACCACGCCCGAGACCTTCACCAAGTCCACTCCGGCTTACTTTATGGACAAGAGCCAGAAGCGCTACATCTATGATATTCTGGGCGGCGATGATGGTCAGAAGCTGTATAAGGCTGTGCAGAAATCCATCGATAAGGCAAAGCTGCTGGCAGATTACGTGATCGGTCTGGGCCATCTGGGTGTTGACCCGTCCTCTTCGCCCTGGACCAGCAGGGAAGTCATTCAGCACACCTCCGGCCTTGATGCATTCATCGACGGCCACTCTCACACCAAGATGGAATGTGAGTGGGTGAAGGATCTGTCCGGCAAGGCAGTTGCTCTGACCCAGACCGGTTCCTATTTTGCCAATGTGGGCGAAATGACCATCAAGACCGATGGTTCCATTGCTACCCGTCTGATCTCCTCTTACGAAGGCTCCGACAGTGTGGTGGAAGGCATCCAGACTGCGTGGGTCGCTTCTGTGGATGATATGCTGGGCGAGAAGATCGCTGCTTCCGAGATCAACTTCTATGTCACCGATCCGGAGACCGGCAATCGCCGCATCCGCACAGCCGAGACCAATCTGGGCGACTTTGTGGCCGATGGCATCTACACCTACTTCAACGAGGTAGAGCAGCTGCACTGCGATATCGCCATCATGAACGGCGGCGGCATCCGTGCAGATGTGAAGGCAGGCTATTGGACCTTCAAGACCTGCAAGCAGGTCAGTCCGTTCGGCAATGTGGCCTGTCTGATGTCTGTTACCGGCAAGCAGATCCAGGATGCACTGGAATTTGCAGCCCGCTTTGCAGGCGAGGGCGGCAAGGAGAACGGCGGCTTCCTGCAGGTGGCCGGTGCTACCTACGAGATTCACGCCGATATCCCCAACACGGTGCAGACCGACGAAAAGAATGTCTGGATCGGCAGCGCTACCGGAACTCCGCGCGTGCAGAACGTGAAGATCTATGACAAGGCTTCCGGTTCTTATCTGCCGCTGGACCCGAACAAGACCTATGCACTGGCTGGCATGAACTACACGCTGCGCAATCTGGGCGACGGCTTTGCCATGTTCGATGGCGCAGAGCTGATCAAGGACTATGTGTCTGAGGATTACCTTGTGATGTCCACCTATGCAATGACCTTTGGCGGCGTAGACGCTGAGGGTCTGCCGCATCTGGCGACAGCCAACAGCCCGCTGGCAGATTACCAGGGCTACCTGCTGAATTACGAAGATCCTTACGGCGCAGGCCGCATCAATATCCTGTAAAACCGCATAAAAAGGCGCACCGTCCGGCAGGGCGGTGCGCTGTTTTTGTATAACGAAATAGAACGAAAAAAGCCATCCGATATAAACCGGATGACTTCTGGTTGGGGATGAGAGAATCGAACTCCCACAAGTAGAGTCAGAGTCTACCGCACTACCACTATGCAAATCCCCAAAATCTTTGGTGTTGTTTGGCTCGTGAGCCGCTCAACGTGTGCTATTATACGCACAAAAGCAGGCTTTGTCAAGCATATTTTTCAAATAAATTCAGACTTTTTCAAAATGCACGCAAAACCGCAGAAGTTTTTCAATGCCCGGCACACCCGGCAGGACGTTTTTTTGCATCCACCCATAAACCGGCATATTCCGCACGCCGCTCATCATAGAATGAAATGTACAGATTTTCAGATGCACAAAGAGGAGGATGGCTTATGCTGGAACGAACCCACAATCAAACTACGCAGACCCTGCTTTCGAGCCGTATCCCGCGGGACACCGAGCACGAGCGCTACCACCCGGAACTGGAAGAAGAGCTCAAGGAATGCCTGTTTTGTCTGAAACGCAACGAAATGATGTTTGATCTGGAGGTGGACACCGATCTGATCGAACAGCGCATCTATGAGAGACAGGCACTATTGTGCCGCTACCGGTACTTACTGGCCAGGGCGCGGGAGCTTGGCCTGCATACTGTCCTGACGAAATATCAGCCTGCCGGGCAGCTTTAAACAGGTTAGCGGCATAAAAATCTTGACAGAAAGCTCCTTGCGTGTTATCATAGGCAAAGATAAATGCGTACCGGGCTTTGCCCGGCGCGATGAAATTTTGAGAGCTAGAGAGGTTTTCTATTATGGAACGTATTAAGACCATTGCTACTCGTGACCTGACCAAGAGCGTTAAGACCGGCGGCTGCGGCGAGTGCCAGACTTCCTGCCAGTCCGCTTGCAAGACCTCCTGCGGCGTGGCTAACCAGCAGTGCGAGAACAGCAACAAGTAATTTTTGCAAACCCCATGCCGCCTTTGCCGGGCGGCATTTTTTTGTGTAATTGGAATGGAGAGTAAAATGGTACATCAGTATCAATTGAATGGCTATAACATCGTGCTGGATACCTGCAGCGGCTCGGTGCATGTGGTGGACGATGTGGCATATGATATCATTGCCATGTACCCGGAGCATTCTGCCGATGAGATCGTCTCTGCCATGCTGGCAAAGTATGGCGACCGCGAGGATGTGACCGAGGAAGATCTGCGCCAGTGCATCGATGATGTTACTTCTCTGAAGGAGGCTGGCAAGCTGTGGACGCCGGATACCTATGAGAACATGGCTTTCGACTTTAAAAACCGCAATACCGTGGTCAAGGCCCTGTGCCTGCATGTTGCACATACCTGCAACCTGAACTGCTCCTACTGCTTTGCATCTCAGGGCCGCTACTGTGGCGACCGTGCGCTGATGAGCTTTGAAGTGGGCAAGCGTGCCATGGACTTCCTGATCGAAAACTCCGGCACCCGCCGCAACCTTGAAGTGGACTTTTTTGGCGGCGAACCGCTGATGAACTTTGATATGGTCAAAAAGCTGGTGGCTTACTGCCGTGAGCAGGAGAAGATCCACAACAAGAACTTCCGCTTTACCATGACCACCAACGGTATGCTGATCGATGACGATGTGATCGATTTCTGCAACAAGGAGTGCCACAATGTGGTGCTGAGTCTGGATGGCCGCAAAGAGGTCAACGACCGCTTCCGCAAGGACTATGCAGGCCATGGCAGCTACGATACCATCGTGCCCAAGTTCCAGGAATTCGTGAAAAAGCGTGGGGATAAGGGCTACTATATGCGCGGCACTTACACCCACTACAACACCGACTTTACCAACGATATCTTCCACATGGCAGACCTCGGCTTTACCGAGCTGAGCATGGAGCCTGTGGTGTCCAAGCCCGGTGAGCCCAGCGCTCTGACCGAGGAGGATCTGCCCATTCTGAAGGAACAGTACGAGATCCTTGCCAAGGAAATGATCAAGCGTGACCGCGAGGGCCGCGGCTTTACCTTCTACCACTACATGATCGACCTGACCGGCGGTCCCTGCATCTACAAGCGCATCTCCGGCTGCGGTTCCGGTACCGAGTATATGGCCGTTACTCCCTGGGGCGATTTGTATCCCTGCCACCAGTTCGTGGGTGACCCCAAGTATCTGATGGGTGACATCTGGAAGGGCGTTACCAACACCGCTGTGCGGGATGAGTTCAAGCACTGCAACGCCTATGCCCGCAAGGAGTGTCAGGACTGCTGGGCAAAGCTGTACTGCTCCGGCGGCTGTGCAGCCAACTCCTACCATGCCACCGGCAATATCACCGGCGTGTACGAGTACGGCTGTGAGCTGTTCAAAAAGCGCATGGAGTGCGCCATCATGATCAAGGTGGCTGAGAATCAGGAACTTGCCGCCAAGGGCATCGAAGTTCCCATTGAGCTGGGCTCCACCTGCAGCGCCTGCGCAGACGGCGAAGCCTGCGAATGAGTATGACCACGCCCATTGTGGATTTTGTGCGCCGGTACGCCCAGTCCGGCACCTCCCGGCTGCATATGCCCGGCCACAAGGGCCAGAGCCTTTTGGGCTTTGAGTTGTGGGACATTACCGAAATAAAGGGTGCGGATGAACTGTATGGGGCTGACGGCATCATTGCCCAGAGCGAAGCCAACGCTACCCGGCTGTTCGGCACGGTGCATACCTATTACAGCACAGAGGGTTCGTCCCAGTGCATCCGTGCAATGCTGTGCCTTGCACTGCAGGCTGCGCCCGCAGCCGGACAGCGCCCGGTCCTGCTGGCAGCGCGCAACGCTCACAAAGCGCTGTTGTATGCGGCAGCACTGCTGGATTTTGATATCCAGTGGCTCTGGCCTGCGCCGCAGGATGCCGGTGCGCTTTGCAGCTGCCCGGTGTCGGCTGCAAAGCTGACAGGTGCTCTGCAGGGTTTGGCACAGCAGGGCAAAAGCCCCTTTGGCGTCTACATCACCAGTCCGGATTATCTCGGCGGTGTGCAGGATATTGCAGAGCTGGCCGAAGTGTGCAAGGATTTTGGCGTTCCGCTTCTGGTGGATAATGCCCACGGTGCTTACCTGCGTTTTCTGCCGCAGGGCGGTCAGCATCCCATTGCACTGGGCGCAGCCATGTGCTGCGATTCCGGTCACAAAACGCTGCCTGTTGTCACCGGGGGCGCATACCTGCATCTGGGCAAAAACGCTCCTGTTCAGGATGAGGCTGCTGTGCGCAATGCGTTGGCACTGTTTGGCTCCACCAGCCCGTCCTATCTGATCCTGCAGTCGCTGGACAAATGTAACCAGATCCTGTCGGAGGGTTATCCGCTGCGGCTTTTGCAGTGCTGCGGTCATCTGACACGCCTGCGCCGGGAGCTGAACGAAGCTGCTGCTGCAAAACACTGCCCGGGGCCGCTGGCACTGGAAAGCGAACCACTCAAGGTCACGCTGGATGCTGCGGTTTTGGGTCTTTCCGGAACAGAGCTTGCTGAAAAGCTGCGCGCCGCAAAGATCGAGTGCGAATACGCCGACCCGCGTTATCTGGTGCTGATGTTCACACCGGATAATCCGCCGCAGGACTTCGAGCGGCTTACCGCAGCCGTTCTCCGCATTGCGGAAGAACTTGCTGGCCCGGTGACGCTCCCGGAAGAAACTGCCGGTGAATTTGCGGAGCTGGAGCGCGGCCTGCACCGCCGCTGTACCATCCGGCAGGCCGTTTTCGCACCGCAGGAACAGCTGCCCGCAGAGCAGGCAGTCGGCCGCATCTGTGCCATGCCTACGGTCTCCTGCCCGCCGGCCATTCCCATCGTGGTGAGCGGCGAACAGATCACACCGGCTGCAGCAGCATGGATGAAGCGCTATCATGTGGAAGAGGTCTCGGTCATCCGTGAACCCCAATAACCTTTCCCAAGGCATCGTGCGTCTGGCACGGTGCCTTTTTTACGGGCATATCCAGCCCGGCAGCCGCATACCTTTCCAGTAGAAACGGACAGGGAAAGGAGCACACTGCATGGAACTGAAGATCTTTCGGGACACCCTGCCGCAGGCGGGCGCAAGCTGCACCGTGAAGGCAGAACTCCCGCTGGAAACCGAGATTCTGATCTCGGACTATCTGCCGCCGGTATTCAAGCTGGTCAAATGCTTTGCAAAACCGGTGGTGCTGCAAAAACAGCTGCAGCCCGGGCGGCTGACGCTGGAAGGCTATCTGCGCTGCACCGTGTTTTATCAGGGCGAAGATGGCGCAGGCCTATGCCAGACCGAACAGAAACTGCCCTTTACAAAACAGTTGGAAGTGCCGGAATTCTCCTTCACCAGCTGGACGGCCATGGTGGAAGGCCAGACCGAATATCTCAACTGCCGGGCCGTGAACCCGCACCGCATCGAGGTGCGCGGAGCCTATGGTCTGGTGGCCACGCTTCATGCACAGGACAAGGCAGAGTTGATCACTGCGCTGGCGGACGGCGGCATTGAGCAGAAGCTGCAAACCCTGACCGGGGTGCGCAGTGCGGCGGTGCTGGAAAAACTGGTCACAGTAGAGGGAGAAATGGTGTTCGCAAAGCCTCCTGCCGCCATTCTGGATATTACCGGCACGGCATCTGTACGGGAGATAAAGCTTCTGGCGGGCAAGGCTGTTGTCAAGGGCGAGGTACGTGTCCAATGCGCCTGGCGCGCGGAAGGCGATAGCAGCCTGCAAAGTCAGGCGGCATCCCTGCCATTCAATCAGGTGGTAGATCTGGACGGCGTGGCCGAGGACTGCAAGTGCCTGTGTGTTTTGGAACCGGTTGGTTTTGCGCTGACGGAAGGGGAACAGGGAGCCGGTGGTCAGCTGACAGCCAGTGTGATGATGCATCTGCACGCATGGCGGTCTTGCCAGCTGCAGTACGTATCGGATGCGTTTTCCACCCGGTTTGAGACTACCGTCACGCCGCAGGAGCTGGCGGTGGAGGATCTTGCCTGCATGCTGAACGAGACGGCTTCCGCCACCGCTGCCGGATCTCTGCCGGATGCCGGTGCACAGCTCCGGGCCTGCTTTGTGGCCTACGGACCGGCACAGGTGGTTCCTTATCGGGACGGCTGGGCTTTTACCGTGCGTGCTGTTGCCACAGCCTTTGCAGAAAACAGCCTTGCCGAGCTGGAAAGTTACGAAAAAACGCTGGAGCTGGTCTTTCCGCTTGCGGTGGATGCACCGCAGGGTGCACAGCTCAGCCCGGAGTGCTGGCTGAGCACTGAGAACATCCAGTGCAGCTGTACCGGCGGTACGCTGGAGGTCACAGTGACAGCCCGCGCAGAGGGAGCCATCCTTTGCCGCAGCACCCATCAGGGCATTGGCGGCGCGGAGTTGGGTGAGCCGCTGACCGTGCCAGACCCGGAGATCGCACTGCGCATTTACTACGCGCAGGCCGGAGAAGAGCCTTTCGGCATTGCAAAACGGTTCCATGTATCACCGGCACAGATGCTGGCCGCAAACGGTCTGGATGCAGGAACACAGACCCTGCCGCAGGCGATGCATTTTCTGGTGCCGGGCGCATAAATCGACGAAGAACGCTGCCTTTTCAGGCGGCGTTCTCTTATTATGCCGAAAAGAAAGTGAAAAAGTCCTTTCTTCTCTGTGTGCGGGAGAGTATAATAAGAAGCGGTGTTTGAAATAGGAAAGGAGTTAAAAACAAAGATGAATTCCAAAAGTAAGCTCCTTGCCCCGGAGCTTGTCAATGCAGAAAGGCCGATTTGGGCTTTCAGCAAAAAGATCTTCTGTGAGGGTATGCGGGATGGCGTGCCCATTGCACTGGGGTATTTTGCAGTCTCCTTCTCGCTGGGCATTGCAGCTCGCCGGGCGGGATTCACCCCATTTCAGGGCTTCCTGGTCAGCCTGCTGAATAACGCTTCGGCCGGTGAGTATGCTGCGTTCGCCATCATCATGGCAAACGCAACCTATCTGGAAGTAGCAGTCATTACCCTGATTGCAAACGCACGCTATCTGCTCATGAGCTGCGCGCTGGCCCAGCGCTTTGCACCGGGCACGCCCTTCTGGCACAGGCTTGTCATCGGCTATGATGTGACAGACGAGCTTTTTGGCATCACCATTGCACGGCCTGGCAGCCTGAACCCATATTATACTTACGGTGCCATTCTGCTGGCTGCTCCCGCATGGGCCATCGGTACGGCGCTGGGCATCATTGCGGGCAATCTGCTGCCGCTGCGGGCTGTCAGTGCGTTGAGCGTTGCCCTTTACGGCATGTTCCTTGCCATCATCATTCCTCCGGCGCGTAAGAGCAGGGTGGTAGCTGCACTTGTGGCCATCAGCTTTGCGCTGAGCTTTCTGTGCAATTACCTGCCGGGAATATCCGCTCTCTCGGAAGGCACCCGTACCATTCTGCTCACCGTGCTGATCTCCGGTACAGCGGCAGTGCTTTTTCCGGTAAATCCAGACGAGCAGGAGGCAGAGCATGACGCATAACAATTACATCTACATTGCAGTGATGGCGCTGGTGTCCTACACCATCCGCATCCTTCCGCTCACACTGATCCGCAAGCCCATCAAAAACCGCTTCATTCAGTCGTTTCTGTATTATGTGCCCTATGTGACGCTGGCGGTCATGACCTTCCCAGCCATTGTCAACGCGACCCAGAGCCCGGCTGCCGGTGCCATGGCGCTGGTGGCCGGCATTGCGGCTGCATGGCTCGGTGCAAGCCTGTTTCAGGTATCGGTGATCTGTTGTGCCGTTGTGTTCGTGCTGGAGCTGTTCCTTTAAAACTTCTGTGCCCGGAGGCATCGTGCCGCCGGGCGTTTTTTGTGCTGGGTTCATATTCTCAAAACGAAAGGAAAGATGACGATGAAAAGGGTTCTGATCACGGGTGCAGGCGGCTTTGTGGGCTCTCGTGTATTACAACAGTGGCAGGGAAAATACGAACTTTGCGCTTTCCCCAAGGGCTTTCTGTGCACCGCCACCGAAACGGAAGTCCTTACGCAGACGAGGGCGCGGGATCCGGACGTGATCCTGCACACCGCTGCGCTTTCCGATACCGGCTACTGCGCACAGCATCCGGCAGAAGCTTACCGTGCCAATGTGGAGCTGCCGGTCTGGCTGGCACGGGCCGCGCAGCAGACGAAGGCAAAGCTGGTGGCATTCAGCTCAGATCAGGTCTATGCGGGAACGAAGCAGCAGGGCCCGCTGTCAGAAGCGTTGGATCTGCATCCGGCAAACATTTATGGCCGGTATAAATTGGAAGCAGAGCAGCGCGTGCTGGAGCTCTGCCCGGACTCGGTCCATCTGCGTGCCAGTTGGATGTATGACCTGCCCGGCTATGGGCTGCCCATCCGGGGCAATCTGCCGCTGAATCTTCTGCGTGCCGCGCTGAAGGGGGAGGCTGTTCGTTTCTCCCGGAACGACTTCCGCGGCGTGACCTATGTGCGGCAGGTGATCGAAAATCTGGAACTCGCCATGGACCTGCCCGGCGGCGTATACAATTTTGGCAGCGGAAATGCAGAGGATATGGTGTGCACAGCCCGGCGGTTTGCCAAAGCACTGGGCATTACCGTAAAGATCACCGAAGAAAGCTGGGAGCGGAACCTTGTGATGGACGCTGCAAAGCTGGAGCGTTCCGGTATCCGGTTTGCTGCCACGCAGCAGGGGATCCGGTGCTGCCTGCAGGATTACGGACTTTCGGATCTGTAAAATTTCCATATCGCACAAAAATCAAATAAAACGGAACAAAAAAGCAGGAGTTCTGCGCGAAATTTTTCCGACCAAAGCGGAAAAAACGCACAAAACGCCCTGCTTTTTGTGTTTCTCAGCGGGAAACAACCGTTCACGGAAAAGTCATACTTAATTTACAAGAATTCACAGTTTTGCTATAATAAATCCGCTTTTTTGGTAAAGCAGTCGAAAAGAATGATTTTTGTCAAGATTTGAGGAGAGTGGAACATTTGAAGGAAGTCAAGCTCGAAGAGTCGGCGTATCAGTTCGACGCAAAAATGTCCCTGAAACAGGCGATCCCGCTGGGTCTGCAGCATGTCTGCGCCATGTTTGTGGGCAACCTGACCCCGCTGCTGATCATCACCAGTGCCTGCGGCATTGCGGGTGGTGAGTTCGCAGATCTGCAGGTCACGCTGCTGCAAAGTGCCATGTTCGTGGCCGGTGTGGTCACGTTGGTGCAGCTGTTCACCATCGGCCCCGTGGGCGGCGGCGTGCCCATCATCATGGGTACCAGTTCCGGCTTTATTGGCGTGTTCAACAGTGTTGTCGGCAGTATGGGCGGCGGTGTGCTGGCCTATGGTGCCATTATGGGTGCATCCATCATCGGCGGCATTTTTGAAAGCGTGTTGGGCTTCTTCCTCAAGCCCCTGCGCAAGTTCTTCCCGCCGGTCGTCACCGGTACGGTTGTGCTTTCCATCGGTCTTTCGCTGATCTCGGTGGGTATCAATTCCTTTGGCGGCGGCAACAGCGCAAAAGACTTCGGCTCCATGGAAAATCTGCTGCTGGCCCTGTTCGTTCTGGTGGTCATTCTGATTTTCAAGCATTGGACCACGGGCTTCCTCAGCTCTTCCGCGATCCTGATCGGCATTCTGGCCGGTTACGTTGCGGCCTTTGTCATGGGTCTGGTGCTGCCCACCACCGGTGTCACTGCCGATGGTGTAGAGTTTACCAAGGCATGGGTGCTCAACTGGAATAAAGTGGCACAGGCCTCCTGGTTTGCCATTCCCAAGCTGATGCCGGTCAAGATCGTGTTTGATATGCGCGCCATTATGCCGGTGATGATCATGTTCGTTGTTACCGCTGTTGAGACTGTGGGTGATATCTCCGGTGTCATGGAGGGCGGCATGAATCGTGAACCCACCGATAAAGAGCTGTCGGGCGGTGTGATTTGTGACGGTCTGGGCTCCTCCTTTGCGGCTTTGTTCGGCGTACTGCCCAACACTTCCTTCAGCCAGAACGTGGGTCTGGTGGCCATGACCAAGGTGGTCAACCGCATGGCTCTGGCCTCCGGTGCCATCTTCCTGATCCTGTGCGGCCTGATCCCCAAGCTCGGAGCTCTGATCTCCATTATGCCGCAGGCCGTTCTGGGCGGTGCTGCCGTTATGATGTTCTCTTCCATCGTGGTCAGCGGCATCCAGCTCATCACCAAGGAAAAGATGACCCCGCGTCAGCTTACCATCGTCTCGGTGGCTCTGGGTGTTGGCTACGGCATGGGTGCCAACAGCGGCATTCTGGCACAGGCTCCGCACGCTTTCCAGCTGATCTGCGGCGAATCTGGCATCGTCCCGGCTGCGTTTGTGGCGATCCTGCTGAATGTGCTGCTGCCGAAGGATGACAAGGCAGTATAAAGCTCAAAGCTTCTGCCGGGCCAGTGCTTCCAATTGCGCCAGTGCTTCGGGCGTGTCGGCGTCGGCCAGTTCATTCCGATCCGCAATGTAAACGGTGTGAACATGTGCGGGATATTTCCGAAGCAGAACGCTGCCGCCCATGCCCTGCGGCAAGGTGAGCAGTTCCTGAAAAAGTCCTTTTTCAAACAGAACGGGGCTTCCGGTAAGGGGAGACGGGTCGTTACGGACCCGGAATCCCAGACGGAAGATCTCCCGTTCTGTTTCTTTTTGTCGTTCCAGCCAAGCCCCGTGGTCCCGCCCGGAGATGCCTGCCATGGCTTCCACTGTCTTGCGGCACAAAAGCGGCTGGTCTCCCGGCAGGAACATGCAGCCAAAAAGCTCCGGCACCTGTTCCAGCAGCGCGGAAAGTCCCAGCCGCACCGTATCGTTTCGGCCGGGCAGATCGTGCAGCAGCACCGGAACATTGCGGGAGCGGCAAAGCTGCGCAACTTCGTCCGAGCGTGTCACCACGATGCGGGCCGAAAGCCTTGGAGTATCGGTCGCCGCAAATGCGCGGCAAAGCATCGGTTCCCCGCAGAAATCTGCCAGCAGCTTGTTGGAACCAAAACGGCGGCTTACCCCGGACGCCATGATGACACAGCCCACCGGAAGAAGTTCTTTCATATAATACCACTCCTTCTGAAACGAATTGACAATAGTATTATATCGAAATCTGTGTTAAAATAAAAGAACAGAGAAAAAAAGAGAGGAACCTGCAGCTATGATGACGATCCGAGAATATAAGCGGGCCGAAACTCTGGAAGAAGCGTGGCAGCTGAACCAGAAAAAGGCCAACCGTGTGCTGGGCGGCATGATCTGGCTCAAAATGGAGAACATCAATGTCGGCACAGCCATCGACCTGTCCGGTCTGGGACTGGACGCCATAGAGGAGACCGAGGACAGTTTTTCCATCGGTGCTATGGTCACACTGCGGCAGCTGGAAGAGCATCCCGGCCTTGCCGCCTATACCCGCGGCGCAGTAAAAGAAGCGCTGCGGCATATTGTGGGCGTGCAGCTGCGAAATCTGGCCACTGTGGGCGGCAGCATCTACAGCCGATTCGGCTTTTCCGATGTGCTCACACTGTTTATGGCCATGGATTGTTCGGTAGAGCTGTACAAGGGTGGCATCGTGTCCCTGCGGGAGTACGCCGAGCGTCCCTATGACCGGGACATCCTTGTGCGGCTGATCGTCAAAAAGGAAAACGCGGAGTTTTTCTATCAGTCTGTGCGCAACAGCCAGACCGATATCCCGGTGCTCACCTGTGCCGCCGCCCGTCTTGCAGATGGGTGCTATCGCATTGCGATCGGCGCACGCCCGCTTAAAGCGGTACTGTATGAGTTCCCGGCGGAAAACGGTGTGCCTGCACAGGAGCTGGCGCTGAAATGCGCCGATGCAGTAAAGAACGATATCATTACCGACTCCAATATGCGTGGCAGTGCGGAATACCGCCGCCATCTGGCGGGCGTTCTGACAAAGCGTGCTGTTGTGGAGCTGGAAGCACGCACGGCACAGGAGGAAAATTAAATGCAGATCACTCTTACATTGAATGGCGTCAAGGTCACAGAGGATGTGGCCGCAGATATGCTGCTGATCGATTTTGTACGTGCCCACGGCTGCAAGAGCGTCAAGCGCGGCTGTGAGACTTCCAACTGCGGTCTGTGCACGGTGTTTCTGGACGAGAAACCGGTGCTGTCCTGCTCGGTGCTGGCAGCACGTGCCAGCGGCCACAGCATTACCACACTGGAAGGCCTGCAGGAAGAAGCAGCGGAGTTTGGCGGTTTTATCGCGGATCAGGGCGCAGAGCAGTGCGGCTTCTGCAACCCGGGCTTTATCATGAACGCACTGGCCCTCTTCCGCGAGAATCCGTACCCCAGTGAGGAAGAGGTCAAGGAATATCTCTCCGGCAACCTCTGCCGCTGCTCTGGCTATGAGGGCCAGCTGCGCGGCATCATGAACTTTCTGGCGTGGAAAAAGCAGAAGGAGGCCGCAGAATGAGTACCATCAATAAACCCTTCCGTAAAAAGGATGCGATGCAGCTGGTCACCGGCCAGCCCGTTTATATGGATGATGTGATCCCGCAGGACTGCCTGACCGTGAAGTTGCTGCGCTCTCCGCACGCGAATGCCATCGTCAAAACCATCAACACCGCTGTGGCAAAAAAAGTGCCCGGGATCGAAGCGATCTTTACATGGGAGGATGTGCCGCAGGATGCGCCGCGCTACACGCAGGCAGGCCAGACCTATCCGGAAGCCAGTCCGCATGACCGCCTGCTCATCGACCGCCATGTGCGCTTTGTGGGCGATGTGGTGGCCATCGTGGCCGGTAAGGACGAAAAGTGCGTGGACAAGGCCCTCAAGCTCATCAAGGTGGAATATGAGGTTTTGGAAGCAGTGCTGGATTATCACACTGCCAAGGATAACCCCATTCTGGTGCATCCGGAGGACAACTGGGCCAGTCTGTGCCCGGTGGGAGCCGATAACAAACGCAACCTCTGTGCCCACGATGAATGCGGCTCCGGCGACATTGAAGCCGTTCTGGCAGGGTGCGATGTGGTCATCGATCATGTGTACCACACCAAGGCCTGTCAGCAGGCTATGATGGAGACCTTCCGCACCTACTGCTCGATCGACACCTATGGACGCCTGAACGTGCTCAGCTCCACCCAGATCGTATTCCATGCACGGCGCATTATTGCAAATGCACTGCACATTCCCAAAAGCATGGTGCGCGTGGCAAAGCCCCGCATTGGCGGCGGCTTTGGAGCAAAGCAGACAGCAGTCAGCGAAGTATATCCGGCCTTCGTGACATGGAAGACCAAAAAGCCCTCCAAGATCATTTTCAGCCGTATGGAAAGCCAGACGGCCTCTTCGCCGCGTCACGAGATGGAACTGCATGTCCGGCTGGGCGCTACCAGAGACGGTATCGTGAAGGGCATCGACCTGTACACCCTTTCCAATACCGGTGCCTACGGCGAGCACGGCCCCACAACGGTAGGCCTTTCCGGCCACAAATCTATCCCACTGTACGGCAAGGCAGAGGCTTTCCGCTTTATCAGTGATGTCGTGTATACGAACCACATGTCTGCCGGTGCTTACCGCGGCTATGGTGCAACGCAGGGCCTGTTTGCGGTAGAATCTGCTGTCAATGAGCTGGCTCACAAGCTGAACATGGATCCCTTTGAGCTGCGTTTGAAAAACACCGTGCAGGAGGGCGATGTGATGCCAGCCTATTATGGTGCCGTCAATACCAGCTGTGCACTGGACCGCTGCCTTGTCAAGGTGCGGGATATGATCGACTGGGAGCACAAGTATCCTGCCCGCGATATGGGCAACGGCAAGGTGCGCGCTGTCGGCATGGGTATGGCAATGCAGGGCTCTGGCATTTCCGGCATGGATGTGGGCAGTGCGACCCTGAAACTGAATGACGACGGCTTCTATACCCTGATGATCGGTGCAGCCGACATGGGCACCGGCTGTGACACTACACTGGCGCAGATCGCTGCCGAGGTTCTGGACTGCCCGCTGGACAATATCACGGTCTTTGGAGCTGATACAGATACCTCGCCCTATGACTCTGGCTCCTATGCGTCCAGCACCACTTATGTTACCGGCAAGGCCACTGAAAAATGTGCCATGAAGCTGCGCACTCAGATCTGCAGGCTGGGCGCAGAGCTGTTGGGATGTGCTGAGGACGAGGTGGAATTTGACGGCAGGGATGTTTTTATGAGCAGGGACCCTGCACAGAAAAAAACGTTGTCGGAGATCGCGTATGCTTCCCAGTTCGGCCACATGGTACCGCTGGAAGCCACCGAAACGCATACTTCGCCTTTGTCGCCGCCGCCGTTCATGGTCGGTGCTGCTGAGGTGGAAGTGGATACCGAGACCGGTGAAGTAAAGCTGTTGGAGTTTGATGCCTGCGTGGACTGCGGCACTCCCATCAACCCGAACCTGACCCGTGTGCAGACCGAGGGCGGGCTGCTGCAGGGCATCGGCATGACTTTGACCGAAAACATTACCTACGATAAGAATGGCTATCCGCAGGAAAACTCGCTGTTCCAGTACAAGATCCCTGCCCGTACCGATGTGGGAAAACTCAAGGTGGAGTTTGAGAGCAGCTACGAACCCAACGGTCCCTTTGGCGCAAAGTCCATCGGCGAGGTCGTCATCAATACGCCGCTGCCGGCCATTTCCGATGCGATCTATAATGCCATTGGTACCCGGTTCTATGAGCTGCCCATTACGCCGGAACAGATCGCCATGGCTGTTGCCAAAAAAGAGTAAGCGTTTGTATGCCGATTGAAAATGACTTTCCGTTTCTGACGGAAAAAGGCCACATTGTATCACTTGTGGGCGGCGGCGGCAAAACGACACTGATGTACGCCATGGCTGCGCACTGTGTCCGTAAGAACTGGCATGTGCTGGTGACCACCACCACCCATATCATGCGGCCGCCCGGCACTGTCTGGGCGCGGACGGACGCGGACCTTTTCCGCCTGTGGGAACACGGCAGCTATGCCGTTGCCGGAACAGCGGCTCCCGGCGGGAAATTGACAACTCCGCCGCAGAAACAGCTGGAGCATTGGATGCAGCTGGCCGATATCGTTCTCATCGAAGCGGATGGTTCCAGACGGATGCCCTGCAAGGCCCCGGCTGCACATGAGCCGGTGCTCTTGCCGCAGTGCGATATCGTGCTTGCGGTTGCAGGCGTTTCTGCACTGGGGGAATCACTGGAAAAAGGATGCTTCCGGGCAGAACTGGCACAGCAGATTTTGCGTGTCCCGGGAAATGCTGTACTGACGCCAACACTGCTGGCAAAGCTGCTTGTCAGCGAGTCCGGGGGGAAGAAAGCGGTGGGGGAGCGCAGCTTTTATGCGGTGCTCAATCAGGTAGACACCGAAGAGCAGGCCGTGTTGGCCCGTCAGACCGCTGATATCCTGAAAAAGCGTTACAGCGTGCCTTGCATTCTGACTCATTTTGAAAAAGGAGAGCGTGCATGAGCAAAGAAGAAAGAATCGTGTTCTGTACCGGCGGCGGATGCACTGCAAAGCTGGGAGCAGGTGTGCTGAGCCGCATTCTGGAAAAACTGCCGCGCGGGGAAAAAGACCCGAACCTGCTGGTGGGCTACGACAGCCGGGATGATGCCGCCGTGTACCGCATAACAGATGATATTGCGCTGGTGCAGACGGTGGACTTTTTTCCGCCAATGGTGGACGACCCTTATACCTTCGGGCAGATCGCTGCTACCAATGCCTTGAGCGATATCTATGCCATGGGAGGCGAGGTAAAAACTGCGCTGAATCTGGTCTGCTTTCCTGAGAGTATGGATCTGAACATTCTGGGGGAGATCCTGCGCGGTGGTGCAGAAAAAGTTGCCGAAGCAGGGGGAAGCCTGGCAGGCGGTCATTCCATTGCCGATACAGGCGTAAAATATGGTCTGTCCGTCACCGGTCTTGTGAACCCCAAAAAGATGTATACCAATGATTCCGGCCAGCCCGGCGACAAATTGATCCTGACAAAAGCTCTGGGTGTAGGTCTGCTCTGCACGGCAAACCGCGTAGGCGAAGCCGCTCCGGAACATATGGCAGGTGCCATCGCGTCCATGACGACGCTGAACAAAACAGCTGCTGAGATCAGCCGCCGCTATGCTGTTCACGCTGCTACCGATGTGACAGGATTCAGCTTTCTGGGCCATCTGCATGAAATGATGGGAGGAAAGCTTTCCTGCGTCATTGATGCACGGTCGATTCCTGTCCTTCCGGGGGCTGAAAAGGCGGCAGACGAGTTTCTGTACACTGCCGCCGGGCAGCGCAACCGCAACCACACCGGACCCTATGTCACATTTGAAAATCTGCCCTTTGCCATGGAGGAAGTGTTGTTCGACCCTCAGACCTCCGGCGGCCTGCTGATGGCTGCTGCATCGGAAGATGCATCTGCGCTGGAAGCAGAGCTGCAGGCGGCCGGTCTGCCTGCAAAGATCGTGGGGGAGATCGTTCCTAAAACGGAACACGAAATTACCGTAAAATATTAAAAATATCAGTGGAGGACAAAAAAACGATGCTGAAAGTAGATGCCCGCGGTGATGCCTGCCCGCTGCCTGTTGTAAAGGCAAAAAAAGCGATCTCTGAGCTGAAAGGTGCCGGTGAGGTGGAAGTGCTGGTGGATAACGAGATCGCCGTGCAGAACCTGACCAAGATGGCCCAGCAGAAGGGCTATCAGTACAGTGCTGAAAAGCTGGCGGAGCAGGAATACCGTGTGCTGTTCACAGTGGGGAACGCTGCGGCAGTACCGACCGAGGAAGTGCCTGTCTGTGCACCGGATCTCCGCACCGATACAGTGGTGGCTGTCAGCTCAGATAAAATGGGCGCAGGCTCGGAAGAGCTGGGCAGGGCCCTGCTCAAGGCCTTTGTGTTTGCGCTCACTCAGCAGGACAAGCTGCCCAAAACGATCCTGTTTTACAATGGCGGTGCAGCCCTTACCTGTGAGGGCTCGCCTATGTTGGAAGACCTGAAGGCACTGGAGGCACAGGGCGTGGAGATCATGACCTGCGGGACCTGTCTGAATTTCTATGGCCTGACGGAAAAGCTGGCTGTTGGCAGCGTGACCAACATGTATGCAATCGTGGAAAAGCTGACGCAGGCAGGCAATGTGGTGAAGCCGTGATCTATCTGGATAATGCTGCTACCACTTTGCACAAACCGCCGCAGGTGGAGCAAGCCGTGCTGGATGCTCTGCGCACAGCAGGCAACCCGGGCAGAGGTGCCCACGAACCCACTCTGCACGCAAGCCGCCTTGTCTATGCAGCACGGTGCGCAGTATCAAAGCTTTTGAACGCACCGGACCCATCCTGCATCGCGTTTGCGGCGAACGCCACTCAGGCGCTGAATACGGCGCTGGGCGGGCTGTTCGCGCCGGGAGACCACATCATCACGACAGTTTGTGAGCACAACTCCGTTCTGCGGGCGCTCTACCGTTTGCGGGATCAGGAGGGGGTTCAGCTCAGTTTTGCCGGGGTGGACGAGAAAGGACGCCTGCAATATGACGGCTGGCAAGGGTTGATCCAGCCTAATACGAAGGCGGTCGTTGTTACGTGCGCTTCCAATGTGACGGGCAATGGCACCGACCTTGCCCGGGTCTCGGAATTTGCACACCGGAACGGCCTGCTTCTGATCGTGGATGCTGCCCAGACAGCCGGGGCTCAGCCTGTAGATGTGCAGGCACTGGACATTGACGTGCTGTGCTTTACCGGTCACAAGGCACTGCTTGGCCCGCAGGGAACAGGCGGCCTGTATGTGCGGCCGGGACTTTCTGTCCGTCCGCTGGTAGTGGGTGGAAGCGGTGTGCACAGCTTCGATGAGCGTCATCCGGCACAGATGCCCACTGCGCTGGAAGCGGGCACCCTCAATGTTCCGGGTCTGGCGGGCCTGTGTTCCGGTGTGGAGTGGATCCTGGCTCAGGGCGTGGAAACGCTGTGTGCGCAGGAATCTGCGTTGGCAGCACTTTTTTATGAGCGCATCCGTGATCTGCCAAATGTAACGCTTTACGGCGACCCGGAAATGGCACCGCGCGCCCCCATTGTTGCACTCAATATCGGAAACGAGGATTCGGCCCGCATTGCGGACATCCTGTGGGAGGACTACGGCATCTGCGTACGTGCTGGTGCGCATTGTGCACCGCTGATGCATAAAGCTCTTGGCACCGTCCGGCAGGGCGTAGTACGGTTCAGTTTTTCGCACTTCAATACCGAGGCAGAGGTGCTTTTGGCTGCAGGTGCGGTACGCGAGCTTGCGCAGGAGTTATGACATGCGTGTAAGAAAGACTTATATCGTGCTCTCGTTCCGCACTACGCTGCAGGCAATGGAATGGGAGAAGCAGTGCCTTGCAGCAGGCGTTCCGGGCAGACTGATCCCACTGCCGCACGAAATATCTGCGGGCTGCGGTCTTGCATGGCGGATGCTGCCGGAAGAGTTTGAGCAATGGCAGCACAGGCTGGATGCAGCCGGGTATGACCGTGCAGCAGCGGTGGAACAATAAGAGCAAAACAGGAGAATAACACATGAGCAAAACACCGCTTTATAAGATGCTTCAGGACGTTCCGTCCTCAGGCGGCTGGACACTGGCGACCCTGCTGGACGGCAGCGTTTCCGGCAGTCAGCTGCTTTTGCAGGCGGGTAAACCGGTATGGCAGGCAGGCCCGGCTGACTTTATGCGCAGAGATCTGTCCGGATTGCAGAGCTGCACCGCCACGGGTGTACAGCTGATCGAGGGACAGCATGTATTTGTGGAGCGCTTTGGTGCAGTGCCTCAGCTGGTCGTCTGCGGCGGTGGTCATGTGGCAGCTGCAACGGTACGGCTTGCCAAGCTGCTGGGGCTGCCGGTCCTTGCGATAGACGACCGCGAAGAATACGCACAGCAGCTGCGGGATGCCGGAGCCGATATTGTGCTCTGCCTGCCGTTTGAACAGGCGTTGAAGCAGGTGCCCGGCAGCGCGGAAACTTATTTTATTGTCGTTACACGCGCACATGCTTTTGACGTGATCTGCCTTGAGCAGATCCTGCGAAAGCCTGCGGCCTATGTTGGGATGATGGGCAGCCGGGGACGTTCTGCACTGGTGCGCCGTCAGCTGCTGGAAAAGGGGCTTGAGGAAAAGCGGGTGGAAGCCTTGTATGCGCCCATTGGGCTGTCCATCGGGTCTCAGACGGCAGAGGAGATCGCACTGTCTATTCTGGCACAAGTCGTTTCGATCAAGAACGCCCGCTCACAGACCGAGGGATTTTCTTCGGCCATTCTGGATGCAATGGCTCAGGCAGACCACACGGGGCAGCGTGCTGTGCTGGCGGTGATCACGGCACGGCATGGTTCCACTCCCAGAGAAGCGGGGGCAAAAATGCTGGTCCTTGCGGACGGCACGGTCGTTGGCAGCGTGGGCGGCGGTATTATGGAGCACCGCACGATTCTGGCTGCGCAGGAAATGCTGGCGGGAAATGCTCCGGCACAGCAGCTGATGCATTTTTCGGCAGATGGAAAAGACGAAGACGCTGCAGCCGCTGCCTGCGGCGGTTCGATGGAAATTTGGTTGGCCATTCTGCAGGCAGGAGAGGAGCTCAAATGAAACAGGATGCATTGATCCTTGTGCGCGGCGGCGGCGATCTTGCCACTGGTACGATCCACCGCTTGTGGTCTGCCGGTCTGCGTGTCCTTGTACTGGAAGCAGAGCACCCGGCGGCGATCCGGCGGCAGGTCTCGCTGTGTGAGGCAGTCTATGAAGGTGAAGCAACCGTGGAAGGTCTGCGTGCTGTGCGCATTGAAGCGCTGGCGCAGGCAGAAGAGGTCTGGAACCAGAATGCGGTTCCTGTTTTAGTAGACCCGAAAGGCGAGAGTATCGCACAGGCAAGACCGGATGTTCTGGTGGATGCAATCCTTGCAAAGAAAAATCTCGGCACTGCCCGGGATATGGCACCACTTACCATTGCGCTTGGCCCGGGCTTCACTGCCGGGCAGGATGTGGATGCAGTGGTGGAAACAAAACGAGGCCATCGGCTGGGACGTATCATCTGGGAGGGTTCAGCCATTGCCAACACCGGCATCCCGGGGATCATCGGAGGCTATGGCAAAGAGCGCGTGATCCATGCCGCTGCAGCGGGTGTGTTTGAGGATGTACGCAGGATCGGCGATATTGTAGCAGAAGGAGAGACCATCGCTCAGATCAGAACGGCAGATGGAACCATCACTCCTGTGACCACACAGATCACAGGCATTCTTCGCGGACTGCTGCGCAGCGGCTACCCGGTAACGCCCGGCTTCAAAGTAGCAGACGTAGACCCGCGCAAAGAGGAACTCTCTAATTGCTTTTTGATCTCAGATAAAGCTCGCTGCATTGCGGGCAGCGTGCTGGAACTGGTTTGTGCCCAGCTGTGGAAATAACTGAAAAGCGAAAAACCTCCGCTTCCCGGCGGTGTCACCAGCAGGGAAGCAGAGGCTTTTCTTTGTTTACAGACGCTATCAGAAATTCCGAAATTCAATTGCGATAACAGCGATCCTGACCGACCAGCCAGTCCTCGCACAGGCGCTGCGCTTCTTCCAGACTGCGGCTTTCACAATCAAAGAAAGCACCGCGCATCGAGCAGTAAGAATAATGGACACGGGGAGCACCATTGGCATCCTTAAAGCGTTCACAGCGTTCCTGTCCGGGCATCAGAAAAAGTTGTTCCATAGTCCATTCTCCTTTTTTGCAACGATCAGCGGTAAGCACACAACGTTTGCTATTGTAGCACGGCAGGAGAGAATATGCCATTGCCGTTTTGCCCAAAGATTCGCTGCTTTTTTCTCCCGGATGTCACTTGACAACGTAGGAACGCAGTTTGCCGACACACGGACCACCAACTGCATATCCGTGCGGCCGGCGGTTACTGTTTTGGGCTGCAAATAAAGAGAACCGGCACATCATCTGGCTGTGCTGCGAGAGGCTCCATGGAAAAACGCTGGATACAATAAAAATATTTTGTGCAATTTTCATAGTTTTCTAAATGATGTTTTGGTGGTACAATAGAAGCATTAAAATAGGTCTTTTCAGGAGGAGCACATGGCAGAAAAGAACATTGAACTGGATAGCGTAGAGGTGGCTGCGGCGGTCTTTGGCAATTGTGACCGCAACATCCGTCTGCTGGAACACGAATTTTCGGTTACGGCGGTCTGCCGAGGCACGCAGCTGCGGCTCTCGGGCGAGCCTGCCAACGTTGCTGCTGCGAACCGTGCCGTGGAAGGAATGCTGCTTCTGATGGAAAACCATACGCCGCTGGAGGACCAGACGGTGCGTTACTGCATCAGTCTGGCTCACGACGGTGCGGAAAAGCGGGTCAAGGAACTGACCGAGGACTTTGTAACGGTGACGGTCAAGGGCCGTCCTATCCGGCCTAAGACCTTGGGACAGAAGGAATACCTGAATGCGATCCGCAGCAATGCCATCACCTTTGGCGTTGGCCCGGCGGGCACAGGCAAGACCTATCTGGCTGTGGCCATGGCAGTGAAAGCGTTCAAGGCCAAGGAAGTATCCCGCATTGTGCTGACCCGCCCTGCAGTGGAAGCTGGCGAAAAGCTGGGCTTCCTGCCCGGTGACCTGCAGCAGAAGGTAGACCCTTATCTGCGCCCACTGTATGACGGCCTGTTTGATATGCTGGGTGCCGAGACCTATGAGCGTCTTGTGGAAAAACAGATCATTGAGGTGGCGCCTCTTGCCTATATGCGAGGCCGCACGCTGGACGATTCCTTTATTATTCTGGACGAGGCGCAGAACACCACGCCCGAGCAGATGAAAATGTTTCTGACCCGCATGGGAGTGGGTTCCAAGGTCGTGGTCACCGGTGATGTGACCCAGATCGACCTGCCGGAGCGAACACGCAGCGGCCTTGTAGACGCACTGCATGTGCTCAAGAATGTGAACGGCATTGCGCAGTGCTACTTCACGGAAAAGGACGTTGTGCGTCATCGCCTTGTGCAGGAGATCATCAAGGCCTATGAAAAAGCTGCACACCCTGAAAAATAAGATCCTCAGAGTTGAGATAAATAATTATCAAAAGCAGAAAGGAGTGGACTGATTTATGTCCAATAAAGTTTTGATCACCAATTCACAGAAGGCCGTCAAGGTTCCTTCTGGTCTGCGTATCCTTATCCGCCGTGCCTGCAATGCTGTACTGGAATATGAACACTTTGAAGCACCTGCAGAGATCAGCGTTACCTTTGTGGATAACGCTGCCATTGCAGAGCTGAACAACCAGTACCGCAACAAGCCCATGCCCACTGATGTGCTGAGTTTCCCTCTGGGGGTGGATGGCAAATACGATGTGGATGAGAACAACGGCTGCAAGATGCTGGGAGATATCGTCATCAGCATGGAGCGTGCACAGGAGCAGGCCAACCTTTACGGCCATCCGCTGCAGCGTGAGGTGGCTTTCCTGACCGTGCATTCCATGCTGCATCTGCTGGGCTATGACCACGAGAATGGCGGTCTGGAAGCGATGCATATGCGGGAAAAAGAAGAGGCCGTTCTGCTGCAGCTGGGTCTGCCGCGCACCGTCAGCTATACCGAGTAATTCACTTATCACCGTGCGGCTGCCGCACAAAACAGACAGGAGCTAAATTTTGAGTAACGCAACACCCATTCAGGGGCATTATGATACGTCGTCCGTTTTTGTAGCGGTCATTGGCCGTCCCAATGTAGGCAAATCCAGCCTGACCAACCTTCTGGTCGGCGAAAAGGTGGCGATTGTCACCTCCAAGCCTCAAACCACCCGTACCCGCATCACGGGCGTCATTACCCGCGGGCCACTGCAGTATGTTCTGCTGGATACGCCCGGTGTGCACAAGGCACGCAACAAACTGGGTAAGCGGATGGACAAGACGGCCAGCGACTCCATTGCAGATGTGGACGTTTCCATGATGCTGTTTGAGCCCTATGGCGCATTGAACGAATCCGAAATGGTGCTGGTGGATATGCTGCGCAGCAGTGGTGGCCCGGCTATTGCCGTCATCAACAAGACGGATCTTGTCAAGGAGCCTGCCGATCTGGAGGCCCGCCGGGAAGAGCTGAAAGCGCTGGGCGTGTTCGATGATATCTACACAGTCAGTGTACGGGATAACGACGGCTGCGAGGTGTTGTTCGATGCACTGAGCCGCTATGCCGTGGAGGGCCCACATTACTTTGATGATGACGCCTACACCGACATGCCGGAAAAAGAGCTGGTGGCAGAAGTCATTCGTGAGAAGGCACTTCTGTTCATGCGGGATGAGATCCCGCACGGCATCGCCGTTGTGGTGGAACGTTTCAAAGAGCGCCCGGACACAGACCTGATCGATATTGATGTGAACATTTACTGTGAGCGTGAAAGCCACAAGGGCATGGTTATTGGCAAGGGCGGTGCAATGCTGAAAAAGATCGCCAGTGCAGCCCGTGCAGACTGCGAGGAGTTTCTTGGCTGCCGGGTCAATCTGCAGTGCTGGGTCAAGGTAAAGTCAGATTGGCGGGATAACGAGTTCTTGCTGAACAACTTTGGTTTTAAGCAGAACAATAACAATCGCTGACACTTTCCAGATCAGGACAGATTTCCCTTGGATGAAGGAGCAGAATAAAACTGAAACTATCCGCAAAAGGGAAGAGGTGCTGTAAGATGGATGCGCAGACAAGCTGGCAGGCGTTTGCCTGCACGGGCAATATCCTTCGCTATCTCGATTATAAGCAAAAGCAGCCGGAAGAAGCCACAGCAGAGGACAGGGAAAATGGAAGCCTTTGTAACCACGGGTCTGGTACTGAAGGAGACCCGCTATAAGGAATCGGATCGGATCCTGACAATCCTGACGCCGGAGCTGGGCGTGATCTCAGCCTCTGCACAGAGCAGCCTGCGGCTGAAAAGCAAATTGTTCAGCGCCTGCGGGCTGTTCTGCTATTCAGAGTTTACGCTGGTGCCGGGCCGCAACATGTATACCGTGCGGGAAGCCGAAGTGAAAAACGTCTTTCACGGCATTTCGGCCAGCATTGAAGGCATGAGCCTTGCGATGTATATGGCTGAAATGGCAATGACTCTTTCGCCCACCGGGCAGGAAGCACAGCGGGAACTCCGGCTTTTGTTAAACTGCTTTTATATGGTCAGTGAGAGCAAAACAGACCTACGGGTGGTCAAAGCCGTTTTTGAGCTGCGCACAATGAGTGAATGCGGCTTTATGCCGCAGATCGTATGCTGCCGTGACTGCGGTGTGTACGATGGAGCCGCCTTTTATCTGGATGTGCAGGAGGGGCATCTGCTTTGTGCGGATTGTGCCGCAAAGCAGGGTAAGACCTGCAATCTGGATCAGGGTGCTTTGTATGCATTGCGGCATATCTGTCTTGTAGACGACAAAAAAATATTTGCATTTAAAATATCTGTGGGCAGTCTGGAAAAGCTTGCTGCGGTGGCAGAGCGGTATGCTCTGGTCCATCTGGATAAGCCCTTGAAAAGCTATGACTTTTTAAAATCACTGTTGCCCTGAACATAAAGGAAACCCTATGGAAACAAGTTACTTAAAAACACTGGAACTGGATAAGATCATCGCCCGTGCAGCAGAAGGCTGTGTGTGCAAGGAAGCACATGAGATGCTGCTTGCCCTTCAGCCGCAGTGCGACCCAGACGAAGTGCGCTATGCGCTGGAGCAGACCGACGCGATCAATACCCTGCTGATCAAGAATGGCTCGCCTCGTTTTGGCGGTGTAGAAAATGTCAGCCAGCTGGCGGCACGCGCGGTCAAGGGCGGTGTGCTCTCAATGGGTGAGCTGCTGATGGTAGCCGGTGCGCTGCGCAATTTTCAGAATCTTTCAAGCTGGTATGGAGCATCGGAGCACGATGCTCTGCCGACAGATGATCTGTTCTATGCACTGGCACCGCAGCCAAGTCTGGAACAGCAGATCTCCAGCGCCATTTTGGCACCGGATGCCATGGCAGACACGGCTTCCCATACGCTGAATGACCTGCGCAAGAAGATCCGCGCCACCGAAAACAGCATCCGAGACCGCTTGGAAAGCATGGTGCGCAACATGGACACCTCCAAATACCTGCAGGAGAGTGTGGTATCCATGCGCAACGGCCGGTATGTTGTGCCGGTCAAGAGTGAATATCGCGGCGAAGTGAGCGGCATTATCCACGACGTATCCTCCACTGGAGCCACGGTTTTTGTGGAGCCGCAGGCCGTTGTGGAAGCAAATGCCCGCATTTTGCAGTATCGCGCACAGGAAGCCCAGGAGATCGAACGCATATTGGTGGCGTTTACTGCACAGGTGGCCGCCATCGAACCGCAGTTCCAGTACAGCTATAAGGCCATGCTGGAAATTGACATTCTGCTGGCAAAAGCGCGTCTGGCGCTGGATCTCAAGGCCTTTAAGCCTGCTGTGCGTACAGACAATTCTTTCTCTCTGATCCGTGCGCGGCATCCGCTGATCGATCCTAAAAAGTGCGTGCCGGTAGATATTGCATTGGGCAGGGAATACGATTCGCTTATTATCACCGGCCCGAACACCGGCGGCAAGACCGTCACCTTGAAAACCGCCGGTCTGCTGTGCGCTATGGCGCAGTGCGGCTTTTTGATCCCGGCTGATGAGCGCAGCGAGATCTGCGTATTTGACGAATTTCTGGTAGACATCGGCGACGAGCAGAGCATTGAGCAGAGCCTTTCCACCTTCTCCGGCCACATGAAAAAGATCACCGGAATCTTGGAGCTTGCCATGCCGCATACGCTGGTGCTGCTGGACGAGTTGGGTGCCGGCACCGACCCCGCTGAGGGCGCTGCATTGGCTGTTGCCATTATTGAGGAACTGCGCCGCCGCGGCGTTTTGCTGATGGCCACCACCCATTACGCAGAGCTCAAGGTGTTTGCACTGGAAACAAAAGGCGTGGTCAATGCCAGCTGTGAGTTCGATCTGGAAACACTGCGCCCCACCTACAAACTGAGTGTCGGCGTACCGGGCAAATCCAATGCATTCCTCATCAGTGAAAAACTTGGCATCCCGGAGCGTGTCATTGAAGCGGCGCAGCAGCACCTGTCCGCAGAGGATAAGCGGCTGGATGCTGTTCTGGGGCAGCTGGACGATTTGAAATTACAGCTGAAGGAAAGCCAGAACGAGGTGGAAGAGCTGAAAAATGAGGCCTCGCATCAGCTGGAAGCTGCCCAGAAAAAACGTGATGAGCTGATCCAGCAAGGCGAAAATGAGCTGGAAGCCGCCCGTGCCAAGGCCCGCGCACTGGCTCAGCAGGTGGAAAGTCAGGCCTACGCTCTGACCGATGAGCTGCGCCAGCTGCAGAAAGATGAACGCATGAGCACCCAGCAGAAGGCACAGCGTGCACGTGAGATTGCAAAGAAAGAATCCGAAAAACTCTTTATCGGCACAGAAGTGGTGCACAATCCCGTCAAGGAGTTTGTGCCGCTGAAAGAGGTCAAAGTAGGGCAGGAGGTCTGCATTGCAGAGCTGAACCAGCTGGCCACCGTGCTGGCTCTGCCAGATAAAAACGGTGATGTGCTGGTGCGTGCCGGTATCATCAAGACCAAGGTTCCGCTCAAGGGATTGAAGCAGCCAGAAAAACTGGTCAAGGAAACGAAACCGCAGACCAAGGCGCAGCAGCGCTACTCCCGCCTGACCGGTGATGCCAACCGTCCAAACGGCAGGGTAGAGCGTGTGCAGCGTTCTGCTAAAATGGAATGCAATCTGCTCGGTCTGACCGTGGACGAAGCGTTGCCGGAGGTGGATTCCTTTATTGACCGTGCGATTCTGAACGGGCAGACGGTGGTCTACCTGATCCACGGCAATGGAACCGGTGCGTTGCGCACAGCCATTCATAAGCATCTGCGCGGAAACCGCATGGTCAAAAGTTTTCGTCTGGGCCGCTACGGCGAAGGTGAAAGCGGCGTGACCGTGGTAGAACTGAAATAACAAAAAGCTATCCGGAGTATGATCTGGATAGCTTTTTTCTCTTGATCTGCAGGAATTTGCTGCGCAAGATCGTATTCTATAAGGAATACTGATATTAGAAGGAAGTAGGCCAACATGGCAAAACGATATTCCAAAGCCGCACATGCAAAAAGACACAAACAAACTTCTCACAAAATCAAAAACGTCATCATCCTGATTTTTTGCGGGGCGGCTATCTGGTTTGGCTGTTCACTTTGGTACGCAGCACGGACGCTGCAGGCGGCTCACCCCGCTGAAAGCATTGCCGGTGAAGAGTTTCGGCCACAGGTAGGCGACCCGCCATACCGGGTGGTGATCGATGCCGGGCATGGTGGTGCAGACCCGGGTGCAAGGGGAGTCGTTGAAGAAAAAAATATGACGGCTGCCACAGCAGCAGAACTGATCCGATTGTTACAGCAGGATGCAAATTTTATCCCGCTGCAGACCCGTAACAGCTTCGATGAGACCGCAACGCCTGCACAGCGTGCGGCTCGGGCTTCGGAGCAGTCGCCGCAGCTGCTGCTCTCTATCCATGGCAACTCTGCTGCAAATGGCTCCACGGCATCCGGCTTTGAATGCTATCCGTCCGTACCGGGCCGCACCTGGCATCAGGAAAGCTTTTATTTTGCACAGCTGCTTGCGGAAGGGATGCAGGCCTCAGGCGCAGCATTGCGCGGGCACGGGGGAGTCCGGTACATCTATTATCTGGAAAACGATCAGAAACAACTGGTGGAGAGCACCCATACCGAAATACGGGAAGAGCGCAGCTTTACATTGTTAGAAGACGTGAACTGTCCGGCTGTATTGGTAGAACAGTGCTTTGTAACGAATGAAGCCGATGCAGCACGATTCGGCAGCGAAGAAGGCTGTAAAAAAGCGGCACGCATTTATTATGAGGCGATCTGTGAATACTTTGGCACACAGCCGCAGTCTGAACAGTTGGCCGGACTTTCCCTGAATTGAACAAAAAGAGATGTACCGGCAGAACGATCCTGTTCCAGACGATGCACTCACAAACGGGTCTCCGAACTCGAAAGTGGAAGAGAGAGGGGATCTGCTTTTTTGATTACATGTATTTCGTATAATGCACGTTATGTGAAATATAGGGGAGTGAAAAAGGCCTCTTTTCTCAGATTCGGCTTTTTCGGCAGTCTGTGGACCTTTCGCTGACTGCAGTGCTGTTTTATCGGCTTTTTGCAGTTTTTCATCGTTTGATGCATTTCATTTGCGTTTTACTGTTGTAATTCTTTTTTCGAATCATTTTCTATAACGGGTTTTACCGGACACACATACATTCGCTTTCTGCGTACAGTATTCTTTTTCAGGCACACATCTTTTACATTCATTATGCATTATGGTATCCGTGTTAGAACCATTCTGATCATTTTATTTTTCTGTGTATGACCATTCGTTCGTGCTATTTTAATTCGTTGGCTGGATTCCGGCCTATGATTCCATGATAACCTAGATAACCTATAAAAAACGTCTATGACAGATCCGAGTCCTAGACCTGTCACAGACGGTGCAGATTCATTTTGCATCATAATGATGTGTTTCTTGCTTATAAATAAAAATCAGCTGTTCCGGTTTTCAACGTCAGCATTCTGCGCCATGGCAAGCGCAGCAGCGTCCAGACCAATGCCATCCTTGGCTGTACCGTCAAACGCTTCCATCGGCACAGGCTCTTGCTCCGGCATTGTTTTCTCGCGGCTCTTCCCTGTTTCCTGTTCTGTTGTATCCAAGACTTTGGCCTCAGATTTTGGCTTTTTGAGTTTACCCAGAGGGTTTTCCTCAATAGCGGCACGCACCTGAAATTCTTGCAGATGCGTGTAAATTTGGGTAGTAGAAACGCTGCTGTGGCCCAGCAGCTGCTTTAAAGTCAGAATGTCCACATTACCAGTCTGATACATCAGCGTGGCTGCAGTGTGTCGCAGCTTATGGGTGGAAAAGCCCTTCAGTCCGGCAGCCTTCATGGCACCGGTAACAAGCTGCTCTACCCTGCGGTTTGAGATGCGTTCCTTGCGCCGCCGGGTGATGAATACGGCTTTTTCCTGCGGCAAAAGGCCTTCCATCGTGTTGCGCTTGCTTAAATAGAGCTGCAGTGCCTCAATGCATGCGTCATTCAGATAGACCATGCGCTCCTTATGGCCTTTGCCGAACAGCCGGATCTGGCGGTTTTCCAGATCGATATCGTCAAGATTCATTCCTACCAACTCGGCCAGACGCATCCCACAGTTTAGGAACAGCACGACCATGCAGTAATCTCGTTCTGGAAAATCGCTTTGTGTCTGCGTGCTTTCCAAAAGTTCAATGGACTGTTCCGCTGTCAGGTATTTGGGCAGAACTTTATCCTGCTTGGGTGGATGGATGGCGGCTGTGGGGTCCGCATCCAGCCGGTTGACCTGATTGACCAGATAATCGTAAAAGCCGTGCAGACTGGCCAGCCGCCGGGCGGTCGAAGATTTTTTGTTGCCGCATTCACGGCTCAAAAAATACAAATATTCATAAATATCTTCTTTTGTGACCGTTGCCCAGAATGCGGTATCCAGACCTTTCGGGTCGATGTCCTTCATTTCGCTGTCATCCGGAACAAGGCCGCGGCGGCGTTTCATGAAACGGCTGAAGCCGCGCAGGTCACAATAATAACTGAATGCCGTATTGGCGCTTTTGCCCGCGATCACTTCCAGGTAGCGGACATATTCTACGATATCCTGTGAAGCATCATCGAATGGCTTATGCTTGCCAGGATTTTTTTCATCCAGATAGATCGACATAGTTCCCTCTTATATTTATAAACGGTCCGATTTCAGCGCGTTGATGGCATCCGTGATATAGGCTGCACCGACCAGCTGCATTCCCGGGTAATCTGCCAGGCTCAGATGATTCAGGCTGTGCTTCGGGATCACCGCGCGTTCAAAACCAATACGTTCTGCCTCGTGCAGGCGCTGTTCCAAATTGGGAACGCTGCGTACTTCACCGCCAAGGCCGACCTCGCCAATGGCGATCAGCTTATCGCTGACAGGCCTGTCCAGCAGCGATGAGACCATGCTCAGGCAGACCGAAAGATCACAGGCTGTATCCCGCAGTGCAATGCCGCCCACAATATTGATATAGACATCCAGATTGCCAAAGAAGTAGCCTGCACGCTTTTCCAGCACAGCAATCAGCAGATTCATGCGGTTGTAATCGTAGCCGCTGCAGGCACGGCGCGGTGCCGGAAAATTTGTTTTGGTGGCGAGAGCCTGAATCTCGCTCAGGATGGGCCGGCTGCCTTCCATGGTACAGGCCACACAGTTGCCGGAAACGCCCAGGGGCCGCCCCTCCAAGAGCATCTGCGAAGGATTTTCAATTTCTGCAAGGCCCTGCCCTGTCATATCAAACATGCCAAGTTCATTGGTGGAGCCGTAGCGGTTTTTGGCCGCACGCAGGATTCGGTACGGCAGCATTTTATCGCCCTCAAAATAGAGCACCGTATCCACAATGTGCTCCATGACCTTGGGTCCTGCAATGGCACCGTCCTTGTTCACATGGCCCACGATAAACATGGGAATCTCCTGCTTTTTGGCAACGGCCAGTAAGCGCGCAGCGCTCTCCTTTACCTGACTTACGGTGCCGGAAGAGGACGAAATATCCATACAGCGCATCGTCTGGATAGAATCGATGACTACCAGATCCGGCTTTTCCTTTTCGATCAGGCCGCAGATCTCATCCACATCGTTTTCAGCTGCCAGAAAAATGTTGTCCTGCGGCACCTTCAAACGGGCCGCACGCAGCTTGACCTGCCGCACCGATTCCTCGCCGGTGATATACAGCACGCTGTGCCGGTTGGAAATAGCACCGCACAGCTGCAACAGCATGGTGGACTTGCCTACGCCGGGCTCACCGCTCAGCAGCACCACGCCGCCCAGCACAATGCCGCCGCCCAGCACGCGGTCCAGCTCGGAAATGCCCGTCAGGATACGGCTCTTTTCTTCTGTGGTGCTGATTTCAGAAAGGCGCTTGGCTGTCAGGCTGGTCACGCCCTCGGGCCGTGCCGCTGCTGCCTGCTTGGCTGCGGCGGTGCCGGGTTTGGGGGCTTCGGCCACAACGTCTTCATTCATGGTGTTCCAGCTGCCGCAGCTGGGGCAGCGGCCCATCCAGCGGGGGCTTGTCTCCCCGCAGTTGGAGCACACATAGACTGTCTTTATTTTCATCAAAAGCTCCTGTTTTCATTGTATCGGTTTTAGTTTTCTCTATTGTAGCATACAACATGCAAACCCGCAAGAAAAGCATCTTCAGATGCTCCCTGATCAAAGCCGACTGCTGATAGCGGCAAGCGCAGTGGAGACCCCGCATAGAGGCAGGAACAAAACGATGGTGAGCAGATAGGCACGCATCAGCGTATTGAGCCGGATTCTTTCGTGCCCCGCACAAAAATCCGGAGTGAAAAAAGAACAGGCGCGTATCTGCCCGCTTACCCGCAGAGCATCCGCTCCAAAGATACATAGCCCATCGGCTGCCACAGCAGCAGGCAGCAGAGCAACAAACAATCTCCCTGCGTTTCGTTGCAGTTCAAACAGCTGGACGGTCAGCATTCCGCTTCCCAGCCCGTAGAACATGGCAAACAGGAAGATCAGAACCGGTCCCAGTGCAGAAAACCCCAGCAGCAGAAGGACTGTTGCCGCAAAAACCAATGTAAGATACTGTATACCAAAAAGATCGATCGTCGCCTGTGGACCTGCGGCAGCAAACAGCTTGCTCCATGCCTGAAAATAGTGGGCTGTCCAATCCAAAGGCTGCGCTGCGCACATTGCCTCAATCACTCCGGCAGCCGTGCTGCCAAGCAAAAATGCACAGACGAGCAGCCAGCAATTTTTCTGCCCGGATATCTGCCGGGATGCAGATTTTTGTATAGACGAACGCGTTTGAGACGGTGATCCTTCATCCGGCAATTCCGGCCGCAAGGGTTCGGCTGACCCAAGGGCCGGAGCCATGCTGACCTCCGGGCATGGATGCCCTGTAAATTCTTGATCGGCTGCAGTCTGCTGATAGACCCACATTACAAAACCTCCTGTGAACTTTCTCCTGTCAGCTGCGGCGCTTGCTCTCACGGCTCTTCATACCAAGAAAGCCTCCGATGCTGCCGCACAAGATCACGATTGCAAAGCGCATCTGTGCACCACTTTCGGTGATAGCTCCGGATGGGATGCTGAGCACACAGAGCAGTGCGGCATAAAACACGCCCTGCACAAGCCCGCAAATCAGCCCGCGCTCTTTTTTACAGAATGCTGCTACCCAGCCGCCGCAGAAGCTTCCGACACCAACGGCAGCTGCGGCAAGAGGTTCGGCGGCTGTACCCGGACATTTTTGAGCGACCATCCATGCGGCCATTGCTGCCAGACATACCGCCGTTACTATAAAGGCAGTCCCACCTGCCAGAAAGAGAAAACGGAGTTCCGCCGGGGAAAACTTTTTCTCAGACATAAAAACGCGCCTCCCTGCCAGTAATCTATGCAGGAAGACGCGTTTGATATGCTCTTAATTGTTTGAAGAAAAAGCTTACTTCTTGTCAGCCTTGTCCATGTTCAGCTTTTCAACTGCAGAAATTGCAGTCTTGG
Source organism: Faecalibacterium sp. HTF-F (assembly GCF_023347535.1). Taxonomy (NCBI): domain Bacteria; kingdom Bacillati; phylum Bacillota; class Clostridia; order Eubacteriales; family Oscillospiraceae; genus Faecalibacterium; species Faecalibacterium wellingii. The sequence continues at coordinate 1,465,756 of NZ_CP094473.1, forward strand.
TAAAGCGGATCTTCACACGGTCGGCACCGGTCTCAAGAACAAAGGTATCGTCCTTGATTGCAACCACACGGCCAATGACGCCGCCGATGGTCGTGACCTGATCGCCGATCTCCAGACTGCTGCGCATTGCAGCGTCCTTCTTCTCCTGCTTCTTCTGGGGACGATAGATCATGAAGTACAGCAGGACCAGCATCAGAGCCAGTGTGAAGAACAGGCTGATGTAGCCTTCGGACGTAGTAGTCAGAAATTGCATGGGGCAAAATCTCCTCTCAAAATTCAGATAAAAATATTATACCTTTTTAAACGACAGGTTGCAAGGGCTATTCTCAAATTCGGGTATCCAAAAGCTTTACATAGTTGTCGTGGAAGGCTGTAAAGGTACCGGCATCCAGTTCATCGCGGATGCGCTCCATCAGATGGTTATAGAACCACAGGTTGTGCATGACAGCAAGGCGCATTCCCAGGATCTCTTCTGCTTTGAACAGGTGACGAATATAAGCGCGGGAATAGCTACGGCAGACCGGGCAGCCACAAGCAGGATCGATGGGGCGTTCATCACGCTCATACTTTGCATTCTTGATGTTGATGATACCGCCCCAGGTGTTCAGGTGACCATGCCGTGCGTTGCGGCTGGGCATTACACAGTCAAACAGATCCACGCCGCGGGCAACTGCCTCGATGATATTGCCCGGCGTGCCCACGCCCATCAGATAGCGGATCTTATCCTTGGGCATGTGGGGCTCCACCTGACTGATCATTTCGTACATCACTTCGGTAGGCTCGCCTACAGCCAGACCGCCGATGGCGTAGCCGTCCAGATCAAGGTCTGCGATCTGCTTCATGTGCTCTACACGCAGATCCGCAAAGGTGCAGCCCTGATTGATGCCGAACAGAAGCTGATCGGGATTTACGGAGATGCCCTCATGCTTCAGGCGGGCCATTTCATCCTTGCAGCGCTTCAGCCAGCGGGTCGTGCGTTCACAGCTGGCTTTGGAGTAATCGTGCTGGGCGGGGTTTTCCACGCATTCATCAAAGGCCATGGCGATGGTAGAGCCAAGGTTTGCCTGAATCTGCATACTCTCTTCCGGGCCCATAAAGATGCGGTGGCCGTCCAGATGAGAGGCGAAGGTCACCCCCTCTTCGGTGATCTTGCGCAGCTTGGCCAGACTGAATACCTGAAATCCACCACTGTCAGTCAGGATGGGGCCGTTCCAGCGGGTGAACTTGTGCAGACCGCCCATGTCTGCCACCACCCTGTCGCCGGGACGAAGGTGAAGATGATAAGTATTGCACAACATCACCTGCGCACCGATCTCCTTAAGGTCATGGGCCGAAAGGCCGCCCTTGATAGCACCGGCAGTAGCCACGTTCTGAAAAGCGGGCGTCTGCACCGTGCCATGCACGGTCTTGAACTCGCCCCGCCGGGCGTCATGTTCCTGCTTGAGCAGCTTGTAGGTCGTCAAAGAAGGCATAGTTTTTATTCCTTTCTGTGCACGGAAAACAGCCGTGCGATCTTCATGAAAAAGCCCAGAATCAGGCTTATCAACAACAGAATGCCGGGAAAAGGATCAGATAATCAGCATCGCATCGCCGAAACTAAAGAAGCGATAGCGTTCCTCCACAGCTACTTTATAGGCAGCCATGGTCTTTTCGTAGCCGTACAAGGCCGATACCAGCATGATAAGGGTGCTTTCCGGCAGATGGAAGTTCGTGATAAGGCCATCGATGCAGTTGAACTTCACGCCCGGGTACAGAAAAATGGAGGTATTGCCGCTGCAGGCGCGGATCTCGCCGTACTTTGCGGCAACAGCTTCCAGCGTGCGGCAGCTGGTGGTGCCCACAGCGATCACACGATGGCCGGCGGCTTTGGTGTCACGAATCATCTGCGCGGTCTTTTCATCGATGCAGTACCATTCGCTGTGCATTTTGTGATCCGCGATCTCATCCTCCTGCACAGGGCGGAAGGTGCCCAGACCCACATGCAGGGTCACTTCAGCAATGTTCACGCCCTTGGCACGGATGGTATCCATCAGCTCCGGCGTGAAATGAAGGCCGGCCGTAGGGGCTGCAGCACTGCCAAGCTCCTTTGCGTAAACAGTCTGATACTGGCTCTGATCCTCCAGCTGCTTTGTGATGTAGGGCGGCAGAGGCATTTTGCCAAATTCGTCCAGCTTTTCATAAAGCGTCTCAGTATCGTAATAAAATGTAACGTACTTGTTGCCATCTTCCATGGTCTCATCCACCACAGCAGTCAGGGAGCCATCGCCAAAGCTCACTTTGGTGCCGGGCTGCATCCGCTTGCCGGGCTTTGCCAGACATTCCCACTGGTCACCTTTGACCTGACGCAGCAAAAGCAGCTCACACACAGCACCGGTGGGCTGCTTGACGCCCACGATGCGGGCAGGCAGAACCTTGGAATTGTTTACCACCAGCAGGTCGCCCGGCTCTAAAAATTCCGGCAGATCGTGGAAGATCTTGTGCTGGATGCTGTCGTCTTTCTGGCTCAGCACCATCAGCCGTGCAGAGTCTCTGGGGTCAGCCGGCTCCTGTGCAATGAGCTCTTTGGGTAAATCATACCAAAAATCTTTTTTTAACATAGCGTGCAATTTGCCTTTCCGATGATTGACACGGATACCGTATCAATGATATCATAAAATCTGTATAAACAGTATCTATTATATTGCATCGCTGTCCGGTTTGCAAGCCGTGAATCTATGTAATAGAAATATTTATTGATTGAGTTCGCTTTCACGAAAGGAAAGGTGCTGGAAATGGAAAAACAGTATAAAGTGGGTATCGTAGGTGCGACTGGTATGGTCGGTCAGCGTTTTGTGACGCTGCTGGAAAATCACCCCTGGTTCAAGCTGACCGTTCTGGCCGCATCCGGCCGCAGCGCTGGCAAGACCTATGAGGAAGCTGTCGGTCCCCGCTGGGCCATGACTGTCCCCATGCCGGAGAGCGTGAAGAAGATGATGGTTCTGGACGCTTCCAAGGTAGAGGAAGTTGCTTCGCAGGTGGATTTTATCTTCTGTGCAGTCAATATGCCCAAGGACGAGATCAAGGCTCTGGAAGAGGCTTATGCCAAGGCTGAATGCCCGGTGGTGTCCAACAACAGTGCAAACCGCTTCACCCCGGACGTGCCCATGGTGGTGCCCGAGATCAACGCCGACCACATCGAGATCATCCCCGCACAGCGCAAGCGTCTGGGCACCAAGCGCGGCTTTATTGCCGTCAAGTCCAACTGCAGCCTGCAGAGCTATGTTCCCGCACTGCACCCGCTGATGAAGGACTTCGGCGTCAGCAAGGCACTGGTGTGCACCTATCAGGCCATTTCTGGTGCAGGCAAGACCTTTGACCGTATGCCGGAGATCGTGGACAATGTGATCCCCTACATTGGCGGCGAGGAAGAAAAGAGCGAGCGCGAGCCGTTGAAGCTGTGGGGCCACATTGAGGGCGACCACATCGTCAACGCCGAGAAGCCCACCATCACTGCACAGTGCTTCCGCGTGCCTGTTTCGGATGGTCACACGGCTGCCGTGTTCGTGAGCTTTGATAAGAAGCCTACCCAGGAGCAGATCCTGGATGCATGGGCAAACTTCCGCGGCCCCGCACAGGAGCTTGACCTGCCCAGCGCACCCAAGCAGTTCCTGCATTACTTCACCGAGCCGGATCGCCCGCAGCCCAAGCTGGACCGCAACACCGAGAACGGCATGGCTGTGTGCATCGGCCGTCTGCGCGAGGACACCCTGTTTGATTACAAGTTCGCCTGCATGAGCCACAATACTCTGCGCGGTGCCGCCGGCGGCGGTGTTCTGCTGGCTGAGCTGCTGGCCGCAAAGGGCTATTTTGACTGAGTATATTTTGCGTGCAAACGCATCAAAAGGAGTTTTTAGTCTATGAAGAATCCTGTCTTTACCGGCGCGGGTGTTGCCATTATCACCCCGATGTACGAGGACGGAAGCATCAATTTTGACGAGCTGGGCCGCATCATTGAGGACCAGATCGCCCACGGTACCGACGCTATCGTGATCTGCGGTACCACCGGCGAGTGCTCCACCATGACCGACGAGGAACAGCTTGCTACTATCAAGTATACCGTGGACGTTGTAAACCATCGTGTGCCCGTCATTGCCGGTGCCGGCTCCAACGATACCGACCACGGTTGCGCACTGGCCGCAAAGTCTGCCGAATGCGGCGCAGACGCTCTGCTGATGGTAACACCCTACTACAACAAGACCTCTCAGGCTGGTCTGGTGACTCACTTCACCGCCATGGCTGAGGCTGGCGGCATCCCGGTGATCGTGTACAATGTGCCCTCCCGCACCGGATTGAATATTGCACCCGAAACTGCACTGGAGCTGAGCAAGCACCCGCTGATCAACGGCATCAAAGAAGCTTCCGGCAACATCTCTCAGGTTGCAAAGATCGCCCAGCTGTGCGGAGACGAGCTGAACATCTATTCCGGTAATGACGATCAGGTGGTTCCCCTGCTCTCTCTGGGCGGCAAGGGCGTCATCAGTGTTGTCTCTAATGTCAAGCCTGAGCTGGTGCACAACTGCTGCAAGGCTTTCTTTGACGGCGATACCGCCAAGGCACGTCAGCTGCAGTTGGAAATGCTGCCGCTGGCTGATGCGCTGTTCTGTGAAGTGAATCCCATCCCGGTGAAGTATGCTATGAACGTGCTGGGCTGGGAGGCCGGCGAGTGCCGTCTGCCTCTGGTGGAGCCCAGTGACGCCCACAAGGAGAAGATTGAAAAGGCTCTGCGTGCAGAGGGTCTTATTAAGGAATAAGTTTTTTGGCTGCAAAATGCCCGGCGGAGCGCTCTGTCCGGGCATTTTGCGATATGTCGATATGCAAAGCGGGCAGGAAAGGATAAAAAATATGACAGATATTGTGATTCAGGGCATTGGCGGCCGTATGGGCCATGTGCTGTGTGATATGATCGCACAGCGTGAGGACTGCCGCGTGATCGCCGGCATCGACCTGAAGGACGGCGACCAGAACGGTATCCCCGTGTACGACAGTCTGGAAAAGCTGGATGGCAAGGGCGATGTGGTCATCGATTTCAGCTCCCCTGCGGCTGTAGAAAAGGCTCTGCCCTACTGCGAGGCCCACAAGCTGCCCATTGTGGTATGCACTACCGGCCTTTCGGAAGAGCTGCAGCTCAAGGTGGTGCAGCTGTCCCGCACCGTTCCGGTATTCAAAAGCGCGAACATGTCCATGGGCATCAATGTGCTGTCTGAGCTGTGCAAGCGCGCTTCGGCGATTCTGGGCGCGAATTACGACATTGAGATCGTGGAACAGCACCACCACAACAAGCTGGACGCTCCCAGCGGCACTGCACTGATGCTGGCTGATGCCATCAACGAGCAGAATAATGGCGAATATCACTATGTGTATGATCGTTCCTCCGTTCGTCAGAAGCGCGACCCGAAGGAGATCGGTATCAGCTCTGTGCGCGGCGGCAGCATCGTGGGTGATCACGAAGTGCTGTTCTGCGGTCCGGATGAAGTGATCACTCTCAAGCACACCGCTTATTCCCGCAATATTTTTGCAAACGGCGCGGTAAATGCTGCTGTTTACCTTGCAAAAAAGGAGCCAGGCCTGTACAATATGGGTGACATGATCGCTGCACTGTAAACAACGATCCACCCAGATGAAAGGATGTGGCCCTGAATGAGCAAGCTTCCCGCTCAGCATTATCGGCGACGGCCTCCTACAAGGCGGCGTATGAGGAAACATGCGTTTCAAATGGTGATCTCTGTTCTGGCCATGTTTCTGCTCTGCATTTTCTTCCTTGCATGGACATTTCCGCGGGATCTGCTTCCGTCTGCCGGTTCTGTGACAGCTATTCCAGAGCCGCCTCCCAGTCCGGCTGCAGCATCACCAGCGGCAGAACCGGAGCCTCAGCCAGTCGTGCAGACGGTACGCTTTTCTGCCACCGGCGATAATCTGATCCACTCCCCTATTTACAAGCAGGCAAAGCGCCGGGCTGCCGGAACAGAAGGCTACAGCTTTGATTACTGCTATGAGCACATCGCTCCCTTCTACGCGCAGCAGGACGTGAACTGGATCAATCAGGAAACGCTCTGTACGGACGAGCTGGAGCCATCCACCTACCCGTGCTTTTCCACTCCGGGCGATTGCGCACGGGCGCTTTATCGGGTTGGTGTACGGGTATTCAGCCTTTCCAACAATCACACTTACGATAAAGGCGCTTCCGGCATTGCTGCTACGCTGCGGTTCTGGGACAGTATGCCGGAGGACGTTGTAACGACCGGTTTGTGGAAGGGAGAAAGCGACTACGGCCGCATCCCGATGCAGACGGTCAACGGTGTGACCATTGCATACCTCTCCTATACAGAGCATACGAACGGTATTCCACAGAGCAAAGCCATGACGGCCAACATCATCTACACCAGTCAGACGGATGTGATCGAACAACAGGTCCGGTCAGCACGCCAGCTGGCAGATTTTGTAGTGGTGGGTGTGCACTGGGGCGTGGAAAACAGTCATACCGTTGTGGATGGACAGCGCGCATTGGCACAAAGCCTTGCGGATTGGGGTGCTGACCTGATCGTAGGTACGCATCCACATGTATTGCAGAACGCGCAATGGCTGACTGCGGCAGATGGCAGAAAGGTATTCACCGCCTATTCTCTGGGCAATTTCATCAGCACACAGGCAAAGCCGGATCAACTGGTGGGCGCACTCCTTACTGTGAAGCTTGAGAAAACAACAGAACCCGATGGCTCTGTTCGGTGCGCAGTGCGGGATCCCAGACTCTGGCCGACTGTAACGCATTACGATGCAGGCAAATCCAATGTGCGCACCTATCTGCTTCAGGACTACACTGCTGCGCTTGCTCAAGCGCACGGTGTGCGGAATGACTATCCGGATTTCAGTCTGGAATGGATCCGGGCGGTTGCCCAGAAAAACATAGACCCGGAATTTTTGCAGCTTACCTGAGTGAATTTTACGTTGTTGAAGCCCGCTTTTCGGGCAGAACGGAGGTTCTTTATGTACGGAGTATCGAAGATCAACATTGAGACCAGCCTGATGATGATCAGTGTGCAGGACGTGGAGTTCAAGGGCAACAGTCTGGCACGGTATTTGCAGATTTTTGCGGATAACGGCGTGGTCGTAGATATGATCAGCCAGAGTGCACCCCATGGTACTACCATTGATTTCAGCTTTACCGCTTCCAGCAGTGATCTTCCGCTGGTGATGAAGGCCATTTCCGTTGCAAACTTGGACAAGGATGCCAAGGCTTCCCCGCTGATCAGCGTGGGCTACTCCAAACTGAACCTGTTTGGAGAGGAAATGGTCGCCAGCTGCGGCGTGGCCGCCCGTGCCCTGAACGCGCTTGCAATGGCGGGCATTGAGGTTCTGCTCATTACCACCAGTGATCTGGATATTTCACTGCTGGTCCATGCAGAAAACGAGGATGCCGCTTATGAGGCTCTGAAGAAGGCTTATGAGCTGTAAGCTGTTTTCTTGATGCAGTAAACATGAAAAGGCGCAGATGAGTCAACAAACTCACCTGCGCCTTTTATTCTGTGAAAGAATCAGCCTGCACCGTTTTATCGGTGTGCAGACTGATTCTTTCAGGATGTTTTCATTACAGGGTGACCTTATGATAGATCTTTTTGCCCTTTTTGATCACAATGCCCTTTACCAGCTGCTCAGCAGTAAAGCTTACAGTAGGAGCTGCGGCTTTCTCACCGTCCACCAGCACACCGCCCTGCATCACCAGACGGCGTGCCTCGCCGTTGGATGCAGCCAGACCAGCCTTGACCATCAGGGTCAGGATACCGATGGATCCATCGGTCAGATCGGCCTCGGTCAGCTGAGTGGAAGGCATGTGCTCGGTATCCATGGCGTTGCCGCTGAACAGCGCGCGGGCTGCGTTCTGAGCCTTTTCGGCTTCTTCCTTGCCATGAACCATGCTGGTCAGCTCGTAAGCCAGAATTTCCTTGGCCTCATTCAGGCGCTGATCCTTCCAGGTGCTCATCTCATCGATCTGCTCCAGCGGCAGGAAGGTAAGCATCCGGATGCACTTCATCACGTCGGCGTCGCCCACATTGCGCCAGTACTGGTAGAACTCGAAGGGGCTGGTCTTATTGGGATCCAGCCAGACTGCATTGCCGGCGGTCTTGCCCATTTTCTTGCCCTGAGAATCGGTCAGCAGGGTGATCGTCATGGCATAAGCGTCTTTGCCCAGCTTACGACGGATCAACTCTGTACCGCCCAGCATGTTGCTCCACTGGTCATCGCCGCCGAACTGCATGTTGCAGCCGTAGTGCTGGAACATATAGTAGAAGTCGTAGCTCTGCATGATCATGTAGTTGAACTCGAGAAAGGACAGGCCTTTCTCCATGCGCTGCTCATAGCACTTGGCGCGCAGCATGTTATTCACAGAGAAGCAGGCACCCACGTCACGCAGCAGCTCAACATAATTCAGGTTCAGCAGCCAGTCAGCATTGTTCAGCATCAGGGCCTTGCCATCGGAAAAATCGATGAACTTTTCCATCTGCCTTTTAAAGCAGGCCGCATTGTGGGCAATGTCTTCCTTGGTGAGCATCTTGCGCATGTCGGTACGGCCGGAAGGATCACCGATCATGGTAGTGCCGCCGCCGATCAGCGCAATGGGCTTGTTGCCTGCCATCTGCAGGCGCTTCATCAGGGTCAGGGCCATGAAATGGCCAGCGGTCAGGCTGTCGGCAGTGCAGTCAAAACCGATATAGAAGGTTGCTTTGCCGTTGTTGATCAGGTCGATGATCTCATCATCGGTGATCTGAGCCACCAGCCCGCGAGCCTTGAGTTCTTCGTACAGAGTCATAATCATTTCCTCCTGTTGTATGGGCAGAGGGAAAATAAAACGCCCTCTGCCAAAAATAAATTTGGCAGAGGGCGAGAAAAATCGCGGTACCACCTCTGTTTGCCGTTTCCTCACAGAAACGACCTCACGAGTGCACACCCCAGAGTAGAGTGACACTCCTGCGTTTGTAACGCTCGCACGCGGCACAGCCTACCAGCCTTGTAAAGGCATTCGACCTGCAGCTCCGGGAGGTATTTCCCCTGCTGCTCTGCGGTCCCTTGCACCAACCGGGACTTCTCTGAGCAGAGCGCTTCAAGGTACTTGTTCCCTTCAACGCCATTAACAATAGCTACTTTATCACAATACCGGATACTTGTCAACCCCTGTTTCCAGCAGCAGCCGAAACAGGCTTACTGCGCTCCGAGACCCAGCATTTCCCGGGCATTTGCACGGGAAATGTCGGTCACATGGTCACCGGAGATCAAGCGGGCCAACGCTTCCACACGGCCTTCCTCATCCAGCGGGTGAATTTCGGTATAGGTGCGGTCATTGGCCACATTTTTCTGGATCAGCAGATGGCAGTCGGCCAGTGCAGCGATCTGGGCTGTATGGGTGATGCACAAGATCTGGTGGCCCTGCGCACTCTGACGCAGAACTTCGCCGATGCGCCCAGCAGCCTTGCCGGAAACACCGCTGTCAATCTCATCATAAATCACCGTAGGCACAGCATCTTTATCTGCCATTGCGTTCTTGATGGCCAGCGTAATACGGCTCAGCTCGCCGCCAGACGCAATTTTTGCAAGGGGTTTGGGCGCCTCACCGGGGTTTGTGGAAATGTAGAACTCGATGCTGTCCTGTCCATGGCTGGCCAGCGGGCCGCGGGTGTGCCGCAATGTCATGCGTACACCCGGCATATTCAAAAAATCCAGCGTGCCGGAAATGCGTTTGTTCAGTGCTTCAAAAGCGTTCAGCCGCGTCTGGGTCAAGGCCTCTGCCTTTTCACGGGCCAGCGCATAAAGACGCCGCTTTTCTGCCTGCAGATGGTCGTGCCGTTCCTGAGAGGACTGGATGCGTTCCAGTTCCTCCCTTGCATTCTGTCCGAATTCGATCACATCTTCTACTGTATCACCATATTTACGCTTGAGCTTATAGATGAGATCCAGCCGCTGCTCGATCTCATCCAGCTCAGCGTCATTGGTATCGTAGGCGTCCAAACGGCCGATCAGGTCAGCAGCAACATCCTTTGCATTATAGTAAAGATCCAGCAGTTGGCTGGATGCAGCAGCAAGTGCATCGTCAAGCTGCGCTGCCGTGTCGATTGCATGGGAAGCTTCGCCCAGCAGATCGACAGCACCGGACGATTCGTCATCGCCCGAAAGCAGAGCATAACTCTGTGCGATCTTATCCCGGATAGCCGATGCATTGGCCAGAATTTTTCTGCGGCTTTCCAAGGTCTGTTCCTCGCCAGCCGTCAGCCCGGCGTCTTCGATCTCCTGTACCTGATAGCTCAGCAGATCGATTTTTCTCTGCTTTTCGGCCTCGTCGGTGATCATGGCATCCAGTTCTCGCTTGATGCGCACAAGCTCCCTGTACAGTACATAGTATTCCTGAAATTCCGCGTCGTTCTGTGCATAATCATCCAGAATCCCCAGATGCCTTGCCGGGTTCAGAAGTCCCACGGAGTCGTGCTGACCGTTAATGTTGATAAGTCCGCCGCACAGCTCCCGCAGGACGGACGCAGTCGCGGGCATCCCGTTGATGCGGCAGGTGCTCTTGCCCTCGGCGGTGATCTCACGGCTGAGCATCAGCGCATCCGAACGTTCGTACCCCGCCTTCTCCAGACTGTTCAGCACGGCATCCGGCACCTGTTCAAAGGCAGCACGGATGACGGCCTTAGATGCGCCCGTGCGCACAAGGTCTTTTGAAGTGCGGTTACCAAGAATGGCATTGATGGAATCGATCAGGATGGACTTGCCTGCACCGGTTTCACCTGTGAGGACATTCAGACCAGGCTTGAAATGCACTTCAGCCTTCTGGATAACTGCAACATTTTCAATTTGCAGGCTGCTTAGCATATACTCTCTCCCGCATTATTTTTGTACGATGTGCCGGATCAGCTCTGAGCAGATCGTTTTTGCATCGCGCTCTGACCGCGCAACGATCAGGAACGTGTCATCGCCTGAAAGAGTGCCGACCACATTTTTCCACTGCAGTGCGTCAAAAACTTCGCAGGCCGCATTGGCCATGCCCGAGTAGCACTTTACCAGTACAACATGCCCGGCATAATCCACGCCCAGCACAGATTCATGAAAGATCGTTTCAAAACGGCCCTGTGCCTTGGGGTTAAAGCCTTCGTTCCGGCTGGAAACATAGCGGTATCCCTCGGCCGTCGCGGCTTTTACCAGACACAGCTCCCGGATATCGCGGGAAACTGTGGCCTGTGTTACCTCAAAGCCTTCTTTGGAAAGATAGTCCAGCAAAACTTCCTGCCGACTGATCGGGTACTCCCGTACAAGTCGAAGGATCGCCTGCTGACGTTCTCCTTTACTTCTTACATCTTCCTTGCGGCTGCGCGCCATATCAAACTCGCCTCCCGTTTATCGTCTGCTGCGAAGCTTCTGGTCGATTGCCTGGAACTGATCGGCTTTTCCGAAGGTGATCAGCTTTACCACCTGATCCGAAAGCCGTACTTCAGCTGTTGCGCCGGCTTTGAGTGGATAACCGGCTGCTCCATCACAGCTGATAAAAACCTCATCGTCTGCCACCTGCCCGACACAGATGTTCAATTTACGCTCCTGTGCAAAAACCATGGCCGGGCTCGCCAGACTGTGCGGACAGATCGGCGTTACGACGACGCCTTTTGTCTGTGAATCCAGAATGGGGCCGCCCGCTGCCAGTGAATACGCGGTGGAACCCGTAGGCGTGGCAACGATGACGCCATCCCCGCGGTAATGTTCCACAAGGATATCGTCACAGTAGATGCTGAAATCAATCGCCTGCTGCAAACGGCCTTTTGTGACCACGACGTCATTCAGTGCATGTCCCTCCCAGCCATCATGGCCCAGAACATGCACATACAGCAGCATCCGGTGATCCAGACTGAACTCTCCTCTGGCAACAGCGGAGAGTTTGGTCTCCATTTCGTTGACCTCACAAGTTGCCAGAAAACCGCAACGTCCCAAATTGATGCCAAGGATCGGCTTTGCATACCGGAGCGACAGGTTTGCCTCGTGCAAAATGGTACCGTCTCCACCGATGGTCAGGATCACATCTGAGCGCTCAAGGCATTCCTCCTGCGGCAGATAGACCACACCCGCGGTACTGCATTCCGCACACAATTCTTTGCACATCAGAACAGCCGCACCATGCGTCAACAGGATCTGTGCCGCACGCAGCGCGATCTCATTGGCAGAAGTTTTGCCGGGGTTCGGCGAAATATAGATCGTCATACCGGAAGCTCCTTTTGCATTTGAATTTTTTGCGTATCCCTCAGCGGTCCAGCGTACTGTGGCTTGCAGCTACCACCTGTTCTACAGCACTGTCGTCCAGCACGGCAGGCTCTGTACTCTTCTGCACGAACATCAAATATTCAATATTGCCTTCCGGGCCCTTCACCGGACTGAAATCCAGTCCGCGCACAACAAAGCCGTTTGCAGCAGCATAACCCATTGCATTGTGCAGGACCTCACGGTGGGTAGCCGGGTCGCGCACAACACCGTTTTTGCCCACTTTTTCGCGGCCTGCCTCAAATTGAGGCTTGACCAGACAAACGCCCATGGCATCCGGTGTGGTGATGGCCTGTGCCACCGGGAAAATGTGATGCAGTGAAATAAAAGAAACATCCACACTGAAAAACTCGATGGGCTCTGCCAGATCTTCCAGCGTGACATTGCGGATGTTCGTGCGTTCCATATTCACAACACGTTCATCGGTGCGCAGACTCCATGCAAGCTGACCATAGCCGACATCCACGGCATAGACCTTGGTGGCACCATTCTGCAGCATACAGTCCGTAAAGCCGCCTGTAGATGCACCGATATCCATGCAGACTTTGCCATTCGGCGTCAGCGGAAAACACTGCATGGCTTTTTCCAGCTTCAGACCGCCGCGGCTCACATAACCGATATCATGTCCGCGCACTTCTACCTTGGCATCCTCTTTGATCATTTCGCCGGCCTTGTCCACCTTCTGTTCATTGACAAATACGATGCCGGACATGATCAATGCCTTTGCACGCTCCCGGCTCTGTGTCAGGCCATGCTGAACAAGATATTGATCCAACCGAATCTTCACGATAAACTTTCTCCTTTCGTCACGGCCATCTGAACCGTCTGTACAAGGCTGGCAGCATCCAGTCCTGTTGCCTGTTTGATCTGCGCCACACTGGCATGAGGAAGACGCACATCCCGCACAGAAAGATGGATAAAACATCCATTCCATCCTTTTTGCTGCAAAGCATACTCCAAATGCTCACCGATGCTTCCGTTTGCAATGCATTCTTCCGCAAACAGTATTTTCTGATATTTTATCAGTTCATCGAGAACTTTTTCTGTAAAGGGATATAGCTTTACAAGCTTCAGCACGTCACACACGATATCTTTTTGCTTCAGTTCCTGTGCAGCCTGTAAAACATCGGTCAATTCATCCGCATAGCTCACCAGAACGATTGTTGCATTCTCGTTCTTATACAGATAATCGTACTCCTGACCGCTGCAGCCAAATCCTGCCAGCACAGCATCCTGTCCACCGCGCGGATAACGGATCGCACGCGGGCCATGGAAGCGGTCGCTCAGCAGTTGCTGCAGCCAGTAGGTCAGTTCCTGATAATTGGAAGGTGCATACAACGGGATATTGATCTGGCTCAGAAAAGCCGGGTCATAGATTCCCTGATGGGTCTCGCCGTCCCCGGGAACAAAGCCTGCGCGGTCGATCGCAAACACCACATTTTCCTGCAGCAAATTGACATCGTGAATGATCTGATCATAGGAGCGCTGCAGAAAGGTGGAATAAATGCAGACTACCGGCAGCATTCCCTGACTTGCAAGGCCTGCTGCAAAGGTGACAGCGTGCTGCTCTGCCATTCCGACATCAAAAAAGCGTGTTGGATGGCTGTGTGCAAAAAACTGAAGACCGGTGCCATATTTCATCGCTGCTGTAATGGCACAGAGATCCTGATTTTTCTCCCCTTCTGTCACGAGTGCTTTGCCAAATACAGTTGAGAATGACTCCTTGGGCGCCACTTCCGGGTCGGGCATCCCGTCCAGATCGAAAGCAGAAACTCCGTGATAGTTGCCGGGGTTCACTTCGGCGGGCTGATAGCCCTTACCTTTTTTCGTGATAACATGCAAAAAGTGCGGCCCCGGCCGACCGCGGAGCGTGCGGAGTGTGCGTTCCAGCTCTTCCACATTGTGGCCATCCACAGGGCCAAGATATTGGAATCCCATATCCTCGAACATCGTGGAGTGGTACATCGCACGGCGCAGGAGCGTTTTACAATCGGTGAGGGTATTTTTCAGCGGGGTGCCCACCAGCGGAACGGCATCCAAAAAACCGCGCACATTATCCTTGGCATCCACATAGGCGGTGGTCGTACGCAGATGGGTCAGATAACGGGCAAGTGCACCAACATTCTTAGAGATCGACATTTTATTGTCGTTCAGGATCACAAGCAGGTTGTCCAAGTGCTCGATGTTGTTCATGCCCTCGTAGACCATGCCGCCGGTAAAGGCACCATCACCAATCACTGCCACAACAAGCCCCTGCTCATGATGCAGCTTTTTGGCCCATGCCATGCCAATAGCAAGCGAAAGGGCTGTGTTGCCATGCCCGGCAATGAATGCATCATGCACACTTTCGTTCGGGTTTGGAAATCCGGAAATGCCGTCCAACTGACGAAGCTGCTCAAACTGTCCGCGCCGTCCTGTAAGGATCTTATGGGTGTAGCATTGATGGCCCACATCGAATACGATCTTATCCTGCGGGGTCTCCAGCACGCGGTGCAATGCCACCGTAAGCTCTACCATGCCAAGGTTCGACGCCAGATGTCCACCGGTTTTAGAGATGTTTTTCAGCAGAAAGCTGCGGATCTCCTCACAAAGCTGTTCTACCTGCTTTTCATTTAATTGTTTTAAATCTGCGGGCTGATTGATGCTGTCCAGCAGCAATACTCCCATAAAATCACACGTCCTTCAAATGCAGAGTCTAGGCCGATGCCATTCATCACACCAGCGGATACAGAAAACCAACTGCTATACCCACCAGAACACCTGCCACTACCTGCAGCGGTGTATGGCCGACCATTTCCTTCAGATGCATATTCTGAAGGAACGGTGCGTTCTTTTCGCTGATGTCGATCCACTGATCGATCATCTGATTGAGCACCTTGGCCTGCTCACCAGTCTCATGCCGCACGCCCATTGCATCGTGCATCGTGATGATCGCCACAACGCTCGCCACGGCAAAAATAGCAGAATCAACACCTACACAGCGCCCGGTAGCAATAACCATTGCACAGACCGTTGCGCTGTGCGCGCTGGGCATGCCGCCATCGCCCCACATGCGCTCCAGCTGGAATTTACCCAGCAGGATAAAATTGATAACGGTTTTGAGCACCTGGGCCACAAACCAGCCAAGCAGGGAAACCGTCAGGATCTGATTGAACGACAGGATGTTTTGAATAAACTGCATAGTCTTTTTCCTTTATTCTGTATGGATCGTTTTAGTTTTTGCGCACAAGAAGCTGCTGTGCAAGCTGTTCCAGAAATGCAGCCTTGCCGCCAAAGTTCCGGCGCAGCTCTGCACAGGTCTCATTGTTCAGATCCTGTGCAAGCTGCATAGCCCCTTCTGCGCCATAAAGGGTCACGAAAGTAGTCTTGCCATTCTCGCTGTCGCTGCCGATGGGCTTGCCCAGCTGTTCCGGAGTACTGGTAACGTCCAGCACATCGTCCACAATCTGAAAAACCAGCCCCAGACCGTAAGCATAGTGCTCCAGTGCCCGGCACTGAGCGTCATCTGCCCTTGCAGCAGCAGCACCCATCTGAATCGCCGCATTGATCAGTGCGCCCGTTTTGTTGCGGTGGATCAGCCGGAGCTGCTCTTCCGTAGCGGCCAGCGCTTCGTACTTCAGATCCAGCTCCTGTCCATAGACCATACCGCGGCTGCCCGCACCTGCACTCAGTGCAGCTGCGGCCCGTACACAGACATCGGCATCTGCCGGGGCATTGGCGATCACTTCAAATGCCTCTGTCAAAAGAACATCGCCGGCCAGCATAGCGGTCGCCTCGTCAAAAGCTTTATGGCAGGAAGGTCTGCCACGACGCAGATCATCATTATCCATGCAGGGCAGATCATCATGGATGAGCGAGTAGCAATGCAGCATTTCCACTGCAGCCGCAAACTGCTCTGCCGCCTGCATATTACCGCCCAGCATATCACAGACACTGAGCACCAGAACGGCGCGGATCCGCTTGCCGCCGCCCATCAGACTGTAGCGTGCTGCACGGCACACCTCAGACTCTTCCGGCAGAAAGTGGGCACAGGCATGTTCCAGTGCGGACATTGCCTGTGCAAGGTAACTCTGATACTGCTCTTTGTGATCCATCAGCTTTCCTCCTGCACTGTACCTGCAAGCTTTGCATCGATCTCGCTGATCTGCAGAGATGTCTTTTCCAATGCAGCATGGCAATACTCCATCAGAGAAGCCGCTTCTGCGTACAGCTTGACCGAATCTGCAAGGGTGGTCTCTTCACTCTGCATCTGAACAAGGATCGTATTCAGCCGTTCCATGCCCTCTTCAAAACTTTTGGGTGTTCTCATTGATCTCCTCCACCGCTTCTACCCGGCATTTTGCCCGGTGAGAAACGCTGCGAACATATATTGTTTTTTCCGGCTGCAGACCTTCTGCATCCAGAATGGCTCCATTTGCTGCTGTGACCATAGCATAGCCGCGGGCCAGCACCTTATAAGGGTTCAGTGACCCGGCAAGCGCTGCGGCATGCTGGAGCTGAAGCTCTGCATCATTCTGCTGCGTCTGCATCTGCTGTCGGATCTCATCTTTCGCCTGTTGCAGCAGGTCATGCTTTTTCTGCCAGCTTTGGCGTGCAGGCCCCTGCTCCAACACAAAGTTGTATTGTTCCAGACCATTATAGCATAAATCGAGACGGTTTTGCATATTTTTACGAATATTTTGCTGCAAATCCAGTAATATCCGTTTCTGCTCTTCCCGATCCGGCACGGCAAGCTCTGCCGCAGCGGAAGGTGTAGGGGCTCTCCGGTCGGCTACAAAGTCCAGGATCGTATAGTCGATCTCATGGCCGATCGCGCTGATCAGTGGTTTTTTGCAGCGGTAGGCCGCCCGTGCGATCACTTCAGCATTGAACACCCACAGATCTTCCCTGCTGCCGCCGCCGCGGGCCACGATGATCTCGTCCACCTCTTTGCGCTGGTCCAGCTTCCGGATCGCATCTGCGACCTGCTGTGCTGCCTCAAAGCCCTGCACCGTTACCGGACACAAAAGCAGCTGTACCGAGGGCCAGCGCCGGGTGAGTACATTGCGGATATCCTGCAATGCGGCTCCCGTTTTGCTGGTGACAACACCAATGCATTTAGGGAATGCCGGCAGCGGCTTTTTATGTTCCAGGGCAAACAGACCCTCCTGCTCCAGCTTTGCTTTGAGCTGCTCCAATGCAAGCTGTGCGGCACCAACGCCATCCGGAAACATATCGTTCACATACAGCTGAAAGGCACCGTCGCGCTCATAAAGGGTCGCACGGCAGCGTACCACAACGCGCATCCCCTCTTCCGGGCGGAAGGCAAGACGGCGGGCATCTGCACGGAACATTACAGCCTTCACGCTGCTGGCTTCATCCCGCAGGGAAAAATAGCAGTGGCCGCTGCGTGCGTTCTGTACAAAGTTTGCGATCTCACCGCGCAGGGCAATGTCAAACAATCTGTCGTTTGCATCCAGCAGCATTTTAACGTAGTGGTTCAGGGCCGAAACGGTAATCACTTCAGCCATAATCCGGCCTCCCGTGCTGCAAGGATCGAAACGCCGATGGCATTATCGCTGGAATACATTCCCGGCACAAAATACACCTGCGGCAGCCGCTTTTGCACCCATGCGCGGATGATATCGCTGCTCATCACGCCGCCGGCACAGACCACCGGAAGACCGGGGTATTCCTTCTGCGCGGCCTTTGTCATTTTGACCACCGTATCTGCCACACAGAGCAAACAATATTTGCAGACATACTCCGGCGTTTTGCCTGCGGCCAGCAAACCGTTGCACTGGTTTTCCAGCCCGGAAAGGCTGCACTGCATTCCCTTTACACTGGACTTCGGCCGGATCTCTTCCCCGCACTGCGCAGCCAGACGGGAAACTTCAGCACCCGCCGGGAAACCAAAGCCCAGTTTGACCCCCACACGATCCACAGCCTGTCCGGCGTAGAGATCGGTGCTGGTGCCAAGAGTCGTGATCTGACGCACCTGATCGCAGAGCAGCAGGTCCGTCGTACCGCCGGAAATATGGAACAGCAGAACTTTTTCAGCAAACAGCTGTTCCCCCTTGGCTGCAAACAGTGCTGCCGCAGCGTGACCCTGCTGATGGGTGGTCCGCACAAGAGGGATGCCCTTTGCCTGCGCAAAGGCCGCAGCCGCACTGACGCCCGCCAGAAAGCATGGCATATAGCTGCCCTCCACTGGGCGCGGCTTCTGCGACACTCCGACAGCATCGATCTTTGTCAGATCAAATTCCTGCGCAAGCTCCTGCATCATTTCCGGCAGCGCGACCGTATGATGAAACAGTGCATCGCTCTGCCGCAGGCCCAGCTGGCCTTCTTTTACCGGCAGAAAACGTTTTTTTGCGCAAACAACCTCTCCAGCTGTATCAAACACTGCCAGAGAGGTTGCGTAGTTGCTTGTATCAATGCCAAGCGTATAGCGGCTCACTGTTCGGCCTGCTCCGCTGCGGCATCTGCATCCAGACCATGATCCCGGGCCACTGCGCCAAGCAGACCGTTCACGAACTGGTAATCTTCGTCTGCACCATACTTTTTGGTCAGCTCGACTGCCTCGTTGATGGCGACGCCGGGCTTGTTCTCACCGCCAAACAGCATTTCTGCAATTGCCAGACGAAGAACTGTCAGGCTCACCCGGGGCAGACGCTCCATGGTCCAGTTGCGCAGATGTGCGCGGATCTCGTCGTCCACTTCGGCAGAATGATCGTAGTATGCATTCAGCAGATGCTTGCTGAAGCCATCCACCGGATGTTCTTCATCGTTTTCTTCGTGGTTGATGATGGCTTCTGCCAGCGGGATATCACCAAAGGTCTGCGAAAATGCCAGCAAAAATGCATTCTCGCGGGCTTCTCTACGGGGCAAAATGTTTTCCATAATGTTCCTCTCGCAACACGAACCCCCTCTGCCTGAAGCGGCAGAGAGGATCGGTCTTTCCTGTTTGATTTTGTTTTATTCCTGCGCTGCTGCAGCATCTGCCAGACCGGCAATGACCAGATTGACCCGGCTCACCGTAACATTGGTCATGTTCTGCACAGCGGTCTTCACGTTTTCCTGTACCTTTTCTGCCACGGCAGGGATCCGTGCTCCAAAGCTTACCATCAGGTTCAGGGTGATGCTTGCGGTACCATCCCGCATTTCCACCGTGACCGGAGACTGGATGCTGGAAGCTTCCAGCAGATCCTTGAGCTTTTTATTCTGCTTGCCGCAGGAGACCTCAGCAACGCCGTCAATTTCCAACGCTGCACAGCGTGCGATCTTGCCAATAACCTCGGTGGAGATCTGAAGGCTGCCGCCCTGAAGATTCGTATTCTGAAAATCCATTGTGTTGTCCTCCATCCAAAAGCGGGCAGTCCGCCTGCTTTTTCCTGTTTAAAATGGTCCTGCCTGAAACGATCAATGCCATACGCAGGACAACATCATGCTTGATTGATAGAGTTATTATACCATCAAAGCGGGGGTGATTTCAATACTTGTTTGGGAAAACTCTGCCTTCTGCAGCTATGCTGGGACAAAATGGCAGGACTGTGTCCTATTTGACCTCCACCACTGTGATATTCTGTGCCGTCACACTGCTTTTGCTCAGCACCACATCGCGGATCTGCGCCACCTGTGTGGCAGTGAGCGGCTGGCCTGAGGTCATAACGGTCAGATCTGCCCGGCCAGACTGCAAAAAGCACAGGCAGTCGGCAAAGCCTTTGGCCCTGATTAGGGTCTCGATCTCATTTTCTGCATTCAGGTCTTCCAGATTCGCTGTCAGCTGGGAGGTGTATTCCTTCTTTTCTTCTGCGGAAAGAGAGGAAGCCTTCATCGTCTTTTTAATGGAATCCATCGCTTCATCGTGGGCTTTCTGTCGTTTAAGACGGGCCTGCTCAAAGAACTTTGCACCGCTGTCACTGGCAACACTTACCAGCTGTGCCTCGCCATAATTTTTATTTGCACTGGAAACCGCTTCCGCTTCGGTAGGCAATTCATCCAGAATGGCATCGGCCTGCACCGGAACATCCTCCACCTGCGCCGCGACAGCAGCAGTGCTTTCCAGCTCCGCAGGTACATCGCTGCGGGCATACTGCCAGTTTAAGTACACGGCGATCACCAGCGCTGCGGCCAGTGTAACGGCAGTAGCTTTGCGGGTATTTCCAGAAAGTGCTCTCATAGATCGTTCCTCCTTATAAAAGTTTCCGGGACTCAGCCCTTGCGCTGCTCCACACAAATGTGATTGGACGGCAGATCCAGCAATGCGCTCACCAGTTCTGTGATCCGGGCCGCGATCCGGACATCACCGCCGCCCTCGCACAGCACTGCCACGCCGCAGACCTGCGGCACGCAGACCGTCTCAGTCAGGGCAGAACCATCCTCCAGCAAAACATGCGTCTGCTGCGACTGCAAGTCTCCGGACTGCGTGTCCAATGCATAGATCACTTCCTCCCCGGTCCCCAGTGTGACCATCACAGTGGTCTTGCCCGCACCGCTCATATGAGAGATCAGCCGTTCCAGCCGCTCCTCCAATTGTGCCTGATATTCGGTGTTGCTTTGCGTGCTTTTGGCTTTCTGGGTGCTGCCTGCCGCAGAAGGCTGCGGGAAAAGCTCCGACAGCAGGATCAACAGCATTGCCAGCAGTCCTACTGCAGCCGCAAGCCTTGCCCTGCCCTGCTTTCCTTTGCATTTTTCGGCAAAGAGACGGATGGAAAAGCCCTCTGTTTCTTTCATCCGACTTCCTCCTGCATCTCCCGTACCGATGCCGTGCCGAGTGCTTCCTGCAGATATGCGGCGACCTGCTGCTTTTCTGCGTCGGTACATTCTGATAGGATGGTAAAACCTGCAGATCCAGCCTGTACGGTCTGCCCCTCCTGCGTCAGCGTGATGTCCAGTTCTATCGGTACCCCAAAGCGCTGCATACACTCTGTCCGCAGGGAGCTTTCCAGCCGCTCCTGCGCTTTCTGCAGGATCGATATTTCGACACTCTGGATATGGACAGAGGACGGTACCGCCTCCATGGCGCTTTTCAGTTCCGGCTTCACACCCGGTGCCAGCCGGAAAAGGACTACTAGAATATATAGCCCGGCAACAGCTTTTATGCATCTGCCCGCCCAGCCTGTGCCTGTCAGCAAAGCAGTGACCTCTGCGCAGATGCAGGCGATGCAAAATGCAGCTGCAGCGTTTTGGAATGCCTGCACTTCATCCGCCTCCTGTCATCATCAAAAGCCCGACGCCCACCGTCAGCAGTTCAAAATACAATGCTGTGATGGCAGCCATGCATTTTACAGCTTCTGCCATACAATCAAACAACGCCTGACAGCGGCTGTTCGCCGCAAGCCCGCACAAAAGGCTGCAGACTGTGAGGAACGCCAGATGGAGCATCAACTGCACATACAGCGGCAAAAACTCCGCACCGATCACCATGAGCGCCGCAAGGCCCAGACTGCTTTTCAGCAGCCCCATTCCGGTCAGAAAGACCTCTGCCGTATCGCTCAGAGCCTGTCCTATGACCGGCACACTGCCGGTGAACAGCTCTCCGAGCCGCAGCGCCGAACGATCCAACTGCACCGTTATTGCACGCTGCAGCCCCAGTAAAACTGCAAAAAGGCGGCCGGCCCAGCGCAGCCCTTTTTGCAGCAGTACACCTGTGGCGCGGCAGGTGTCGGAAAGTCCTCTCTGGGTACTGATGCAGCACGCCATGCTGACCGCAAGATAGCTTTGCAGCAGCGGACTGATAACTGCGGCCGTGCACTGTGCAAGGAAACACAGCCCTGTCAACAGCAGACCGCTTGCCGCTGCACCGGCATTTGCTTCTCCTCCTGCGGTGAGCACCCCGCTGTAGATCGGAAGGAACCCCAGAAGGTAGTCTTTCCATCCTGTCATCCGCTCGCACACCTGCTGCGCGAGGGTCATCAGGTCGCCCCATAAAAGGGTACCGCACCCTACAGCCGCTGCCAGTTCCAAAAGCGCATTGTCTGCCGCTTCTCCGACCAGAAAAGAAAGCAGGATCAAAAGCAGCAGGAATAGCAGGACATCTGCATAGCAATGCGCCATCTGCCGGATCATTTCCAGCGGAGAAGCCGGCAAAAGGGAAAGCAGCGCTCCGACCGGATCGTGGACAAATGAATCCGCATCCTGCGGCGCAGCATTCAGATAGGGTTGCCAGAGCTCCTGCCCGGGCAGATCCTGCAGCCCGGCCGCCTGCGCACCCGGGACCGCAGACAAAACTCCGCAGACGGCAAGCACAGCAGCGGACGCCTTTTGAAATAATTTCATGCAGCAAGCCCCCAGATCCGTTGACAGATCTCCTCCAGCAAGGGGAATGCCGCTGCCAGAACAAGGAGCCTCCCCGCCAAACCTGTACACCACGCCAGTGAATCTGCGCCTGCTTCTTCACACAGTGTCCGGGCGTAATCCGTAATCAGCAGGATCCCTGCACAGCGCAGCAGACAGGAAAAGGCAGTACCATCCACCCGGCGGCTGAGTGCCCATACTCCCCGCATCAGATCTTGCGCAGCCGCGCCAAGCCTCAGCAGTATAAATACTGCGGCACCGATCGAAAGCAAAAATGCATAAGACGGAGAATCCTTGCGCAGCAAAAGCTGTGCTGCCGCAAAAACGACTGCCGCCCCAAGGATGGAAACGGAGGTACTCATAGCGCAAACAGCGACTTGATGGTGACAAACAGGACGCTGATCTGCTTGACAAGAATGGACAGCACTACGACAAGGCCTGCAAGAGTGGTCATCATGGCCTGATCCTCCCGTCCGGAACGGATCAGCAGCTGATTCAGCACCGCCACAATGATGCCAATGGCTGCAATTTTAAAAACAAGATCGATCTCCAATTCTGCATCCTCCTGCGCTTACAAAAAAATCAGCGCCAGAACAGCTCCTGCCGCAAACCCCAGCCTGCAGGACAGGCCAGCACAGGCGGCTGCTTCCTGCTGAGCCTGCTGCAGAAACGCTTCAAAGCGCGCGGTATAGTAGTCCAGCCGTTCACACTCCTGCGCAGCTTCGCACTGGCCGAGGCCGGAAAAGCATTGTTCAAAGCAAAGCCGCTCCTCGGCGCGGAAGCTTGCAGGCGGCGCGAGAGCCTGCAATTTTTCCGCAGGCGTCAGCAGCCCTTCCTGTATCAGACAGCGGCAGAGCAGCTCCATATCCGGCCTGCGGTATGCCACTTCCTGCCGGATGCGCCGCAGCAATTCCACAGTATGCCGCAGCTGCAGGATATGCTGCTCTTTTCCTGCCTGAAGGGCTGCTCCGGTCAGCCATCCGCACAGCGGAAGCAGCGCTGCTCCCACCCAATGAAACAGTTGGATCATAACTCATCGATCTGCCGGACCCTGCCCGGCTCGGCGCAGCCCTGCAGCAGCACCAGTACACGCAGCATTCCCTGCTGCTGCAAAGCCTTTATCTGCGGTCGTCTGACTGCTTCCTCCGCACTTGCGGCATGAACGCTTGCAATAAAATCCACCCCGCTGAAAAAGCCCTGCTCCAGCGCTGCTGTTTCAGCCAGTGAACCCAGCTCGTCCAGAACGATCACCTGCGGTGAAAGAGTGCGCAGCGCCATCTGCACGGCACGCTCCTTTGGAATGCCGGACAGGGTATCCACTGCGGGTAGCTGCTGATCCGGACCTGAAAGTTCTTGCGGATAAATTTCACCACGCTCGTCCACCACGCAGACTCTCCGCTGCATTCCGGCAAGGCTTTGAACGATCTGCCGCAGAAATGTTGTTTTGCCGCTGTCCGGTTCACCGACTACAAGCATCCCGATAAAATGCCTTTGCAGGATCTCGCAAAGCCTGTCCGGCAGCATCAGAGGAACTGCACGCGCGATCCGCAGATTCAACGACTGCACCTGCTGCAGGATCATCTGCCCGTCGCGGTCCACATAGCGGCCGGCAACTCCGACCCTGCAGCCGGACGGTGTGGTAAGGAACCCCTGCGTCAGTTCGTTCTGATGTGCATGGACCGCACCACCGCACAGAGTGTGAAAGATTTCTTCGAGCTGCAGTTGATCCAGTATGCATTCCCGCAGTGACTGCGGACACTCAGAAAGTTCCTTCAGGCAGACCTGCCGACCTGACATCGTAAGAAAAATGCCATGCCCTGTCCGGAATCGCAGCTCATGGATCTGTGCCGCTGTTGATGTCGGAAGCTGCCCCAAAGGCTGTGCCAGCCACGAAGGCAGCTGCCGTACTGCACGGTAATACTCGTCCACAATTTCTTCCTCCTTTTTGGGGTTGCCAGCTTGCTATGAGTATATGCCTGTCCCGGGCAGATAGAACTGTGGCTTACAAAAAGCACCCCTCGCCCCTTCAGAGCGGAAAGCGCAGGAAAAGTAAAATGCCCGGCCGAAAAAGCCATACATCGCAACAGCCCCGGGGAGCCTGACGGTCCCTCGGGGCTGCTTTAGTATTTCATTTCCTGCAAGTGGGTTATCCGGCGGGTTTTGGGCAAACAAAAAGCACCCGAAATCAAGCGATTTCAGGTGCTTTTTGTCCATGCCGCCGACGGGGGTCGAACCCGTACTCTGTCTCCAGAAAGGGATTTTAAGTCCCTCGTGTCTGCCAATTTCACCACAGCGGCATAAGAAGAGCCACCGTCTTTTCAAACGGCAGCTCTTATAATACAACAGGCTTGCTTTTTTGTCAAGAAAAGCTTTTATACCTTACCGCCGTGCAGCTCTGCATACATCTTGGAACGGCACTCGGCCACAGCCGGCGTCATATTCACATAGTGCTTATGCGGGCATTCCAGACGCAGCTCGCTTTCCCAAGTCTCCTCAGTGAGCTGCTTTGCAATGTAGGCCTTCTTCTCCGCAATAGAGGGCAGCTCAATGGCCAGCTGGCCGTTCAGGATGTGGGGCACCAGCAGCTTTCTGACCTTGGTGGGTGTGATGGTCACGGTGCGCTCGATGGCATCCGAGTCCAGATTGACCATGGTGATGGGTTTGCCGGCCTCGATGACCTCATCATCCATAGCAATCAGGTCGCACTGCGCCTGACCGTTCTCATCGTAGAGACGCCACGGCATCTTCTTGCCCGGAATGATGGCCTTGCTGGCAGAATCCGAGCACTTCATTTTGGGGGTATAGCTGCCATCCGGCTTCTTGACTGCCACCAGCTTGTACACACCACCGAACACGGGGTCGGAAGCGGAAGTGATCAGGTTTTCGCCCACGCCGTAAGAGTCAAAATGAGCGTGTTCGTACAGCTCCATGTTGGCGATCTTCTTCTCGTCCAGACCGTTGGACGCCACCAGCTTGATGTAGGGCTTGCCTGCTGCATCCAGCGCCTTGCGCAGGCGCTTGGAGCCGCGGGCAAGGTCACCGGAGTCGATGCGGGCGCTCTTGACACGACGGTTCGGGTCGTTGGGATATTTTTCGATGAGGTAATCGTCCAGCTTAATGAGGTTGGGCAGACCACTCTCCATAATATTGTAGGTATCCAGCAGCAGGCTGACCGAATCCGGATAGGTATCTGCAAATGCTTTGAAAGCATCGAACTCGGTCGGGAAGAACTCAATAAAGCTGTGCGCCACAGTGCCAACGGCCTTGACATCTGCGCCGAACTTCATCTCCGCCAGACAGTTTGCCGTGCCGACACAGCCGCCCAGAACAGCAGCGTATGCGCCATCGTTGCCAGCGCTCTTGCCCTGTGCGCGGCGGGTGCCGAACTCCATGACGCTGCGGGGCGTATGGGTGTTCAAGCCGGTGACACGGGTGGCCTTGGTCGCGATCAGGCTGTGGAAGTTCATGGTCTGCAGCAGGTAGGTCTCGATCAGGATCGCACCCACAAGGTCGCACTCAATGCGTACCATCTGCACATGCGGGTAGGCCACCGTGCCCTCGGGCAGTGCATACATGTCACCCTTCCACTGATAAGTGCGCAGATACTCACAGAATTCCTCGCTCATGCCCTTGGTGCGCAGCCACCAGATATCCTGTGCATTGAAATGATAATTCAGCAGAAAACGGGTCAGCTTACGCTGACCGGCACTGATGGAGTAGCCCTGATTGTCCGGGTTCTTGCGGAAGAACATATCGAACACCAGTGTAGTATCCTTGAATCCGTGCAGGAAAAGGCAGTTGGCCATAGTAAATTCGTAAAAATCCACGACCATTGCGGGGTTGTCGTAGTCCTCATCCGGGATGTAAGGCACAACCTTGATTTCGTCCATGAATAGTATCCTCTCTTCTTTGCACCTGACAAAGGCTTCCTCCGGCCTTTGCCGTTCCTCTTCCTTGTGGGAAGGTTTGCATGCCTGCCTGTCTTGACAGTGCGTTTCTATCATGATATCACCAAATGCGGGCTTGTTCAAGAGTTTTTATGCAAAAAACCGCCCATGCCAGACGGCACAGGCGGCTTTGCAATCAAAAAAGCTTAGCCATTGATGATGTTGGGGGTAGCATTCTTGAGCACGACATCGTGGCTGCCGCCCTCCACAATGGAGGTGGAAGAAACAACCGTCAGCTTGGCCTTCTGCTGCAGCTCGGGAATGGACAGGGCACCGCAGTTGCACATGGTGCTCTTGACCTTGTACAGAGTGGTCTGCACGCCATCAGCCAGAGGGCCGGCATAGGGCACGTAGCTGTCCACGCCTTCCTCAAAGCTCAGCTTGGTGGAGCCGCCCAGATCGTAGCGCTGCCAGTTGCGGGCACGGTTGGAACCTTCGCCCCAGTACTCCTTCATATACTGGCCATTGATGCGAACCTTGTTCGTGGGGCTCTCGTCAAAGCGGGCGAAGTAGCGGCCCAGCATGACGAAGTCGGCACCCATAGCCAGAGCCAGCGTGATGTGATAATCGTGAACGATACCGCCATCGGAGCAGATCGGCACATAGATACCGGTCTCCTTGAAGTACTCGTCACGAGCCTTTGCTACCTCGATGACAGCGGTAGCCTGACCGCGGCCAATGCCCTTGGTCTCGCGGGTGATGCAGATGGAGCCGCCGCCAATGCCGATCTTTACAAAGTCTGCGCCTGCCTCGGCCAGGAAGCGGAAGCCCTCGGCGTCCACAACGTTGCCTGCACCCACCTTGACGGTATCGCCGTAATGCTCACGGATCCAGCCAATGGTGCGGCTCTGCCACTCGGAATAGCCCTCAGAAGAGTCGATGCACAGCACATCCACACCGGCTTCCACCAGTGCAGGCACGCGCTCGGCATAGTCGCGGGTGTTGATGCCGGCACCCACCACATAGCTCTTGTTGGCGTCCAGCAGCTCGTTGGCGTTCTTCTTGTGAGAATCGTAGTCCTTGCGGAACACCATATATTTCAGGTTACCCTCAGCATCCACCAGAGGCAGCGTGTTGATCTTGTTGTCCCAGATGATGTTGTTGCAATCGTGCAGAGAGGTATTCTCCGGGGCAGTGACCAGCTTTTCAAGCGGGGTCATGAAGGTGGTGACAGGGGCATCATCCGGGGTGTGGTTGATGCGGTAGTCACGAGATGCCACAATGCCCAGCAACTTACCGTTGGGCGTGCCATCGGCGGTAATGGCAATGGTGGAGTGGCCGGTGCGTGCCTTCAGCTCCAGCACATCGTGCAGGGTGGCAGTGGGGGCCAGATTGGAGTCGGACACGACATAACCAGCCTTGAAGCTCTTGACGCGGCGCACCATAGCGGCTTCGTTTTCGATGCTCTGAGAACCGTAGATGAAGGACACACCGCCCTGACGAGCCAGTGCAATGGCCAGCTTATCGCCGGAGACCGACTGCATGATGGCGCTAATCATGGGGATATTCATCTGCAGAGGGCACTCTTCCTGACCCTTGCGGTACTTGACCAGAGGGGTCTTGAGGCTGACAGCAGTGGGAACGTTTTCAGCGGAGGAATAGCCGGGGATCAGCAGGTATTCACCGAAAGTGCGGGAAGGTTCTTCATAGAAATAAGCCATGTTCAAACTCCTTTTCTCTCAACGCATCAAAAACGGAAACAGCAAAAGCATAAAACGAATTTCATGTTTGCGGTGTATAAATTGATTGAATATACTTTACCACAAAGACAGCCAGAATACAAACCCCTGCCGCGCCAAACTTTGTAAATGTCCTTTGCGGAAAAACAGACAAATTGACCACCAAAACGAGGTAAGGTCATACTTTCCTGTGCGGAAAATCATTTTGAGGGTGCAGAGGATGCAAAAAAGCTCGTCCAGAACGGACGAGCTTTTTTGCACACGAAGCGGGATACCGCCTGTGCGGCACATGGCTCACGAACTGTGAAGGAGAACAGTCGGAGGAGGAGAACCTGTGCCCGATATCCCTAAAACAAGAAGAAAAAGATTTCACACTCAGCTGGGCTTGTGCCCTTGCTGTAACCATATTGTAACTCTTTTGAAACCAATTTGCAATAGCTTTTCTGTAATTTCTTTGTAATAATTTTTGAACTTTTTGTGGACAGAAAAAATCCCCTTCTCAGATCTCCCTTTGGGAGCAGCTGGCGCTGCGCGTTCACCGGCAGTATTTCTTTTTTACTTTTCCAGCTCCAGATAGCATTCAAAGCTGGTCTGGCCGTTATGCCTGCCGATAACATACCAGCCGTCTGCGGAGGGCGCATAAAGCACTTCTACCGTCTCCCCCAGAGGAATTTCCCGGTGATAATTGATAGAGGCAAAGGTAACAGGGGCCTTGCGCACTATTTCCAGCGGCAGGGCGTCGCAGACAAGATCCAGATAGAAGGCATTGTTCAGGTGGCCGTTCAGGTCGCACTGGGAATAATGCACTGTCCACTCCCCTGCGCTGATCAGACCGTCCTTGCACTTATGCAGCAGCAAAGGAAGTTCGTCCTCTACGGTGTCGTTCCAGAAACCTTCCACCGTCCAGCCCGGCTCCCGCAGGATGCGGCCCTCCGTAAGGCTGGCCACGATCCAGCGGCAATCCACCATTGCCACCTCTTTGCCCTCGGCATCGGTAAGGGTGGTGATGCGTTTGACGGAACCGTGTTTGCTGACCTGCGCCCGGGAGGTAAGGGTCAGCGTTTCGGCACGCTGCGGCACACGGCTGAACTTCAGAGCCTGTTTGCCCACCAGAAAGGCCACGCCGCGATCTTTGAAGAACCGGTCATCCATCCCAAAGGCGCGGGCGTGGTCTGACGAAACCTGCTCCACATAGCGCAGCAGAGCGCTGGGCTTGAGCAGGCTGCGGAAGTCTGCATCCGCATTCATAACGGTCATCGTTTCCGTGTAAAAATATTGTTCCATGGTTTTCCCTCTTTCTATAAAAAAGGCTGCCGCACCTTGTTCTGTGCAGCAGCCTCCTTTGCGTTCAGAACCTGTTTTCGTAAGCAGTATTGGCTCAAAAGGCCCTTCATGCAGTGGGCAATACTTATGAAAACGATTCCTCAATA
Organism: Faecalibacterium sp. HTF-F; assembly: GCF_023347535.1. Taxonomy (NCBI): domain Bacteria; kingdom Bacillati; phylum Bacillota; class Clostridia; order Eubacteriales; family Oscillospiraceae; genus Faecalibacterium; species Faecalibacterium wellingii. Next base: position 1,495,417 of record NZ_CP094473.1, read on the forward strand.
CTGATTGCGGGCACGCCTGCGCACCTTGCGCCAGATGTTAAAGCAGGCCAGCGCCACCATCGCTGCCAGCAGCGCAAGGAACAGCAGACTGCTGCCACCTTCGTCGTAGCTCTTCATTTCGCTCCACTTTACATCCAGTTCGCTGTTCACATCGTCGCTCAGGGCGGTGAACACCTTTTCCTTAGCGGCAGCTTCCTCCGGCGGATAAGCGATCTCGCTCTCCTTCAGATCCTCGTCCAGCACCTCCCACACATCATGCATGGGGGTGGTGTAGCCAATGTACTCGGCGTTTGCCTTGCCGATATCTGTCTCGCACATGAAGTTGATGAACATTTCTGCAGCTTCCTGATGCTCACTGGCAGCAGGAATGGCCATGCAGTCCACAGACAGCACGCTGCCCTCCTCCGGGAACACCCATGCAAGGTCGGGGTTGTCATCGATCATGGTGATGGCATCGCCGGAGTAGTACACGCCGATGGCTGCCTCGCCGCCGATCATCTTATCGAAGATCTCGTCCATGACGTATGCCTGCACCAGCGGCTTCTGCGCCTTGAGTTCCTCCACCACCTCGTCCACTTCTTCGGTGGACTGCGGGTTGATGTTGTGGCCGCTCTTAAACGCAGCAATGGCGTAGGCATCGCGGCTGTTGTTGAACATCAGGATATTGCCTGCGTACTGCTCGTCCCACAGATCAGCCCAGCTGGTGGGTGCTTCGTCCACCATGGTGGTGTTATAAATGATGCCGGTGGTACAGAGCATGTAGGGCACGGTGTAGGCATTCTGCGGATCGTAATCCGGATCTATATATTCCTGATCGATCTTTTTGAAGTTCGGGATATTGTCGTAGTTCAGAGGCTTGAGCATCCCCTCAGCGATCATTTTCGCCACCATGTAATCCGACGGAATGACCACATCGTAGTCGGCTGCGCCGGACTTGAGCTTGGCGTACATGGATTCGTTGGAGTCAAAGGTGGTATAGTTCACCTTGATGCCGGTGAGCTGCTCAAACGCAGACACCACATCCACGCTGTCGTCCGAACCGTTGGAGATATACTCGCCCCAGTTGTAAACGTTGATGGCGACATTCTGGCCCTTGAAGCGGGTCCAATCGTAATCATCCGATACCGAGACATCCTCCGTGACTTCGATGGTGCCGGCAGCAAAGGCAGGCAGTGCACAGCAGACCGTCATTGCCAGCGCCAGCAGCAAAACAGCAAAACGTTTCATCACACGCCCTCCCCTCTCAGCGCCTTCTGATCGCGGCGGTAATTGCGGCTTTCCATTGCATTGGAGAACAGGATGATGCACAGAATGACCACAAACATAATGGTGGACAGTGCATAGATCTCCGGGCTGACCTTTTTACGGGTCATGGAATAGATGGCAATGGGCAGGGTCTCCACCGTGCCGCAGTTGAAGTAGGAGATCATAAAATCGTCGATGGAGTAGGTCAGGCAGATCAGGAAAGCGGACAGGATGGCCGGGCTGATCTCCGGCAGAATGACCTTGAAGAAGGCCTGTCTGGGGTCACAGCCAAGATCCAGCGCAGCCTCATACAGCTTGATGTCCAGCTGCTTGAGCTTGGGCGTCACGTTGAAGATAACATATGGCACATTGAACGCGATATGTGCAATGAGCAATGTCGGGAAGCCCATGATGGTATCCGGCAGCCATGAGACGCCGCCGGCGAAGCGCTGGTAGGCTACGAACAGCAGCATGAGCGAAATGCCGGTGATGATCTCCGGGTTGACCACCGGGATATAGGTGATGTTGGTGACGACAAGGCGGCTCTTGCGGCCCATGGACGCAATGCCCAGACTTGCCGCTGTACCCAGCACAGTGGCAATGACCGCGGAGATCAGAGCCACTTCCAGCGAGACCAGCAGCGCATGCAGGATAGCGGAGTTGTGCAGCAGGCTGGAGTACCACTTGAGGGTAAAACCGGTAAAGAGCGAATAGCCCTTGGACTGGTTGAAGCTGAATACGATCATGTATGCGATGGGCAGATACATGAAGCAGAAAAACAGAATGATATAGACACGCTGCATCAGGCGCAGATGTTTCGTTTTCATCAGGACACGCCCTCCATTTCATCTTCATCAAAGCTGGAGGTAAAGCTCATGCACAGCAGCACAATGATCATCAGTACAAGGCTCATAGCAGAGCCTACGTTCAAGTTGTAGCTGTTGCCCAGAAACTGCATTTCGATCAGATCACCAATCAGCAGATTGGAACCGCCGCCCAGCATACGACTGATGACAAAGGTGGACACCGCCGGGACAAACACCATGGTGATGCCGGTGCTGATGCCGGGCACGCTCATGGGGATGAGTACCCGCACAAGGGTCTTGGTGGTAGAAGCGCCCAGATCCTGCGCAGCTTCCACAAGGCTCTGGTCGATCTTGGTCATGCTGGTGTACAGCGGCAGGATCATATAGGGCACATAGTTATACACCATGCCAAGCACCACCGCGCCGGAGGTGTTGAGCATATTGAAGGGGCCAAGGCCGAACACGCCCAGCACGGCATTCACGGGGCCGTTGACACTGAGCAGGCCCATCCATGCATAGGTCCGCAGCAGGAAGTTCATCCACATGGGCAGCATGACCAGCATGAGCATGATGTGCTGTTTGTTCACCCGCAGGCGGGAAAGAAAATAGCCCACCGGGAACGCAATGACCAGACAGATGACCGTGGCAATGAGGGCCAGCAGCAGGCTGCGGGCAAACACCGAGCCGTAGCCGCTGATGGAGGTGAGGTTATCCAGCGTAAAGGCGCCGTTTGCATCGGTGAACGCATAGTACACAACGATAATCAGCGGCACCACCGTGAACAGCACCATCCATACAAAGTAGGGATAGGCCAGTTTTTTATCGTAAATCTTCATCATCGCGGCTCACCCCTCCGAACGCGCCATGATATGGATCTCGTTGGGGCCGATGCGCATACCAATGGTCTCACCGGGTGTGCAGGCGCGGGTGGAGTGGATGAGCCATTCACGGCCCTCGCATTCCACATGCATTTCAAAGTGGACACCCTTGAAAATGACGTCGTTCACAACGCCTACCAGCTGGCCTTCCACAGGCGATACCACCTCGATATCCTCGGGGCGCACTACCACCTGCACGCTCTGCTCGCGGGCAAAGCCGCGGTCCACACAGGGGAAGTCCACGCCGGAGAATGACACCAGAAAATCCCGGTGCATCACACCGTCCACAATGTTGGAATCACCGATAAAGTCTGCCACAAAGGCGTTCTTCGGTTCATTATAAATATCCTCGGGTGTGCCGATCTGCTGCACCTTGCCGCCGTTCATGACCACAACGGTGTCGGACATGGTCAGGGCTTCTTCCTGATCGTGGGTGACATAAACAAAGGTAATGTTCATTTCACGCTGCAGGCGCTTGAGCTCCAGCTGCATTTCCTTGCGCAGCTTGAGATCCAGCGCACCGAGGGGTTCGTCCAGCAGCAGGATCTCCGGCTCGTTCACCAGACTGCGGGCAATGGCAACGCGCTGCTGCTGACCACCGGACATCTGGCTGATGCTGCGGCGCTCGAAGCCTTTCAGGCCCACGACTTCCAGCATATTGCGCACCTTGCGGCGGATGGTCTCTTCGTCCAGCTTTTTCAGACGCAGGCCAAAGGCCACGTTCTCGAACACATTCAGGTGCGGGAACAGTGCATACTTCTGGAAAACGGTATTCACCGGGCGCTTATAGGGCGGCACGCCGGTGATGTCCTCGCCTTTCAGCAGTACTTTGCCGGCATTCGGCTCCAGAAAACCCGCGATCAGGCGCAGAGTGGTGGTTTTGCCGCAGCCGGAGGGACCCAGCAGAGTCACGAACTCTTTGTCATGGATGTCCAGATTCAGCCCATCCAGAATGCGCTGACCATCAAATTCCACTACGATATCACGCAGTGAAACGATCACCGAGTTGTCCATATTTTACTACATCCTCCTTGTAACTCAGATACGAAAAAAGACAGGGCTCTGCCCCATCTCTCGTACCAGGGCGACTGGGAGTCTGCTTGCCCAACCATCGCACTTTGGCGGTAAAAGCAGACTCGACCCCGCACAACCTCCATGACGAACCTTAAAAATATAAAAACATTGCGCAGTTATTCTACCCTGTCCCGTCTATCTTAATCAATCTTTGCTGAAAAGTCAATCACTCTGCCGCTGTTTGCCGAAACTTTACACGCTGCAACAAAAAAACATACGCCGCAGCGGAGTTTCCGCATACGGCGTACATGGATTTTTCATTCTGTTTTCAGCTCGGCAGCTGTTATCAGAAGGGCCTGCACAGTGTCAAGGTCAACCGCATAGACGGAGCTGTCCCCATCCACCATCATCCAGCAGCCGTCTGCATTTTCGGCGTAGTGGAGGGTCACGCTCCCATCGGCAGAGGCGGCCCGCACCGTTGCAAGGGATGCATCAAAGCCGTAAGCGGCAGGATCAGCATTCGTCACCTGCGCCGAGACGTATCCGCCAAGGGCTGACAGGATGCTCTGCAGCTTGGCTTCGTCCAATTCAGCCGCCGGGTCCTCGGTCAGCCGCCAGACCGTCTGGTAGGCAGTGAAAGCAGCGGCGCTTTCGGAAGAAGTATCTGCTGAATTGCTGTCCGTTTCCGCCGTTTCCGATACGGCTGTCAGAGAGAGTGTTCCTGCATCTGTTGCGATGGAGACGCTCTCCAGCGCAGAAGCTGTGAATCCTGCCGGGTTGAACACGCCAAAGAGATCCGCTTTAGTCTGTTCAAAGCAGGCTGCCTTGTTGCCGGAGACGGTGTAAATGGCATCATCTCCGGTTTTTTGCACGTACAGATCCCCTGTGACAGGTTTCTGGCTGCCAAAGGCAAAGGTATTCGTCTCGCCTGCCGCTGTTACCGTGACCGTAACGGCCGGGTCTGCAAGGCCGTAGTCCTCACCGGGCTGAGAGGCGAGCTGACGCTTGGCATTCAGAGATGCCAGCGCTGTGACCATGGTGTTGCAGGCAGATGCATCCAGGTGATAGCCCGGGTCACCCGCCAGCGTCCAGCTTCCGGAATCACAATTCAGGGTAATCGTCTCATTCTGATAAGTGTACCGGATCTGCTCTGCATCACCCGCCGCAAAAGAAGAAAGCACAATGCTGCCTTCTGCGGCAGCGCTGGACGCTGCTTCTTCTGCAGCATTGCTGCGGGTGATGAGCCACAGCAGCCCGCCCAGCACAAGCACCATTGCCAGAAGGACGGTCAAAGTACGCTGTTTCGTTTTCATGCTGCGGCCTCCTTATCTGCGGCGGCGCAGCAGCACGAACACGGCACCCGCAATGAGCACCGCTGCAGGCAGCACGAACACGAACACCATGGCCAGCGCCATGGAAGTGGAAGCTGCCACTGTGATGGGGGCTGCTTCCAGTGCTTTTGTATCGATGAGCATGCTCTGTCCCACCAGCGCAGCGGCGCAGCTCTGCAGGAAGGTCAGGTTGCCCGGGATGGACTGGTATACCTGCTCACTGTCCACATTGGGGCAGCCCACCCAGATCACCTCCGAACCGGCAGACTCATTGCGTGCCCACGCGGCCAGCGCAAAGGGGCCGTCCGTATCGCCGGATTCTTTGGCAGTGGTGGCCGCCTCATTATAGTTCAGCTTGCTGTAGGCGTTCCCGGTGGTGTTCAGCAGGGGTTCTGCCGTAACGCCGTCCGTTTCGGCAATGGTGATGCCCTGTGCCACCGAAAGCATTACATGGGTATTCTGGCTCACGCCGTCCAGAACGGTGCTTTCGTCATCGTTGGAGGCGTGATCCGGAAACAGCGAATACGGGTAGCCGTACAGTGCATGGCCTGCATCGCCCTCCACCACGATGCCCGGCTCACGGGCAAGGCCGAACTGCGCCATTACGGCGTCCAGATTCGGCGTATCGACAAAGGCACTGGTCATCAGCAGCACTTTGCCGCCGTTTTCCAGATAGGCCTGCAGCTGCGCGATCTCGTCCACAAGACCCTCGGAGGCAAAATCCGAAGCGGGCGCATTGATGATCAGCAGCCCGCAGTCCTCCGGGATGGTGCCTGTGAGCAGATCCAGCGGCTGCAGGTCGATATTCTGGGCTTCCAGCGCTTCGGTCAGCGAGGAAGTAGGGGCCTGCTCACCGTGGTTGGTGGTGTAGAAGGCATGGCTTTCTGCCCCAGAGGTCAGCTTGTAGATGGCCGAACTGATCTGCTTTTCGCCTGCAAACGTCACATTTGCAGAGCCGGTGGTGTAGTAATCGGAGTAGTCGTATTCGTAGAGCTCAGCGGCGTCCAGCACCACGCTGTTCTCGCCGCTGACCACGATCAGGCTGCCGGTGGATACATTCTCTGCACCGTACTGGGACGCAAAGGCCGGATAGAGGGTGGGGTCTTTCTGTTCCCAGTGGAAACGGCTGCTCTCATCGGCATAATGATCCAGCAGCTTGCTCACAATGGCGTCTTCGCTGCCGGTCTCGCAGAGGTAGTAGACCGTCACATCCTGATCAAGGCTCTGCATCAGCTGTCTGGAGCTGTCGCCCAAAGTGTACATCTTGGCGGCAGAGAGATCGAACTCGGTGTACTTAGACGGGATCGCACCTACCAGCAGGTTGACCAGCACCGCCAGTACGATCGCTGCCGCCAGAATGGCCGTGGAATACAACCCGCTGCGGAATACTTTGCCGTTTGCGGAGGAAGTGAGCTTGAATTTTTTCATATCATTGTCCTCCTCTCAGTTCCAGCGGCGTTTTTCCAGCCCCTGCGCCGTAAAAAACAGAAACAGTACGATCACGGTGAGGTAATACACCAGCGTCGGAATGGAAAAGCTGTTGTTGACGAACTCTTCAAAGGGAGTGAACAGACACAGCGCGCTGAGCACTGCGCTGAAGGCTTCGGTCAGCCAGCTGCTTTGCAGCAGGAACAGTGCCGTCAGCACCACACAGCAGCCTGCAAAGGTCAGACAGCCCAGCGTGAAGCTGCGGGTGCGCAGACCAGCCACCACACTGAGCACTGCCGCGATCGCGGTAAACAAGGCCAACGCCACCGCGCTGCCGGCAGTAAACAGGTTGCGCAGGCTGGGCATCATATAGGCCAGCAGCAGTGCAGCCACACCTGCCACGGCGGCAATGATCTGGTTCTCGGTCAGACTGGAAAGAAACACGCCGATGGCAATGGCCGCACAGCCCATAAGAAAATAACAAAGCAGTGCAGCAAAATTTGCCGCTGTAGCAATGCCGGATGCACCCAGTGCAGCCAGTACCAGGATCATGACTGTATCCACAAGGCACGGCAGCGCAAAAATGACACACAGTGCCAGAAACTTGCCCAGCACGATGCCCCACACGGATACTGGACTTGTGAGCAGCAATTGGTCGGTGCGGGTGCGGCGTTCCTCCGCAAAGCAGCGCATGGTCAGCACCGGGATATACAAAAGCAGCACAAAAACCGTGCGGTACAGCGTATAGTAACCAAAATCCGTCAGGCCATAGCCCAGATTCAGGGCTATAAAATAGATGGCCGTTGCCGCCAGCATAAAGGCTGTGAGCACATAGCCGATCATGCCATGAAAGCTGCTGCGGACCTCGCGTTTGAAAATGGCGATCATTCAGCCTTTCCCTCCTCTTCTTCATCGTTTTGATCGGACTCGCCCTCGGTCAGGGCAAGGAAGATCTCTTCCAGCGTCCTGCTCTCGGCGGCAAGGGCCAGCACCGTGCATCCGGCCCGCGAAAGAGCCCGGGATACCTCAGCACGGCGATCGGCAGCATCCACGCTTTCTGCGGTAAAAGTCACCTGACCGTCAGCTTCACTTTCCAGCGCCACCCTGCGGATGCCCGGAATCTCACCCACTGCTTTGAGCACGGCCTTGCCTTCGCCCAGCACGGTAGCGTGCAGCCGGCTGCCGGAATCCAGCATACCGGCCAGCTGTTCCGGTGCGCCCACCGCCACCAGATGCCCCTTGGACAGGATCAGTACCTGACTGCACACCGCCTGCACCTCGCTGAGGATGTGGCTGGACAAAATGACCGTATGGGTCTTGCCCAGTTCCTGAATGAGTCTGCGGATCTCAATGACCTGCGCAGGGTCAAGGCCTACGGTGGGCTCATCCAGAATGATGAGCTGCGGCGCACCCAGCAGTGCCTGCGCAATGCCCACACGCTGGCGGTAGCCCTTGGACAGGCTGCGGATGAGCCGGGGCAGAACATCCTCCAGCCCGGTGCGGCGGGCGGCGCGCAGCACCTGTTCTTTGCGCTCTGCTTTCTTTTTGATGCCCTTGAGCTCTGCCGCAAAGTCCAGATACTCCTGCACGGTCATTTCCGGATAGAGCGGCGGCTGCTCGGGCAGGTAGCCCACACAGGCCTTGGCCTGCTGCGTCTGTTCCGGCAAACTAAAGCCCGCCACCTTTACTTCGCCGCTGGTGGGTGCAAGGTAGCCGGTGAGGATATTCATAATCGTAGATTTTCCGGCGCCATTGGGCCCCAGCAAGCCGAAGATCTGACCGTCCCCCACTGTAAAGGACAGATCCTCAATGGCAGGGTGTGTGCCGTATTTTTTGCTCAGATGAGATACTTCGATCACAGCAAACGCTCCTTTATTCGTCTAATTCAATGCTGGTATATTTTAGACGGAAAATGTGTAAAAATTGAGACAATCCTGTGGTGAGAGGCCAAAAGAATTCTTAAGAATCATTAAATCTGCATTTTTGTATACAAAATAAAACAAAAAAGCACCGTCTCCCGAAGGAAACGGTGCTCAGAAAACCATAATTACTTACGGCCGAAACGCTTGTTGAAGCGCTCAACACGTCCGCCGCTGTCAACCAGCTTCTGCTTGCCAGTGTAGAAAGGATGGCACTTGGAGCAAACTTCGACGTGGATCTCAGGCTTGGTGGAACGAGTCTTAATGACGTTGCCGCATGCGCAGGTGATGGTGCAGTCAACGTAGTTCGGATGGATACCCTGTTTCATTCTTTTCACCTCATTTCTGGTTCTGACTTATCGGGGCCATATTGTAAATGTATGTGCCCATCACAACCTTCAATATCGGCTACCCCGTCGAGCGGCCTTGGAAACGATTGCCTTACTATTATAGCACGATTCCGACAGAATGCAAGAGGGAAAATAAAGTTTTTTTGCATACAAAAAAGCCCCCTGCACTTTCATGCAGAGGACTTTTGCAGTTTTGCCTTACACCGTCAGGCCATCAGTGGATGAACACCGGGCCCAGCGGGTTGGTGATGGGGCTGACGTAGCCGCCCAGCAGCTTGGGGATCGCCAGGCTGATATCGGGCACGAAGGTCAGCAGCAGCAGTGCAACGAACATGCACAGGTAGAACGGCAGGGTCGCCTTGACGACCTTTTCCATCGGGCGCTTTGCAACGGCAGAGCCGATGAACAGCACAGCGCCGACAGGAGGAGTCAGCAGGCCGATGCCGCAGTTCAGGACCACGATGATACCGAACTGAATGGGATCGATGCCGATGGAGGTTGCGATGGGCAGCAGGATGGGGGTAGCGATCAGGATAATGGGAGCCATATCCATGATGCAGCCCAGAACCAGAATGATCAGGTCAATCAGCAGAGCAATGATGTAGGGGTTATTAGTGACGCTGGTGATGGCATTTGCAGCCAGATCCGGCACATGCAGCATGGTCAGGCAGTTGCCGAAGACCGCAGAGGTAGCAATCAGGATCAGCACGATGGACAAAGTGTTCACGCACTCATCCAGTGCATACCAGACGCCCTTCCAGTCCAGACCCTTGTAGATGAACACCGACACGAACAGAGAATAGATAACTGCAATAGCTGCAGATTCGGTAGCGGTGAACACACCGCCAACAACGCCGAACACAACGATGACAACAGCGGCCAGTGCCCAGATGGAAGTGCCCAGCTGCTTAACGAAGCCCTTGATGCTGAACGGAGAGCCCTTGGGATAATTCTCCTTGACCGAGATGATGTAGGAACCGATCATCAGGACGATGGCCAGCAGAGCGCCGGGCAGATAACCTGCCAGGAACAGGCTGCCGACCGAGATGCCGCCGGCAGTGGTGGCATAAATGACCATATTGTGGCTCGGAGGAACCAGCAGGCCCTCGCAGGAGGAGGTGATGGTAACAGCGGTGGAGAAGTCGGCGTCGTAGCCCTGATCGACCATCATGGGGATCATGATGGAACCGATGGAAGCGGTATCTGCAGATGCAGAACCGGAAATGCCGCCGAAGAAGTAGGAGGCAACGATGTTGACCATTGCCATGCCGCCGCGCATCCAGCCCACGCAGGCGTCAGCCAGAGCAATCAGCTTTTCAGAAATACCGCCGGAGCCCATGAGCACACCCATGGTGATGAAGAACGGCACGGCCATCAGGCTGAAGGACGAGATGCCCTTGACCATCAGACGGCAGACATCGGTCAGTGCCTGTCCCTGCACCATCAGGCACAGCACGCTGGAAAGACCAACGGCGTATGCAATGGGGAAACGCAGGAAGATCATTACAAAGAAGCTGACAAGAAGGACAATGATTGCCAGTGTCTGAACTGTCATATTACACTTCCTCCTTTACAAAAATGCTCTTGATGTGGTTGTACAGTGCCTCGATCTCGAAGATGATCATGGCAACACCGGCCAGAGGCACCGGGAAGTACATCCAGAAGCGGCTCAGCCAGGGCATGGACACGTAGAAGCCACGGCCGCCCAGAGTAGTGGCATAGTTCCAGCCGACCACCATCATGATGACGCCCAGAATGCACACGGCGAGGTCGGCCAGAATATCCAGCACCTTGACGGCGATCTTGGGCAGATACACGTCAAACGCAGTCATGCGGATATGGGCGCCGCGGCGGATGGCCAGAGCAGCACTCAGCACAGCCATGTAGCTCATGCAGGTCAGCACAACTTCTTCCGACCATGCCGGGTCCGGGATGAACGAGACGTAACGACCGATGACCGACATGGTAGTGATGAGGATATCTGCGATCAGCAGCAGCTTGCAGATAAACAGAACCACTTTGTAGGTGATGTCGTACGCCGGCTTGATCTTATCCAGAGTGGTAAAGATTTTCGGCATATGAATTCCTCCATATAAAAAACCCGGCAGGTCTGCGGGCGTATCCCGTAGTCCCCCGCCGGGCTATGTACTATCTCAGAACAGGAAAGGCTTTTTCAATTATGCCTTCATGTCCAGCAGCTGCTGATACAGCTCAGCCTGATCGGAGGTGTTCTCGCTGATGACCTTAGCGCAGGCCTCCTGCCAGGGTGCCTTGTCGTCAACATCCACAACATTGCAGCCGGAGCTCTTCAGCTCCTCCAGAACCTTGTTCTCAGCGGTCTCGGACAGGTCTGCATTGAAGGCCTGCGTATCAGCACCAGCCTCCATGATGGCAGCCTGCTGGTTCTCGGTCAGCTTGCCCCATGCGTTATCGGTGATAACAGCCTGAACAGCACCCAGAGTGTGGCCGTCCAGGATCAGGTTGTTGGCAACCTCGGGGAATGCATTGGACTTGTAGTTTGCGATGGGCTGCTCAGCACCATCCACAACACCGGTCTGCAGTGCGCTGTACAGCTCACCGAAGGAAACGACGGTGGGGTTAGCGCCCAGACCCTCGACCAGGCCGTTCATGACGGGGTCGTTGGACACGCGCAGCTTCAGGCCCTTGAAATCATCAATGCCGGAAACAGGGTTGACCGTGAAGAAGTGACGGAAGCCCTCTTCGCCGTAGAAGACACCACGAACGGGCAGGCCCAGCTCCTGAGGCTCGTTCAGGAACTCAGGTGCCAGATCGCTGTTGGCAAAGTTCCAGAAGTGTGCGCGGTTCTCGAAGGTGAAGGGAATGGACAGCAGCTTGGACTTGTTGCAGCCGTAGCTGGTCAGTGCAAAAGCGGAGATACGGCTCATATCGATGGAGGTAGAACCGCCCAGGATTGCGTCCAGAACGTCGTTCTCAGAGCCCAGAACACCGGAAGCCTGCACATCGATGACGACGGAACCGCCGGTCAGCTCTTCCACCTTCTCCTTGAAGTGGGTAGCGGTCTGGCCAACGATGGTGTCCAGCGGGTTGACCTCGGCGTAAACCAGAGTCACCTTGGGATCGTTTGCAGCAGCAGTAGCATCACCGGCAGCGGAAGCAGCTGCAGAAGAAGCGGTGGATGCAGCAGTAGAGCTGCTGGAACCGCCGCATGCGGTCAGAGCAGCAGCAGCGGCAGCGGCACCTGCGACTGCCAGAAAGCTACGACGAGAAATCTTTTTCATAAGTAAGTCCTCCTTAAATCTCCCGAACAGCACGGCCTGCACAGGGCCCGGATGCTGTTCATTTACTGTACACACTTTAGCAAATTTTTTTAACTGAAACAAGGGCTTTCAAAAAATGTCCTGTTTTTTGAAAAAATGTCAGAATTTCTTTTGTGAAAAACGCCAAACGCTTTACTTTTTGTTTGTGCACCTTCTCCTAATATATGGATACATTCATGTATTCAATAGAAAAACAAAGTGCTGGATGCCCTCCCCTTTTGGGTCCAGAGCACACAGCACTTTGCCGGTTCTTTATTCTGTTTTTCTGATTTCTTTGCCCATCTTTTCCGGGCTTTGCTGTAAGGCTTATGCCTGCTGAATGCGGGCGATAAGCCCGCTCTGCTCTGCAAACAGGTCGTACATGGGCTGAACCGCCGCACAGAACTTTTCTTTTTCCGCCTCATCCAGCTCGGTCACTTCAATACCGACCGCACGCATGTTCTCTTCGGATTCCGCTTCCTGCTGCGCCCAGAGCTTCCGCTCCACCTTGGCGCTCTCCCGGGCGCACATGCGGATGATCTCCGGATAGCTCTCACCCAGTTCGGCCAGCTTTTCCATCACCATGGGGCTTGCCAGCTGCACTTCCGGCACGCGGGTGTGCTCGTCCTTCAGGAAATACGGTGCCACCTCGTAGTGACCCATGGCCTCGTAGCTGGGCCAGTTGTTCTCCGCACCATCGATCTCACCGTTGTGCAGAGCGGCATACACCTTGCTGTACACCACCTTTACCGGCTTTGCGCCGAGGTCGGTGATCATTTCGCTCATCATATCCGATTCCTGCACGCGGATGGTCAGGCCCTGCAGATCCGCAAGGCCTGTCACCTTCTGCCGGGTGTAGATGCTGCGCACACCGGCATCAAACCACGACAGTCCCGTCAGCTCCAGCGACTCCAGCATGGAGAGAAATTCGTCGCCGATGGTCCCATCCAGCACGCGCCACATCTGGTCAGCGTCGGTGTAAAGGTACGGCAGCTGCAATACGCTCAGCGCCGGCTCGTACTCTGCCAGCTGGCTGAGGGACACGCGGGAGAAGTCAATGCCGCCAAACTGCATCTGCTGGATCACGCTCTGCTCCGCGCCCAGCTCTCCCCCGCTGTACACCAGCACTTTGACCCGCCCATTGGTGCGCTGGGCTACAAGGTCTGCAAAGGCCAGCGCTGCCTGCGTAGTAGGATAATCCTCCGGCTGGTTCTCCGCATAGCGCAGGATCAGCTCTGCCCCCGGCTCGTCCTGTACCGGCTGGTGGCCGCAGCCGGCCATCGGCAGGGTCAGCACCGCCGCGCCGAACAGGGCGGTGAGCATCTGACGGCGGGTCACAGGCGGGCCTCCCGAATCGTCTTTGCCGCCTCTTTGCGGTACTGGGTAGGCGTCATGCCGGTGCGCTTCTTAAAAGTACGGGCAAAATAACTGGAATCCTCGTAGCCCACCATGGAAGCTACCTCCGCTGCCGAACGGAACGGGTCGGTGAGCAACTCCTTGGCGGCGTTGATGCGCAGTTCGGTCAGGCAGTCCAGAAAGTTGGTCTTCTGGTATTTTTTGAACTGCGCGGAAAGATACGCCGGGCTGATATGCAGGATCTCGCTCACGCTGTCCAGTGAGAGGTCAAACATATAGTTATCCTCCATGTACTTGCGTACGTGGGCCATGACCAGTGCGTTGCGGTCATTTTCCCCTGCTTCGGCGGCATCACCCTCCGGATCAGCTTCCGGCTCCACCGGAGCCAGCTCTGCAAGGCGGCGGCCCGCTTCGATCTGGCGCATGGCTTTGCGGATGGAAGCTTCCACTTCGTCCGGGTTCACCGGCTTGAGCAGATAATCGCAGGCACCCAGATGCATGGCCTCGTGGGCGTACTGGAACAGACTGTAGGCCGTAACAAAGATCACCTTGCACTCCGGGCGCTGTTCCAGCACGGCGCGGGCTGCATCCAGACCGTTCATACCGGGCATCTCAATGTCCATCAGGATCAGGTCTGCGCCCCACAGCACCGCCGTATCCGCCGCCTTGCGGCCGTTTTCAGCTGTCTCAATGGTGATCTCGTGCTCAAAGCGGCGGGCAACGATATCCGCCAGAGCTTCTCTTTCCAGTACTTCGTCATCCGCGATCAACAGGCGAATCATTCCTCAAACTCCTCCTCATTTTCCACCAATGGCAGGTACAGCACCACCGCCGTACCGCGTCCCGGATGGGACCGTATCACAAGGCGGCTGTTCCGGTCCAGCAGACGCAGACGGGCTGCCACATTATAGATGCCAATATGTTCCCAGCGCTCACCGGGCTGACTGAGCGCCCCGCGCAGCTGCTGTAATCGTTCCGGCTGGATGCCCACGCCGTTATCCACTACACGGATGCACAACAGGTGTTTCTCCCGCAGCGGGTTGACCCGGATGCGCACCACACCGCCCTCCTCTTTGGGGCAGATGCCGTGCTTGAAGGCATTTTCCACGACAGGCTGCAAAATAAAGGACGGCACCATGGTCTCGGTTAGATCCAGCAAATCGGAAAAGCGCCACTCCATGCGCACACGCTCGCCAAAGCGGACATGGTAGATGGAATAGTATTCATCCACAATGCGCACCTCGCGGGAAAGCGGCACCTGTTCATCGTTGCTCATCAGACTGTAGCGCAGCAGATGCGAAAGCGCCATGATGAGCGCCTGGGTACGGTAGGCCGTCTCGGTGCCGGCAGTCTGCTGGATTACGTTCAGGGTGTTGAACAGAAAGTGCGGGTCGATCTGGCTGCGCAGCTGCTGCAGCCTGCTGCGCTCCATGCGGTTCTGCAGTTCCAGTGCTTCGGTCTTCTGGCGGTGCAGCTCCCGCTCGATCTCGTTTTTCTCCTGCAGGGTCGTCATCTGCTGGGCCATGGAGTGCTTCATAATGTTGAAGGACTCCGCCAGCTGGGCGATCTCCGGCTGCTTGGGCAGTGGAATATCCGGGATGTCGAATTTGCTCCGGCCAATGGCGCGGGATGCTGCGATCATCTGCTGCACCGGCGTGAGCAGCCGCATAACCATCAGGCCAGTAACGCAGCCCAGAGCCACGCACAGGGCCACCACGACCGTCTGCAGCAAAACAATGCGCTCGTTCAGAGCCGAGATGACGGTGTAGGAACCCTGTGCGTCCAGAATGGCCGTTTCCAGCAATTGCAGGGTGTACTGGCTCAGATAATCCCCGCAGGGCAGGATCTTTGCATAGTAAAGCTGCGAGGCTGCAGCGTCATTCCCGCTGCGCAGGTCGCTCTGCAGCTCTTCCAGCAGGCCAGTATAGGTCTGGTAGACGGTATCCACCGCGCCGTACAGAACCCGCTGCTCATCACTGACATTCTCCAGCTCTTCCAGACTGGTGCCGATGCGCCACAACCACGCATTGCAGGTCGAGGACGCAGACTGAAGCCGTTCCATGAGCTCATCCGTTTCGCTGTTCTCCCAGCGGTAGTTTTCCAGCACGGAAATAGAGCTTTCTACACCGCCCTGAAAGCGGCTGATGGCATTGAAGCTGCCCATCTGCGCGTCCTGTACCGCCTGCACTGCTCTGGACTGGTAGCCATTGAGCGCGAGCTGCATGGCAAAGGCCGCAAAAAATGCTGCCAGACACAGGCCCATGCGCTGCTTGAGGGTAAAACGCCATTTGCGGTGCTGCAATACCTGCCGCCTCCCTTTGTTTTATAATAGCTTATTCTACCACGCATTGGGCCGGATTGGCAAGGTTTGTGCGGGTTTCTCTTGCCTAAACCTCGCAATTGTGGTACGATGCCTATAAATACAAATAGGAGGCGACTCTATGTCCCATACCATTTCCGTTTCCACCACCATGGATGGACCCGGCTTCCATGATTTTGCCGTGTTTGACGCATTCCATCACCGCAAAGCATGGCTGCGTCCCGCCATTTTTGCCGCCATCATGCTGGCTTTTGCCGCCGTCTGCCTTTCGCAGCTGGGCAAGCGCCCGGGTGCCGGGCTGCTGGCTGCTGTGCTGGCCATTGTGGGCATCGGCCTGCCGGCAAGCTACTTTTACTCCTTTTTTCACAGCGTATCCAAGCAGATCCGGCAGATGCACCTGCCGCGAGCCTTCTACCGCGTGGAACTGGCCGACACCGGCATCGCCGTGTGGATGTACGGTCAGCAGGACAAACCCGAACCTACCAACCGCCACGCATGGGACAATTTTTACTGTGCCTACCGCACAGACAACGCTGTGTACCTCTACGTGGAAAAAGAAAAGGCCTACTTACTGAATGACCGCATGGAAGCGGTATGGCAGTTTTTGACCGGCATCCTGCCAAAGGAAAAGCTGCATGACTGCCGAAAAGCATAAGATCCAGCATACATACAGACAAAAAGAACTGCTGATGAGATGTCAGCAGTTCTTTTTTGTATATAAAAAACCCACGCTGCGGCAAAGCAAAGCGCAGCGCGGGTGCGAAGATATCTTAAATTATCGTGTCAGCAGATCAACGGGCCAGCGTATACTTGTGCAGGGTCTTGCGCACAGCGCCGGGGCCTGCAAACAGCTCCTTGGCCATGGACTCGATTTTCTCGCCCAGACCAACGGCATACAGATCCACACCGAACACGTCAACACGGCTGTACAGCTTCTTCAGGCAGCTGAAGTCCTGCTCGCCTTCCTTGACCTCCAGCGGAGCAACGATGGCCTGCAGTTCAGCCAGCAGCGGATCGGTGGAAGGCTCAAAGGCCTGACCATTGTCGTCGATGCCCTTCAGGTAGCGGGCATAGCCTGCCAGCACCAGCGGGATCAGGATCAGGTTGCTCTTGTCCAGACCACGTGCCTCGTATGCCTTGATCGTCTCACCAAAGCGGATGGCCAGCTTCTGAGAGGTATCGGTTACAATACGCTGGGGAGCATCGGGCATGAAGGGGTTGGGCAGACGGCGGTTGATGACAGCGCCGATGAACTCATAGGGGTTCAGCACGCCGGGATCAACGACCACAGGCATAGCCTCGATATAGCCGATCTTCTGGATGAAAGCACGCAGATCCTCGTCTGCCATCTCGGCAGAGATGAGGGTGTAGCCCAGCATGCAGCCATAGATGGACATGGCAGTGTGCAGGGGGTTCAGGCAGGTGCAGACCTTCATCTTCTCGATCTTGTCAACGGTCTCGCGGTCGCAGTACAGCACACCGCCCAGCTCCAGCGGAGGACGGCCATTGGTGTAGTGATCCTCGATGCACAGGTACTGGGTCTCCTCGGCGTTGACGAAGGGTGCAGTGAAGGTGTGCTTCTCGGTGACGATGGTGTAGTTGTCCTCAAAGCCGTCGTCAGCCAGCATCTTCTGCACCTTGGCGTCCGGGCGCGGGGTGATCTTGTCGATCATGCTCCAGGGGAAGGTGATCTTGGTCTCGTCCTGCACATAGGCCAGGAACTCGGCGGGTACCAGACCCTGCTCCACCCACTTTGCGGCGTAGGCGTGGACAGCATTCTTGACCTTATCGCCATTGTGAGAGCAGTTGTCCATGCTCTGAACGGTCAGGGGCAGCTTGCCGGCCTTGAAGCGCTCGTACAGCAGAGCAGTGACCTTGCCCATAGCCAGCACGGGGGTCAGGCCGCGCTCCAGATCAGCAGGAGCAACGCCGTAGCCCTTCTCGGTAATGGTGAAGGAGATCATCTGCAGGCTGGGGTTCTGGAAGATCTCCACCAGACGTGCCCAGTCCTCGCCGAAGGAGTAGTCAGCCTTCAGGCTCTCGGTGACGGAAGCCACGACCTTCTTTTCGATCTCGCCGGTGGACTTCAGGCAGACCAGCAGGCTCATATTGTCGTAGGGACGATAAGCCTTGTCGACAATCTCGTAGTCGAAGCTCTCGGCCACGATGACACCGCGGTCATACTTGCCGGTGTTCAGCGCATCGTTCAGGATGGCAGCCGGGAAAGCGCGGAAGATGTTGCCTGCACCGAAGTGCACCCAGGTGGGCTCGGCGTGGGTCTTGGCCTTGACAGCCTCGATATCGAATTTGGGCAGCTCATAGCCCTTTTCTGCCCATTCGGCAGACAGATTGCCATTTTTGATCTCAGACAGCTTCATATTCATCAGCCCTTCTTTTTCTCTTCATCCAGACGATCCAGCAGATCCCAGACACCCAGCATGTACTGGACGCCCAGAGCACGGTCATACTTGCCGTAACCGGGACGGCAGTTGCCGGGGCCTTCCTCCCACAGCTGACGGCCGTGGTCGGGACGGATGTAGCCCTCAAAGCCGCAGTCATGGTAAGCACGCAGCACCTCGATGATGCCGGTCTCGCCGCAGCAGTCGCGGTGAGCAGCCTCGGAGAAGTCGCCATTGGGGAAGTGGTGGATGTTGCGGATGTGACCAAAGGCAATGCGGTCGCAGTGCTTGCGCACGATCTCGGCACAGTTGTTGTTGGGGTTTGCGTTCAGGCTGCCGGTGCACAGGGTCAGGCAGTTGTACGGATCATCCACCATGCTCAGGAAGCGGTCGATGCTCTCAGCATCCACCAGCAGACGGGGCAGGCCGAAGATATCCCAAGGGGGATCGTCCTGATGGATGGCCATTTTGATGTCGCACTCATGGCAGGTGGGCATCAGTGCTTCCAGGAAGTACTTCAGGTTTTCCCAGAGCTTTTCCTTGGTGACAGGAGCATAGGCCTTGAACAGCTCGTCCAGCTTTGCCATGCGCTCCGGCTCCCAGCCGGGGAAGGTCATGTTATACTTCTCAGTGAAGGACATGATGTACTCGGCCATAGCCTTGTAATCGTCCTTGATCTTATCCTTCTCGTAGAACAGTGCAGTGGAACCGTCGCCCACGGGGTGGAACAGGTCGGTACGGGTCCAGTCGAACACCGGCATGAAGTTGTAGCAGATGACCTTGACGCCGAACTTGGACAGATTGCGGATGCACTGCTTATAGTTCTCGATGTACTTGTCGCGGGTGGGCAGGCCGATCTTGATGTCATCGTGAACGTTGACCGACTCAACAACATCCATATCAAAGCCGTAGGCGTGGATCTGATCGGCTACCTTCTGGATCTCGTCCACTTCCCAGATCTCACCGGGCATTTTGTCGTGCAGCGCCCAGACGATGCTGGTCACACCGGGGATCTGCTTGATGTCGCTCAGGCTGACGGGATCGTTGCCCTCGCCATACCAGCGCCAACCCATTTTCATAGGCATAGGAAAATCCTCCTGTTTTATATTTTTTGCTTTGCATTTTCCGCGCAGCCGTGTGCCGCGCTCTTGTACTTATATTCTAGTATATCAGTTCATTTTTTTCAATGGACGCTTTGCCGGATTTTAGTGTTTATTCTTGTATACTTTGGACAAAAAGAACAAAAACGTCCTCTCATGCAGGCAAAAATCCGAAAGTTCGTTTAGAAAATCACGATCTTTACGCCCTCGCGGCGGGACAAACAGCTCCCCTTCTGCGAAGTATTTCTCCCCTGCCCCACAAAAAATCCGCCGGGCACAGACACCCGGCGGACAGTTTTTCCTATATTGATATTACAGTTTCTGCTCTAAGACGATCTTGCAGATGCGGTCCGCATCCTCCATGGAAAGGTCGGCATACAGCGGCAGGGTCAGCACCCGTTTTGCCACATGCAGAGCCACCGGCGTTGCGTCCACATCGTATTTACCGTGGAAGCACTCGAAGGTGTTGGTGAGCGGATAAAAATACTTGCGCGCGCCTACTCCGTTTTGGGCCAGTGCATCCATTACCTCATTGCGGCTGGCACCAAAGAGATTTTCGTCAAACACCACCGGGAAGTAGGCATAGTTGGACCTGACCTCTGGCTGCTGCACATTCAGGCGCAGACCGTCCACGCCTTCCAGATGCTCACGGTAGCGCTCCACCACAGCCCTGCGCTTGGCGATCTCCTCATCCACATGGCGCAGGTTGCACAGACCCATAGCGGCACAGAACTCGTTCATCTTGGCGTTGGCGCCCACGGCATCCACCGCTTCCGGGCCGTGGATACCAAAGTTTTTCAGCTCGTACAGCCTGCGGCCCATATCCGGGTCCCGATAGCAGACCGCACCGCCCTCAATGGTGTTGAACACCTTGGTGGCATGGAAGCTGAAGCAGGAGGCATCGCCAAAATTACCGATGCCCTGCCCCTTATAGGTCTCGCCAAAGGTATGGGCGGCATCATACAGCACCTTCAGACCATACTTGTGGGCGATGCGCTCGATCTCTTCGATGTTGCAGACATTGCCGTAGACATGTACCGGCAGGATGGCACAGGTTCGGTCGGTGATGAGCCGCTCGATCTGGGTCACATCCATGGTGTAGGTCTCGGGGTCGATATCACAGAACACCGGTTCCAGCCCATTGCGCACGATGGCGTGGGTGGTGGACGCAAAAGTGAACGGCGTGGTGATGACCTCGCCCTGCAGATTCATGGCCTGCAGAGAAAGCTCCAGTGCCATGTGGCCGTTGGTGAGCAGCTCCACAGCAGGCACGCCCATGTACTTTTGCAGTTCAGCCTGCAGGGCTTTGTGTTTTTCGCCCATGTTGGTCAGCCAGTGGCTGTCCCAGATGGAGCGGATCTCTTCAATGTATTCTTCCATGCTGGGCATGGAGGAACGGGTAACAAGGATTTTGTTGTCCATTCTCAGTGCCTCATTTTCCGATTCCATTTTTCACAAAGGATTATTCATCTCGTAGCTCTTTGAATCGGTCGATCTGCATTTCTTCTTTGTAATTTTCAAACAATTTCAGGCAGGTATATTGTGGCTCGTAACCCAGCTCTCTTTTCGCGTTTTCCACATCCATCAGGAACCCTCCGCCTGCGATTTTATCCGGGCGGTAAACAATCTGTGACGGATGATCTTTGGGGGAAAACACCTTGATAATCGTTTCAATCTGCTCTTGCAGTGTGACTGGGATACCGGTTCCGACATTGTAGAAGCCGCCATCCCGATCTGCTTCAACGGCTTTACAAAGCATCTGTGCGCAGTCGTAAACATGAACCATGTCTTTCGAGTAGTTTGGGTCGCCCCACAACTCGATAGGCTCGCCCTTCTGTGCAAGATCAATCATCCGGTAAACCGGGCGAAGTGTTTTGACTCCATTCGGATGGTAATAATGATATGGGCTATAGCTGTAAATCGTCGGGAAGCGGAAGATGAACTTCTTGAGACCATATTGTTGGTAGTAATGCTCCATCAGTTCAATCGCTGTGTTTTTGCTGATAACATAAACCGCATGATCCCCCCGATAACTAAAATTATACGGAAGATCCGGTTTGAGTACGACACCCGGCTTTGCATACAGCGAGATGTCAAACACTGTCGTCGAGAACAGAATGCGGTCTGTATGGGTACGGCGGCAGTATTCTAGCACATTAAAGGCACCAATAATATTAGACTGCAAATACTGTTCCGGATGATAACCCTCCATATAGGAAGGAATCTGTGCCGCCAAATAGATTACTGCATACACATCTTCCTGCGGCAGAACAGAAAAATCCTCAGCCCGGGAAATATCCACGGAATAGTATGGAATGCCCCGTTTAGCAAAGAAATCCGTTTTTCTCCTACCGGAAGCGATTACCTCATATTCAGCCGGGTCAAAATACTCTCGTGCATATTTCAACACATAAGAACCCACATTTCCTGTCGCACCAAAAATCACGATCTTTTTCATTTTCTGGTTTCCTCCATACAATTAAAAACGGCTTGCAAAACGCGTTTCATATCGTTTTCAGTATACCGTTGGTCTATCGGAAGCGGCAGGATATTCTCTGCCAGCTGATGCTCTGCCTCTGTCTCTGGCAGGCTCTTTAGTACATTGGGCCAAAGAATCGGAATATAGATTTTCTCTGTCTGCAGTCTCTTGCGAATTTCCGCGCCATTTTGAAGCCACAGCGGATACATATATGGCCCTTCCGGAAGCCGGACATTCAGGCGGTTCACCGCACCAAAACCTTTGTGGAGATATGCAAAATTATTTTCCCTTGCATGTTTCGCCCGCTCATAGTCGATTGTGCGCAACAAATTGTGTGTTCCCTTTGACATCCACCGAATTGGCAGCGTTCCAAGCTGTTCCTCGTGCTGCTGATATGCACCATAGAATGCATTTGCAGAGTGTTCAAAGCGCCCCATCAGATATTCCAGCCGGGTGCAGGAACTATCCTGCTCCAGTTCTTCCGGCAAAACGCTCTCCGTATACAGGTAGGCACCATCCGGAACCCCAAAGAACTTGCGACAGGTATACACCGTATCCAGTCCATCCAGCGGCTTTGTGTAGAACGCCTGCACATTATCCAAAATCAAATGAAACTGCTCTGCCCATTCACAAATTTCGCTTTTCTGGTATTGTCCGTAATAGTTGATCAGATAAACCCACTCTGTTCTCGCAATCTCTGGCAGAAAAACCGGCCGCAACGATGCATCTACTGGGTAATACCGAATTTCTACATTTTCTGCCCGGCAGGCTTCCTCTATCACCTCACACAGCAGGCGTGGCAACCAGATTGAGCGAATCTTCCGGGCACGAAGCAAAAACCTCAGAGCATTGCGCGCACTATTCAGAGCAAGCGCTTCCTGATGATATTCCGCGCCGGAGTAAGTTTCCCACTCCAGGAAACCTCCAATCTCTTTCACGATTCGATCTCCTTCACTTGCAGACCAACTGATACCGGCCCAGCATTTCTCGGACAGTGTCTACTGAATTGAACATCATCACATCGACGATGGATAGATTCGGCTGAAATTCTCCGCCGAACTGATCGTAAGTGATAGGTTCTGTTTTCAGAAAGCTAAGCTTGACTCCTTGCTGACGGAAATCCGCAAACGAGTAAAGTTCCTGTCCTCCGATGGCATTGTAGTATTCTGTCGCGCCCAAAAGCTTGCAGATTTCCAGAACCTTGTCCTGTCCTTTCAGAGTGCAGTCTTTTTCCAGCGTCGAAGAAACAATCAGTTTTGTCGTGATTCCCAGATATTTGTTGATAAGCCGGAAAGATTCGGCATTGTACTGTGCAAGATTTTCCTTTTCACTGGTAAGAATTTTCTCCATAAGTGGGAATACTTTATCATAATATGGGGCCTTGCTGTATGCCCGCATCAGCTGATCCAGATTTTTCCGGATCAGTTTTGGGTCATTGTTAACACCTACTTCGTTGATATGTTTCATAGAGCTTGCACCAAGCATTGGTACATTAAAGTATTTTGGCTGGTCATTGACCAAAATACGGTTCCGGTTAATCCAACCGCCCTTGATAAAATTCACATCATCGTAAATCACATATTCATCGACCGCATTCATCAGCTGCCAATAACCAATGTACGGCACAAAATACGGTTGCATAATACCAAGTTTCACAGAAACGATCCGCTCCTTTGCAGAAAAGTATCAATGATATGCATTGCATGCTAAAACTCTTCCCGTTTTAAGCCCCTGCGCTGTTCACTCTTCATTATCAGCCCACGGCTTTTTCTGAATTTTGGGCTTCACGACATTCCAGAGATACTCAAACGTATCCAGCTTCAGCAGTGCAGAACCGCCCAGATACACCGCTGCGCCGATCAGGATCTGAATGACCAGCGTTACGATGTCTGGCAGATGTGCAAGATTGACCAGCCACATGCAGCAGCCCATGAAAACAGCCAGCAGAATGCTGGGCAGGATGTCTTTCAGCTGTTCCAGATAGCGGTAATCCAGTAATTTTCTGTTCGGCCATGTATTGATGAGCTGGCTCAGCAGGCTGCTCAGGATCAGGCTGTAGGCCATTGCCATCACGCTGATGCGGTAGGTCAGCAGGAGCAGGGTCAGGCCCATGATCTTCTTGATGATCTCCAACTTCAGATACACTCCGCTGCGGCCCATTGCCTTGATCGCATTCAGGTTTGCCGTGTGGATCGGATAGAACATGTAGGTGATGCAGAAAATCCGCAGATACGGCACGCAGGGCAGCCACTTCTCCGTCAGCACCAGCCGGACGAGCGGCTTTGCGCAGAAGAACATCGCCATCATCAGCGGCGCAATGACGTAAACGCAGGTCTTGATGGCACGGCGGGTCATGTTTTTCACCCGCGCAGGCTCGTCCTGCACGGCAGACATTGCCGGGAGCAGAACGCTGTCAATGGAAGAATCCACGTTGACCGCGATCGTATCCGGTGCAAGCATACCCTCATTATAAAAGGCAAGATCAGCCGATGTGTAAACGCGGCCGATCACAAGGCTGCGCAGATTATTGTATACGGTATCCAACAGGGAGGAAGCCAGCAGTCTCCAGCCATAGGACAGCAGCCCTTTCAGCCGCTGCCAAGAAAAGACCGCTTTCGGTCTCCAATGCACCGTGAGCCAAAGAATCAGCGTATCAATGGCCGTGTTGGAAAGCTGCTGTGCCACCAGCGCCCAGACGCCAAAGCCGGCATAAGCCATACCCAGCCCCAGAAATGCGGAGAACAGCGTACCGCCCAGCGTTGCAAAGAAAAAGCGTTTAAACAGCATATTGCGGGACACATAGGCCTGCTGGATGCCTTTGACACCGGAAAACACCAGCGTCAGGCTGGCAACGCGAACCACGGGCGTCAATGTAAGGTCTTTATAGAATGCCGCAATATAAGGTGCCGCAATAAACATTCCGGCGTACAACACCAAACATACCGCAAAGTTGAAATAGAATACCGACGAAAAATCCAGATCGTCTGCATCTTTTTTCTGGATCAGTGCTGTACCAAGACCGCTGTCGATGAACACCTGCAAAATGTTGATGAACACCGCCACCAGCGCCGTCTTACCGTAATCTTCCGGCATTAGAATACGGGCCAGCAGCAGCGTTACAACGGCTGTCACAAGCTGGGCACCGCAGCGCTCTGCAAAGCGCCAGATAAAGTTGTCAAGAATAATGTTCTTATCTTTTTTCATTTCGTTCTGTCTTAAACTCCGTCCGTACCGTATCCAGCACATGTATTTTCTTTTCCAGCGACAGTCCCATAAAAATGCCCAACTGCGGACCATGCAAAAGGCATCTGCCGCCTTTCTGGAGAACTGCCAGCTGCAGCTGGTCACGGTTCGCCACATCATTTACCGCCTTCTGGTATTCGGGCGCAACCCCCTGTTCACGGCAGTACCGGCGGAGCTTTTCTGTAAAGTCCGTTCTCGCTTTCTGGCTGCAAATGCGCTGCTGCTTAGACGCGTTGTTCTGGTTCCGGGCAGTCCACGAACCGGCGGTAAACATCCGGTAGACAGACATGATATCCTTTAAATAGTGGATCTTCCCGTTCAGCCGCATATAAACTGCACGCGGATAATCGCCGAATCCATTTGCTCTGAGTTCATCCGGTATGCAGAACCACTCTCTCCTGCATAAAATCGAGGACGTATGGAAACAGGCTGCACTGTAATTGACGACCTCCTTGAATGTGAGATCACGATCCTGTTCTCCTTTATACATCGGCCACGAACCGCCCGTGCGGCAGTCCAACAGCCGGGTATTGTGCACACAGGCCGCATACCCCTCATGCGATTCCAGAAAATCCACCTGCTTTTGCAGTTTGTTTTCATCGCACCAATAGTCGTCGCCTTCACAAATCGCCGTATACTTTCCCTTCGACCGAGGGAAAAGAATGCTTTTCGTGATGAATACTCCCTTAGAATACTGATTTTCAGTCTGGTAGACCGGTTTAATGATGTCCGGATACTTTGCCTCATATTCTGCGATGATCGCAGCAGTGTGATCTGTGGACGCATCATCATTTATAAGAACTTCATACCGGAAGTTCGTCTTTTGATTCACGAATCCGTCCAATGCGCTACGGATGTATTTTTCATGGTTATATGCGATACAAAGAACGGACACCACTACATCATCGTTCATTTTTATCTCCCCCGATGCTTCAACCGCACCGTTGCTTTTCCATAGTTGTACTTATAATATCACATGTCCCGATGCATTTCAACTTGTGCGTTTTTTCTGGGCATGAGTTTTCCGGCGATCTCCCCTCATACAACCGCTGTATCTATGCTTACACCGGATTTTTTTCAAAAAAGGGAAAAAGAGCTTGACTATCCGACAGGAACGTGGTAATATATTCAAGCAGTCCGCAAGCACAGCTTCAAACCTCAGAAGTTGGATGGACAGCACCAACAGAATATGCGAGGGTGGCGGAACTGGCAGACGCGCACGTTTGAGGTGCGTGTGGTTTATCCTTGGGGGTTCGAGTCCCCTCCCTCGCACCAAAAGATACCCGCGAAGTTACGTTAAAAATTCGTAGCTTCGCGGGTTTTTCGTTTTTGGCGGTGGTCAAATACTGCCAGATACTGCCCAATACTGCCTGATTTTGCGGGAGCAGAAAAAACACCAACAACAAGATCCCCTCTCTGACGGTACGTCCAGAACAGAGAGGGGATCTTTCAGTTTTCCTTTTTGATACCGAACAGCCTGCGCAGAATCCCGCGCAAGGCCTTGGGGCTCTGGATCACAATTACCTGCATATGCTCTCCCTGCCTTTCCGTTTTCTGCTCCATCCTATGCGGGCAGCAGACAAAACGTTCCGGCAGAAGCAGCAGGCATCAGTCCGGGATGGTCTCCACTGCCACCAGCGCACCGCTGCGGGTGCTGATGGTGATGCAGTCCGAACCTTCGGCGTACTCGTTGCTGACACCCAGCGGATACGCGGCGGTCAGCTCTGCGTTATCCAACTCATAATAAGAGCCGTGTTCGCACACGCCCTCTGCCCTGCCCTCCATCGGAAAGGCCGAGAAAAAGAAATAATTCTCCTTCGGGTAGCGGCGGGTCTCGCCGGGCATCACGTAGGTGATGCGGCTGCGCTCGTCCAGCAGAGTGGTGCGCACGCCGCGCCGCTCCAGCCCAAGGCCGGTGCACAGGTTTGCAAGCGTATGCTCTACCCGTCTGCCACCAAGGCCGCCCAGCAGCAGCACCTCGTCAAAACCTTTTTCTGAGGCCAGCTTTGCGGCATACTCAGTGTCGGTATCATCCTTGACGTGGGGCAGAACGATGATGTCGTCATCCTGCTTTTCCGGGCAGGGGGCGGTGTCAAAATCGCCCAGGATGATATCGGGCTTACAGCCCAGCGGGACACAGTTGCGATAGCCTGCATCACAGGCAATGATAAAATCGTCCGGCCGCAGGGCCTTTGCCAGCTCCGGCGTGACCGGGCAGGCCGAAATGATCACACAGCGTGACATGAATCTCTTCCTTATCCTTTATACTTTCGGGCGCTGCCAATCCTTCACGTCCTTGACTTCCTCGTACATGGCGCAGTAGCTGTCGTACCGGGTCTGAGAGAGCCTGCCATCTGCCAGTGCCGCGCGCACGGCGCAGCCTTTTTCGCTGCGGTGGGAGCAGCCGGTGAACTGGCACTGTCCCAGATAAGGCCCGAACTCCGGGAACGCATGCTCCAAATTTTCCTTGGAGATGAACCCGGCGCGGTTCGCTTCCAGACTGGCAAAGCCCGGCGTATCCGCAATGCGCCCGCCAAAGGCTTCAAAGATGGTCACCTCACGGGTGGTGTGGCGGCCGCGGCCCAGCTTCTGGCTGATGGCGCTGGTCTCCCGCTCGGCTTCCGGAAGCAGATGGTTCAGCAGGGTGGACTTTCCCACGCCGGAGTTGCCGCAGAAGGCGCACAGCCGGCCATTGATCCACTGCTTCACCTCGTCCAGTCCTGCACCGGTCTCATAGTCGATGCGGATGAACGGCAGGGTGGATCTTTCGTAGGCAGAGCGCAGGAACTCTGCCTCGGCCAGATCGCCCTTGGTGCACACGATCACCGGCTGCACGCCCTTGTCCACCGCAATGGCAGAAAGCTTATCCAGCACCAGCGTGCTGGGGGTGGGCTGGGTGGTGCTTGCCACCAGAAACAGCAGATCGAGGTTTGCCATCGGGGGGCGCACAAAAACGTTCTTTCGCGGTGCGATCTCCGCAATGACCGAAACACCGTTCTCGGTTTCCAGCGTCACTTCGTCGCCTGCAACCGGCGTGATCTTCTGTTTGCGGAAGATGCCGCGGGGCTTGCACTCCACAATGCCTTCCGGCGTTTTTACGTAGTAAAAGCCGCCGATGCCCTTTGTGATATATCCTTTCATGTGCGCCTCCGTCAGCTCAGCAGCGAGGACCACCAGTCGGTCAGAGGAGTCTGGGAAGGCTCCCCGCTGCCCGCTGTGCCCTGCTCACCACTCGCTGTTGTGCTGGAGGAAGAGGAGGACGAACCACCGCCGAACAGGCCGCTCCACCAGTCGCCGCCTGTCGTGCTGTCGCTGGGTGCTTCCGGTTCCGGTGCAGGCTCCGGCCCGGCACTGACCACGATGTTCACTCGGCCATTCAGCTTTGCGGTAGCGCCTGCCGCCGGGTTCTGACTGATGACGGTGCCCACCGGCTGGTCGCTGTACTGCTCAGACTGGCTGCCCAGACCCAGATGATTCTGCACCAGCAGGGTGCGGGCATCCTCGGCGCTCATGCCAATGAGCGAGGGCACCTTGGTGGTGGTCGCCACCTGCGGGCGGCTGATATAGACCACTATCGTGCTGCCTGCTGCCACCTGACTGCCTGCTGCCGGGTCGGTGCGGATGACCGCACCGGATGCCACTGTAGTATCCACAGCCTGCGTCACCAGCACCGAGACTCCCAGATCTTTAAGCTGCTGCTCTGCATCTGCCTGCACATAGTTGGTCAGATCGGGCACCGTGACATACTGGGTGCCCAGACTGACAGTAAGGGTCACATTCTGGCCCTCACGCACCGTGCGGCCGGAGACCGGCGACTGCTTGTAGATATAGCCCGCCGCATAGTCGCTGTTGTATTCCTGCTCCCAGGTAACACTGATCTGACCGGAGACAACCTGCTCGGTGGCGGCAGCCTCGTCCTGCGTCATTCCGATATAATCGCCCAGCGTGATATCTGCTTTGTTGTTCA
Organism: Faecalibacterium sp. HTF-F; assembly: GCF_023347535.1. Lineage (NCBI taxonomy): Bacteria > Bacillati > Bacillota > Clostridia > Eubacteriales > Oscillospiraceae > Faecalibacterium > Faecalibacterium wellingii. The sequence goes on from NZ_CP094473.1 coordinate 1,524,530, forward strand.
TCAGGTTGGAGGAGTCGTTCAGGATCATCCAGCACAGTGCAAGACAGGCAAGGGCAAATGCAATGGTGATGCCCAGCAGCGCCGGAAGATAAATGGTACGGCGCTTCTTTTTGCGGGATGCAGTCTTTTTGCTGCGGGGCGCAGGTTTTTCGGCAGGTCGATTTGTGCGGTTCTGGCTCATGGTACGTTTCACCACCTTTTCGGGTGCATCTTCTGTAATATATTTGTACTCGAACATCACGGAGGGATTCTGCACGTAGGCGTCCAGTGCATCCAGCATCTCGCGGGCAGAAGCATAGCGGTTCTGCGGCAGCTTTGCCATGGCTTTTTCGGTGATCTCCACCAGTGCGTTCGGTACCTCCGGCGCGATCTCGTGCAGAGACTTCGGCTTATCCGAGATCTGCTTGATGGCAACCTCCACCATGTCGTCTGCATCAAAGGGCAGATGACCGCTGAGCATCTCGTACATCATCACGCCCACCGAGTAGATATCGCTGGTGCAGTCGGTCTCATCACCTTTGGCCTGCTCCGGGCTGATATAATGCACGCTGCCCATGGCCTTGCCGCTGAGCAGCTGATTCTCGGCCCGGGAGATGCGCGCGATGCCAAAATCCATCATGCGCAGCTGACCATTGTCCAGAAGCATGATGTTCTGGGGCTTGATGTCCCGGTGCACCACACCGTTGGCATGGGCATGTTCCAGCGCCTTTAAGATCTGAGAGATAAAATGCACGGTCTCCCGGTTGGTCAGCTTGCCGCCGCGCTGGTTGAGGTACTCGCGCAGGGTCATGCCGTCCACATATTCCATCACGATATACTGCAGATCATCGTTCACCGAAACATCATATACCTTGACGATGTTCGGGTGGTTCAGCAGCGAGATGGCCTTGGATTCATTTTTAAAACGGCGCACAAGATCCGGGTCATGCATATACTCCTGCCGCAGCACCTTGACCGCCACCACTGTCCCGGCGGGAACAGGGCCGTTCTGGCCAAGCATGACCGCCTTGTAGACGTTCGCCATGCCGCCGGAGCCGATCAGCTCCTTCACCTCATACAGGCCATCCAGCTTTTTGCCGATCAGGTTGTCCATCAGCGCACCTCCTCCACACACAGAAGCAGCGCGGTGATGTTATCCGGGCCGCCGTTTTCGTTGGCAGTGCGGATCAGCAGATCCGGCAGATCATAGAACTTTCCCGTGCGCAGCAGCTGTTCCAGCTGTTCTTTGGGCACCGCATTGGTCAGGCCGTCCGAGCACAGCAGCAGGATATCTCCGCTGTGCAGCTGTGCGGTGGCAAACTCCGGTTCCAGCCGGTAGTCCACACCCAGAGCACGGGTGATGATGTTCTTCTGGGGGTGATGCTCGGCCTCCTCCACGGTAATGGTGCCGCAGTCCACCAGCTCCTGCACGTAGGAGTGGTCGTGGGTGAGCTGGGCAAGCTGTCCATCCCGGTACAGGTACGCCCGCGAGTCACCTGCATGGCACAGATACACCCTGCCAGAGCGCACCAGTGCGCACACCGCCGTAGTGCCCATGCCTGCCAGTGCTTCCTCCCGCAGGGCCTTCTGGAACACAAAGCGGTTGGCGCTGAGCAGTGCTTTTTTCAGGAAGGTCTCTTCCTCGCCGGGCAGGCACTTGGAAGCATACTGCTCCTGAAAGCAGCGCTCAATGACATCACATGCGCTCTCACTGGCTTCCCTGCCGCCGCGTGCACCGCCCATGCCGTCACACACCAGCAGCCATGCGGCATCGCCGGGCAGCTCTCCTGCGCGATAATCGTCCTGATTATCCTGCCGGACCCGGCCGACATCCGTTTTTCCTGCAAGTTTCATAGGATACTCCCTCTATTTTACGCTTTCCCGTTCATTTCGTCCCGGCGCAGCTGGCCGCAGGCGGCGCTGATCTCGCTGCCAAGACGTCGGCGCACCGTAGCATTGACGCCAAGGCTTTCCAGCTTCTGCTGGAAGCGGCGCACATTGGCGGCATCGGTAGCCGAATACGGGCTGCCGTCCACAGGGTTGATGGGGATCAGGTTCACATGAGCCCCCATGCCCCGGATGAGGTTTGCCAGCTGCTTTGCACAGGCATCCGAATCGTTGACGCCGCGCACCATGGAATACTCAAAGCTCACCCGGCGTCCGGTGGTATCCTGATAGCGGCGCACGGCCTGCATCAGCACTTCCACGGGGTAGGCGTCGTTCACCGGCATCATGCCGCTGCGGATCTCGTTGTTGGGCGCGTGCAGCGATACCGAAAGGGTGAGCTGCAGCTTTTTCTCGGCCAGCAGATCGATCTTTGGCACAAGGCCGCAGGTGGAAAGACTGATGTTGCGCATCCCGATGTTGACGCCCTCGGGCGAGGTGATATTTTCCAGAAACTTCATCACTTCGTCAAAGTTGTCCAGCGGTTCCCCGATGCCCATGAGCACGATGTGGGAAATGCGCTCGCCAATATCCTTCTGTGCGGTGTAAATTTCGGAGCAGATCTCGCCGGCTTCCAGATTGCGCACCCGGCCTGCCTGCGTAGAGGCACAGAAGCGGCAGCCCATGCGGCAGCCCACCTGAGTGGACACACACACGGTATTGCCGTAGTGGTAGCGCATGACAACGGTCTCGATGCAATTGCCGTCTGCCATGCGCAGCAGATATTTTACGGTGCCGTCCTTTGCTTCCTGCCGGCGCTCGATCTGGGGTGCTGCGATATAGAAGCTTTCTTCCAGCTTTGCCAGCAGGGTCTTGGGCTGGTCGGTCATAGCAGAAAACTCGGTGACCAGCTTCTGGTGCACCCAGTGGAAGATCTGCTTTGCCCGGAAACCCGGCTGGCCCATCACTTTCAGTTCAGCGGTCAGCTCTGCCAGCGTCAGGGAAGAGATACAGCGTTTTTGTTCCATTGTGTTCTCCTATTGGTTTTTACGAATAAGCTGCCTGTTTCATTGCAGCTCTCACCCGTTTTTCTGCATGGCGCACAGGAAAAATCCATCCATGCCGGTACGGGTGGGCACCGAAAGCGCACCATGCTCCCCTGCCGTCATCCCGGCGGGCAGCGCCACGGCGGGCTTTACCACCGTAAACTCCGGGTGACGGACCAGAAATGCCGCGATCTGCTGCTGGTTCTCTGCCGGGTCGATGGTGCAGGTGGAGTACACCAGCCTGCCGCCCGGTTTGAGCAGCTGTGCCGCCGTATCGAGGATGGCCGACTGCGTGGCCAATAATTCAGCTTCGCGGGCCGGTTCCAGCTTTTTGTAGCGCAGATCCGGCTTTTTAGCCAGAATGCCCAGACCACTGCAGGGCACATCTGCAAGGATGCGGTCGGCCTGCGGCAGAGCCGGGTTTCCCTTGGTGGCATCACTGCACAGGACCTCCACATTGGTCAGTCCCATGCGCTGCACCGTCGTGCGGATCAGACCCACGCGGTTCTCGGCGGCATCGCAGCTGTAGAGCCTGCCGGTATTCTGCATCTGCTCGGCCAGCAGGACGGTCTTGCCGCCGGGGGCCGCGCACAGGTCGATGACCGTTTCACCGGGCTTTGCTTCCACGCAGAGCGCTGCCAGCTGGCTGGCCTGCCCTTCCACATGGAAATATCCCTGCCGGAACAGCTCGTTTTCCGCCGGGCTTCCCTCGAACCGGGCCAGCACACTGCCGGGCATAACGCCGGGCTTCGCTTCCTTTGCTCCGGAAGCCAGCAGCTTTGTGCAGAGTTCTTCTGCGCTTGTCTTCAGCGGGTTTGCCCGCAGGCTGGTCATGCCGCCATCGGCTTTGTAGGTGAGGATATCCAGTGCTTCATCCGGGTAGTTTTTGTGCAGAAATTCCGCCACATCCTGCCCGGCAGAGCCCAGCACCATGAGCCGCTCCACTTCGTTTTTGAAGCTTGCGGTGCTCAGGTCGTAGCTGCACGCCTTGCGCAGCACAGCGTTGACCAGACCGGATGCGCTGGATTTTTTGAAGGTGCGGGTCAGCTTGACCGCTTCGTTCACCGCTGCGGATACCGGCACCTGCATATAGCGGGCCTGCGCCAGCGCAGCACGCAGGATCTCGCGCACCGGTGCATCCAGCTTTGCAAGGCCCTTGGGCAGGAACTGGCACAGGATGTGATCCAGCGTGCCCTGATGTTCCAGCACGGTATAAAAAATGGCACTGGCAAAAGCTTTATCGCGGTCTTCCAGCCGCTGGCGCTTGAGTTCAGCATCCAGAACAAGGTTGGAAAAACCGGCCTGCTCCTGCCGCACCAGCGCCGCCACAGCTGCCGCGCGCGGATTTGCCGCCATCAGAGGATATCCCCCGTTTTGAGGCGCTGACCGGCGGCAAATGCGGTGCCGTCCATGGGCTTTTTGCCTTCAGGCACCACATTCAAAAGCTGGACAGCACCTTCTCCGCAGGCCACGGTCAGCGGCTTTGTCGCCAGCACCGTGCCGGGCGCTTTGCCGGAAGCTTCCACCGCACGGCACTCCATCACCTTGAGCTTCTTGCCGCCGGAGGTGACAAACCATGCACCGGGCCACGGGTTCATGCCGCGCACCCAGTTGTGGATGTGGGCGGCAGATTCGGTAAGGCGGAACTCCGCCATCTCTTTATTGAGCATGGGAGCAAGGCAGGCGTTTGCATGGTCCTGCGGCTGGGGTTTCAGCGTTCCGGCGGCGATGGCGGGCACTACCTCACACAGTACCCGTGCACCCACGGCGGTCACGCGGTCAAACAGCTCGCCGCTGGTCTCCTCCGGGTCAATGGTGATCTTCTCACAGCAGAGCACATCGCCGGTATCCAGTCCCTCGTCCATCTGCATGATGGAAACGCCGGTCTCAGCGTCGCCGTTCAGCACGGCCCACTGCACCGGAGCGCTGCCGCGATACTTGGGCAACAGGGAGACATGCAGGTTGATGCAGCCATATTTCGGCGTTTCCAGCACCGACTTCGGCAGGATGCAGCCATAAGCCACCACCACGATCAGCTCCGGGGCCAGTGCGCGGATATTTTCATCTTCGCTGCCGTCCCGCAGGGTACGGGGCTGGAACACCGGCGTGCCGTGGGCAAGCGCCACTTCCTTGACCGGGGGTGCGGTAAGCACCTGCTTGCGGCCAACCGGCTTATCCCGACGGGTATACACTGCACAGATGTCATGCCCGGCAGCATACAGGGCTTTCAGGCACTCGGCGGCAATATCCGGCGTGCCCATGAACAGAATGCGCATCAGTTGTTTCCTTTCGCTTCGCGGGCAGCTTTTTTGCCCTCTTCGGTATCCTCATAGAAATACTCACTGGACTGCATGATGGTGATGCCGTCCAGATGGTCGTTCTCATGCTGGATGCAGCGGCCCAGCAGATCCTCGGCTTCCAGCTCAAACCACTCACCGTGGCGGTCCTGTGCGCGCACCTTGACAGCGACGGGGCGGGTCACGGCGCCGTTATGGCCCGGGAAGGACAGACAGCCCTCATAGGCGGTCTCCTCTTCCTCGGATACGGCCAGGATCTCCGGGTTCACAAAGTCGATAAACTTGTACTCGTAATCCTCCGGGATCTCCTCCGGGGCATCGGTGGTGTCCCACACCACGAACAGGCGGCGCAGCATGCCCACCTGCGGGCCGGCCAGACCCACACCGTCGGCGGCGATCATGGTCTCGTGCATGTCATCCAGCAGGGTAGCCAGACGGTCATCAAAGGTAGTCACGGGGCGGCAGACCTTATTCAGGATGGGGTCGCCCTCTTTTACAATATTACGGATTGCCATTTATGGTACCTCCTAATCAGATATCTCCGTCCGAATGCAGATCCACCGCAACGGTGGCCTTGGACGGAAGTTTTTCCTGTTCATACAATTCCAGTGCGCTGCGCACGAGGTCGCGGAAGCGGCGGTCGTTGCGGCACTTGATGGTAAGCTTATAGCGATAGGTGTCGTTGATCTTCTCGATACTGCCGGGGGTCGGTCCCAGCACCCGCAGGGGCAGGTCCGGCTGTTTTGCTGCCTGCTGGCCCAGAAGGGCCGCAAAGCGTGCTGCGGCCCTTGCCACCTCAACTTCTTTTGCACCCGCAAAGCCGATGACGCACAGCCCGCAGAAGGGCGGGTAGAGGCCCAGCTTGCGATATGCAATTTCCTGCTCGAAGAAGGCGTCGTAGTCCTGCGCGGCGGCGAGGTTGAGGACGGGGTTGTCGGGGTCGGTGGTCTGGATGATGGCAAAGCCCGGGTCTTTGGCCCGGCCGCTGCGGCCTACCACCTGCGTGATGAGGCTGAACACGTTTTCGTAGGCACGGAAGCCCTGCGCAAACAGCAGTGAATCGATTCCCAGCACGCCCACAAGGGTCACGTCCTCAAAATCCAGTCCCTTGGCCACCATCTGGGTGCCCACCATGATGTCGTATTCGTGATCTGCAAATTTTGCCAGCAGCTTTTCGTGAGCGTCCTTGGCCGCGGTAGAATCCTGATCCATCCGCAGCACCCGTGCATCCGGGAAGAGCTTTGCCAGCTCTTCCTCCGCTTTCTGGGTGCCGAACCCCCGGTACTGCAGCTTGCCGCCGCAGGTGGGGCAGACGGTGGGCGGTTCCATCTGGCTGCCGCAGTAGTGGCACAATACCTTATGCGCCGATTTATGGTACACCATGGGCACGCTGCATTTTTGGCACTTGAGCACCTCGCGGCAGTCCTCGCACTGGGCCATGGTCTGGTAGCCCCGGCGGTTCAGCAGCAAAATGGTCTGCTTGCCTGCGTCCAGATTGCGGCGGATGGCGTCCTCCATGGCAAGGCTGATCTCCCGCGGGTTGCCCGATGTCAGCTCGGCGCGCATGTCCACGATCTGCACCTTCGGCAGCGGGTTGCCGCCGTAGCGCTGAGTGAGCCGCACCAGCTGGGTGCGGCCGTGCTGGGCCGCGTAAAAGCTCTCGGTGCTGGGGGTGGCGCTGGCCAGCAGCAGCAATGCACCGTTCTCTGCCGCACGCTGCCGGGCCACCTCGTGGGCAGAATAGCGGGGCGCGGATTCCGAGCGGTAGGTGTGCTCCTGCTCTTCATCGATGATGATGAGCCCGATGTTTTCCAGCGGCGAAAAAATGGCACTGCGGGTGCCCACCACAATATCGGCTCCGCCGTCCTGGATCATCTGCCATTGCAGCAGACGTTCCGTGTGGTTGAGGGCAGAGTGCTGCACCGCCACCCGGCGGCCAAACTGGCTCTTGAGCCGCAGGATCATCTGCGGCGTCAGGCTGATCTCCGGCACCAGCACCAGCGCTTTCCGGCCCTGTTCCAAACAGTGTGCGATCAGCTTTAAAAACACAAGCGTTTTGCCGCTGCCGGTTACACCGTACAGCAATGCCGAGTGGGGCGCATCATCCTCCAGCTTTGGCAGCAGCGCATCATAAGCCGCCTGCTGTTCTGCCGTCAGGCAGATGGGCTCGTTTTTGAGCGGAATGGACGAATACAGGTCGATGGACTTGTTCACCTTGCTGCATTCCAGCACGCCTTTGGCGCACAGATTATCCAGCACAGCACGGCTGATGCCCTTGTCCTCCAGCTCGTTCAGGGTGCGGGGCCCGCCGCCCAGCAATGCCACTGCCGCCAGCTGCTTGGCAGTCGGTTTGGGCTTTTGCGGCAGCCCGCCCACAAGGCGGTAAGAGTTTTCTGTGTGGCGGGTGAGCTGCTTTTGCAGCACCGGCGTCACACCGTCTGCCGCCACAGCGGGCTTGTACTGCGCACCATAGGGAATGACCGCCTTGACCGCTTCATAATAGGTGCAGAAGGTGCGTTCCTTCAGAAAATGCACCAGCCGCAGCAGTTCCGGGGTCAGGCAGGCGGATGCCGGGGCCACGTCGAAAAGATATTTCAGCTTCGCGCTTTCCGGCTCGGCATCGCAGGCCAGCACCACGCCCATGCGGGCGCGGCTGCCGCGGCCAAAGGGCACCAGCACCATGCTGCCCAGCTTTACGGTGTCCTGCTGGTCCGGCATGACCGCGTAGGTATACAGCTTATCAAAGTGGAAGGTCGCATTGCTGACGGCAACACCTACCGTTTTGGGCATTCGTCCAGCTCCTTCAAATATTATTCTGCGCTTCCGATGCGGCGGCAGATCGCCTCATACAGTGCATCGGCGCAGGTATCGACCCGGTCATTGACCAGCTTCAGGGTGAATTTATCCTGCTGGGCCAGCTCCTGCCGAGCCGTAGCAAGACGTTCCTGAATGCTGTCCTCGGTCTCGGTGCCGCGGCCGCGCAGACGGCGTTCCAGCTCCTCCACCGAGGGCGGCAGCAGGAACACGGTGGTCGCGCCGGGGAACATGCGGCGGATATTCGCTGCGCCGTGCACATCAATGACCAGAACGACCACCTTCCGGGCTGCCAGACGCTTGTCCACCTCTTCGCGCAGGGTGCCGTAGTAGTTGCCGTTGTAGAAGTTGTGCTCCACCACCTGATCGTTCTCGATCAGCTGCTGGAACTGCTCCCGGGTGCGGTAATAATAGTCCACGCCCTCCTGCTCACCGGGACGCGGTGAGCGGGTGGTGGCGGAGACGGTCTTTTCGATCTCCGGGTGTGCTTCGCGCAGTGCCTTCACCACGCTGTCCTTGCCGGTGCCTGCCGCACCGGAAACTACAAACAGATATTTATCATTCGCCATGGGACGGTTCCTCCTCTGCTGTCACTCTGCTCTCCTGCCCTGCCGCGCGGTTGGCCACCGTTTCCGGCTGGAGCGCCGAGAGCACCACGTGATCGGAATCCATGATCAGCACCGCACGGGTGCTGCGGCCATAGGATGCATCGATCAGCATCCCGCGCTCCCGCGCTTCCTTGATCAGACGCTTGACCGGGGCCGAGTCCGGGCTGACGACAGCCACCACGCGGCCCGCACTGACCATATTGCCAAACCCGATGTTGATCAGCTTCATAAATTCCTCCGGATCTTACTTCATCATTCCAGATTCTGGATCTGTTCACGGATCTTTTCGATCTCGGCCTTCATGTCCACCACGATGCGGGTGATGTCCAGATCCTGACACTTGGAACCAATGGTATTGGTCTCACGGTTCAGTTCCTGCGTCAGGAAGTCCAGCTTGCGGCCCACCGGCTCGTTCAGGGCCAGAATGTCCCGGTACTGTGCGATATGACTGCGCAGGCGGACGGTCTCCTCGTCCACAGCAGTCTTGTCGCCAAAGATGGCGGCTTCGGTCAGCACGCGGGCATCATCGATATCGCGGTCTTCCAGAATGACCTTGAGCTTTTCATACAGGCGGGTGGTGTAAGCCTCCACACGGCCCGCGCTCAGGGTCTCCACTTTGCCGACGCATTCCTCCAGAAAATTCAGGCGGTTCTCCACATCGGCCTTCATCTTGGCACCCTCGGCGGCGCGCATTTCCACAAAGCGATCCAGCGCCTGTGCCGTAACGGCAGACACATCCTCCCACAGCTGTTCCTCGTCCACATCCGCATGGCGGGTGGTGAGCACATCCGGGAAACGGGTGATCACCCCGGCAGAGATATCATTTTTGACGCCCAGCTGCTCGGAGATATCCCGCATGGCCTGCTGATAGCTGCGGGCCAGTTCCATGTTGACCGCAACCACGGTATCTGCGGCATCTACATTCTGTACCGTCATGCTCAGCTCCACCTTGCCGCGGGTGATGCGTTCGTTGAGCTGCTTTTTCAGTCGACTGTCCAGATAGCTGCAGGTGCGCGGGATGCGCGAAGAATACTCAAAGTAGCGAGAATTGACGCTGCGCAGTTCCACCGTGATCTCACGGCCATTGCGCACAGCAGTCCCACGGCCAAAGCCGGTCATGCTTAAGATCATAACGTTCTCCTATTTTCTGTTTTTCAATGTTTTTGCATACAGATTCCGGTATATGTATCCGCCTTTGGGTGCACAAGCCCATGTTACGATACATATAGCTTCATTTTACTATTCTTCGGCCCAAAATTCAAGGTGCACTGTTGTGCATTCCGGCCAAAATGCTCGCAATGAACGCCAATAAGTAAAAAAGCTCCGGCACAGAATCCAAAGATTTTGTGCCGGAGCCTGTTTCAGTTGGTTTTGTACACACAGGTAACGCTTTTCTGGATCAGATCTGCGTTCAGCAGGGTCTGCTCCACCCAATGAACATTCACTTCAATGGTATCGCGGGAGACCTCGTATTCTGCAGCAATGCTGTCCATGCTGCGGTATTCATGACGGTAGATCAGGGTCAGCACCAGCTTATCCAGCATGGTGATCTTGGTAAAGCGCGGCTTACGCTTATGCTCCCTACGATAAGCGTCTTCCAGTGCTGCCAGCATCCGGTCAAATTCCCTTTTTCCAACGCCAAAGGTCAGCACATAGTCCCGCTCCGTAAATTCCGCAAGGCGCTGGGCAGTAACTTTTCTCATAGGGGTCCCCTCCTTCTTTTGTGGCAATATCCGAATGCCGCGCGCATCCATTTTTATCCATTATAGAGTGGGGATGTTTTCAAGTCAATGCATTTCATTGCCTTTTGGGGCAGATTTTTGCAAAAACATTTTCTGCCGGTTTATACGACCCATGTCATCTCCTGCCCACCGCCCTGCTATGCAAAAAGGGCCTCCCGCTCACAGCGGGAAGCCCTTAAAATACCGTTACTTAGACGGGGTGAGACTGATTGGCGTAGTCCACATGATCGCCATCAACGCCCTGCTTCTTGGCATTGCGCTTGTCGAAGAACTTGGGTGCCACCTGCGGGAACATTGCGTAGGTCAGCACATCCTCTTCCTGCGTTGCCCACTTGGCAGCTTCCGCCTTCAGCTTGTCCATTTCGGGAGCAAGCGTATCGGCAAAGCGGCAGGTGATGGGCTGCTCGTCGCCCAGGATCTTCTTGGTGAACTCCGGCTTGATGGGAGCGGGAGTCTTGCCGTAGTCGCCATGGACCAGACCCTTGAACTCCTTGGTGACCATCTTGTAGCGCTCACCAAGGATGACATTGAACACAGCCTGCGTACCAACGATCTGGCTGGTGGGAGTGACCAGCGGCGGATAGCCTGCATCCTCGCGGACACGGGGGATCTCAGCCAGCACTTCATCCAGCTTGTCTTCCTTGCCGGCATCCTTCAGCTGCTTGAGCATGTTGGAGAACATGCCGCCCGGCACCTGATACAGCAGGGTGTTGGCATCAACGCCCAGACTCTTGGGGCTGATCTGGCCGTTGGCGATGTACTTTTCGCGCAGCTTTGCAAAGTATGCGCGGACAACGTTCAACTGCTTCAGATCCAGACCGGTGTCATAATCGGTACCCTGCAGGGCAGCGACCAGACTCTCGGTGGGCATGTGGCTGGTGCCCAGGCTCAAGGGGCTCATGGCGGTATCGATGATGTCGGCACCTGCCTCGATGCCCTTCAGGATGGACATGGAAGCCAGACCTGCGGTGTAGTGGCTGTGGATGTCAACAGGGATGCTGACGGTCTCCTTCAGCTTCTTGACCAGATCGTAGCAGGTATAGGGAGTCAGCAGACCGGCCATATCCTTGATGCAGATGGAGTTTGCACCCATCTCCTCCAGAGTCTTGGCGTAGGCTGCAAAGTACTCGTTGTTGTGCACGGGGCTCAGGGTGTAGCTGATGCAGCCCTGCACATGAGCGCCTTCCTTGTTGGCTGCCTTGATAGCAGTCTGCAGGTTGCGCGGATCGTTCAGTGCATCAAAGATGCGGATGACATCGATGCCGTTTGCAACAGACTTCTGCACAAAGTACTCAACGGCGTCATCTGCGTAGGGACGATAGCCCAGCATGTTCTGGCCGCGGAACAGCATCTGCAGCTTCTGGTGAGGCAGTTCCTTGCGCAGGATGCGCAGGCGGTCCCAGGGATCTTCGTCCAGGAAGCGGATGCAGCTGTCGAACGTAGCGCCGCCCCAGCACTCCACGGAGAAGTAGTTGATCTTATCCATTTCCGGCAGGATGGGACGCATCTCATCCATGGTCATGCGGGTTGCCAGCAGAGACTGGTGGGCATCGCGCAGGACGACCTCGGTAACCTTGATCGGCTTTTTGGCCATGATTGTCACCTCTCCCTTAGTTCATGGAAACCAGAACGTCACCGGAGTTGACGGTGTCGCCCTTGTTGACGTTGATGGAAGCCACAGTGCCGTCCTGCGGAGCAACGATCTCGTTCTCCATCTTCATAGCCTCCAGGATCACCAGCACATCGCCGGCCTTGACGGATGCACCGGCCTTGACCTTGACATCCAGAATGTTGCCGGGCATGGGAGCCTTGACGGCAACAGCACCGGCAGCGCCTGCGGCAGCCTTGGGTGCAGCGGCGGGAGCCGGAGCAGCCTTAGGAGCAGCGGGTGCGGCAGGAGCTGCAGCAGCAACGGGAGCAGCACCAGCGGCAGTCTCCTCCACGGAGACGCTGTAAGCAACGCCATTGACGGTAATATTGTAGTACTTCATGGAAGGATCCTCCAAATCAAAATCGTATCTAAAGATTTATACAGACGATTACAGGGCCATGTTGCCGTGCTTCTTGGGCAGGCGGGCAGCACGCTTGGTGCTCAGCAGCTCCAGTGCAGCAACCACGCTTGCACGGACATTCGCTGCATCGCAGGTCAGGTCAGCAGCACCGCAGGCAACCGCATTTGCTGCGCTGCACACCTCAGCGGTGTAGGCAGCAGCCTTTGCGTTGGTGGCTGCAATGATGTTGTCGGAAGCATCGATCTCTTCCTTGTACAGTACGCTGACAGCAGCACTGGGTTCCAGCGCGCTGACAGTGCAGCCGGTCACAGCAATGCGCAGATCAGCAGCGGCCAGTGCGGTGTAGACAGGGCCCACAGCCTTGCCTGCCAGCACAGCCACCTTTGCAGTGGTAGCGTCGGCATAGGTGGCAGCCAGACGGGCAGCCTCGCGGATGCCGCCTGCAATGTCATCGGTAGCGCTGGGCACGAAGCCCTCGGTATCCACAATGGTGATCACCGGCACGCTGAAAGCATCGCACAGGCGCACAAAACGGGAAGCCTTGGCTACGCAGTTGTGGCACAGGTTCTTGCCGGTGGCCACAACACCCACAGCGTTGCCGCCCACGGTTGCAAATGCGGTATAGACAGACTTGCCAAAGCCTGCATACAGCTCCACGGCGCTGTCCTTATCGACCACAGCGGCAGCAGCCTTTGCAGGCTCTGCACCAGCAGCCAGAACAGCAGTGGGCTGCTCGAACTCAAAGATCGCAGGGCCGGTCAGGTTGTTGGCCGGCAGCAGGCCCACGATGTGAGCAGCCTTCTCGGCAGCTTCCGCAGCAGTGGACTCCACGATAGCAGCCACGCCAGCCTTTGCAGCGGCGGCGGCGGTACCGGCATCGGCCACCTTGTCGCCCTTGGCGGCAGAGGTGAACGGAGCGGTGAAGAACAGCTCTGCGCCCTCAGCCATGATGCAGACATCTGCATTGGCTGCGCTCAGTGCGCTGGTGCCGCCGCAGACACCCAGAACAACAGCCACCTGCGGGATCACGCCGGAAACCTTTGCGATCTGCGCATTCAGCTTTGCACTGGCGGTCAGCACGTCCAGACCCTCAGCCAGCTTTGCGCCAACGGAGTTGTAGAAGGTGACGACCGGGCAGCCAGTCTGTGCTGCCATTTCCAGAACCTTGATGTTCTTTTCAACATCCTTTACGGTAACAGCTTCGCCATTCTGATAAACAGCGTAAGCCTGCTGACCTGCAGCATAGCCGCAGGCAGCGCTCACTGCACCATCAGCAAACAGCGCAGTGTATTCCCCGTCATCGAAAAACTTGGCGAGGATTTCTCCCTTATTGATCTTTGAAGCCATGGTAAGACCTCCTGGTTGTCTGTGTGAGCTTTCAAAATTGGTTTTATTATACTGAATTTTCCATAAAAATGCAAGAGCTTCTATAAAAGTCCATGCAAATCAACATCCGTCACACCCCGTTATATAATTTTTTAACGATTCTGCGTTCCTCTGCCAGAGTCTCCTTCTTCTACAGTTCCGGGCCATGTACGGTGCCTGCCAAATTTTTTCCTGCATTTTTGTTGATTTCGTTTGTCTCTGCCACATTTTATTTTAAAGAAAGATATGTTACACTATATTTATATTATATTTGCAGAGTTTTTCCGGCTGGCTCAGCCGGATGCTTTGTTTTCTCAGGCGGCAGCCCCCGGCTGCACGGCGCAGGATGTCTGCTGTTTTCCGGTCTGCTTCTGCCGATCATGTAAAAAATTTTCACAGGATAGCCCGTTCCAACGCTCTGCGACCGGCTGTCCCGCAAATTATAAGAAGAAGGTTCTGCTAAATTGAAAGATCTGTTCATTTCGTTCCGCACTGCAAATCAGACCTATTCTGTCCTGCGGCGCTCCGTCTTTTCCCTGATGCACCGCGCCGAAGCTGCACTTTTCTCCATTCTCATCCTCTGCAAGCTTGCCACAAACCTGTTGTTCGTTTCCCTGATGCAGCAGGTCTGGTCCCTGACGCTGCGGTTCGCTCCCATGCACTATTTGAGCAACAGCAATGCTTCGGATATTTTTACCTCCCCTGCCATTATCGGCTGTATCGTTCTCATCGCCGTTCTGACGGCCTTCTGGTCGCTGTTTGAATGTTCCGTCCTGCTGCATGGACTGGACCTTGCCCGCAAGGGCGAGAGCATCCGCCTGCCTGCACTGCTGTGCACCTCCCTGCTGGACGCCTGTCATGCCTTTCTACCGCAGAACTGGCTCATTCTGGTCTACAGCGCCACGCTGATCCCTTTCACCAATTTTTTCCTTGCCGTGAATTATATCACTCAGCTTGCAGTGCCGGAATATATCATGGGCGTCATTCGTGCCAACAGCCGGTATCACCTGCTTTATCTGGCCCTCTGCGCCGCACTTCTGGTTCTCCTGATCAGCTGGGTCCTGGTGCTGCCGCTGTTCCTTCTGGAGCACAAAAGCCTGTGGCAATCGGTTCGTGAAAGCGTCGGCTATGTCCGCACGCGCATTCTTCGCACATTTCTTCTGCTGCTGCGGTGGAATGTTTCGGCCCTGCTGCGTTCTCTGCTGCTGACTGCAGCCGTCGCGCTGCCGCTGTACGGCATTATCATCGGCATCGGGATGCAGAGCACGCAGGCCATGTTTGCACTGTCCCGTGCCGCGCTGACCATTGAGCTTCCCTTCTTCCAGTTTCTCATCGACTGCACCATCACCCTTGCACAGTGCACGGTTATTACCGCGCTCTATGACCGCCTGCGGGATAACTTACCGTTTGAAGCGGAGGCAGACCCGGACCGCAGACCCTGCCGCTCCAATGGCAGGTTGCTTCTGACCGCCGCCATTGCCGGTGCCACTTTGCTCACCTTCGTGCTTGCCGCCTGCTACTTTGTTCTGCCGGAGGACGATGCGCTGCGCTCCATGCTGGGCGGCACTGTGCCGATCGTTACGGCACACCGCGGCTATTCCGCCGCCGCACCGGAAAACACCCTGCCCGCCTTCCAGCTTGCCATTGACCACGGCTGTGAGCGCGCTGAGCTGGACGTCCAGATGACAAAGGACGGTATTGTGATGGTGACGCACGACGCCAACCTGCGCCGCTGTGCCGGCCGGAACGAAAACATTTATGACCTGACTTATGATGAAGTGCGGAGACTGGACGCCGGGCGCTGGTTCGGCCAGAAATACACCGGCACCCGGATCCCCACGCTGGAAGAAGTTCTGGAGCAATGCAGGGGCAGGATCCAGCTGAACATTGAGATAAAGCCCAATGCGGCCACACCTGAGCTGGAGGCAGAGACCGTCCGGATCATCTATGAAAAGGGCTTTGAGCATGACTGCGTGATCACCTCGCAAAGCTACGATACCCTTTGCAAGGTCAAGGAGCTTGCCCCGGAGATCCAGACCGGCTATATCCTTGCTTTGGGCGTGGGCAGCTATTACGACCTGCCCGCCGCAGACTTTTTCAGCGTGGAGTCCACCTTCATCACCCCCGGCATGGTCCAGCAGATCCACCTGCGCGGCAAAACCATCTCTGCATGGACGGTCAACCGTCAGGAAGACGCCAGCGATCTGCTGAGCCTTGGCGTAGACGACATTATCACGGACAAACCCGAAATGGTCCAGCAGCTGATGAATGCCGATGCCGATCTGGACAACGATCTGCTCTTTATCCGTGACACGATCCGCAGCCTGATCGGACGGTTCGACGCTGGGGACGAGCCCACACCGGAGGAAGAGGTGATCGAGGAAGCGATCGAAGACCCCGAAGAGCTGCTGGATGCGGCATGATCCGTCAAAGAAAAACAGGATGCAGCTTTTCTGCAGTTATGTTATACTTGATGCAGTGAATCACAGAGCCTCCGGATGGTGAGAAGGAGCAAAAACGATGCGGAAAACAGACTTGAACGCGATCTATATTTCGGAGCGGGTGCAGGAGACCCTGCGCCCTGTTTCGGTCAGCGCACTGACGGCGGTGGTAGCTCCCATGGGCTACGGCAAGACCACGGCGGTCAACTGGTTTTTGAACCAGCGCAGGCAGACGGAAGCGGCCGTCATCCTGCGGGTGAATATCTATTCCGACAATCGCTTCATCTTCTGGAAAAGTGTTCAGAACGCCTTTGCGGCAGCAGGGCTGACAGCACTGGCGGGCTGCGAATACCCCGAAGATGCCAGCAGCGCCGCCCAGTTGATGGATGACCTGTGCGCCGTGCTGGCAGGAGACACGCCCTGCTACCTGTTTCTGGATGATTTCCACCTGTTAAAGGACGAAAAAGCGGCAAAGTTCCTGTGCGGGCTGGCAAACCGCCTGCCGGCGAACATTCACCTGATCGTGGCAAGCCGGAACAACTTCCTGCCCAAGGAAGAGATCCTCCGGCTGGGGCACCGTCTGCACCGCATTGGCAGGGAGCAGCTGCGGCTCAACCATACCGAGCTTGCCCACTACGCCCACCGCTGCGGCATGGACCTGACCGAGGCACAGGTGGAAAGCCTTCTGCGCTCCTGTGAGGGGTGGTTTTCTGCCATATACCTGAATCTGCACTCCTTAGCCGAGCGGGGCATCCTGCTGAGCGAGGATGTCGATATCTATTCCATGTTCACGGCGGCGATGCTGGAAAACCTGCCGCCCCAAAAGCGGGAGTTCCTTGCCATAATGGGGCTTGCGGATGAGTTCACGGTGGAAATGGCACGGGTCGTGACCGAAATGCCGGACGCAGAGGAGATCCTGCTGACCCTGACCGAGCAGAATGCCTTTGTGACCCGCCTGCCGGACGGAAAGGCCTTCCGGTTCCATCACATGCTCAAGGAGTGCGCCATGCGGCTGTTTGCCCGGCTGACGCCGGAAAAACAGGATGCCTGCCGGGAACGGTACGGGGCGTGGTATGAGGCAAAGCAGCAGTATCTCCATGCCCTGACCGCCTACGAAGCGTGCAAGGACTACGATGCAGCGCTGCAGGTCATCGAACGGGATGCCGGGATCCTGCTGTCCACCCTTGACCCGGCAGAGCTGCTGGAACGGCTGGGACGCTGCCCGGTGGAAACGCTCAAGCGGCACCCCTTTGCCATTCTGGTGCTGATGCGCTGTATGTTCAACTGGCGGCAGATCCCGAAAATGATGGAGCTGAAGCAGCTCCTGCTGACCACGGTGGCAGAACATCCGGAGTGGTCTCAGGAAGAAAAAGGCAGCCTTCTGGGAGAGTGCGACCTGATCCTGAGCTTTCTCATGTACAACGATATCTCTGCCATGAGCCGCCTGCACCGCAGCGCCAGTGCGCAGATGTCCCACCCGGCTATCAGCATCCAGAACAGCGGTGGGTGGACCTTCGGTTCTCCCTCGGTGCTGATGATGTTCCACCGTCAGCCCGGTCAGCTGGACCGGGAGCTGGCGGAGATGGATGAATGTATGCCCCACTATTATAAGATCACCAATGGGCACGGCATGGGGGCGGAGACCATCATGCGGGCAGAGGCAG